>NZ_JAHGAD010000019.1:0-199599 GCF_030248375.1 Vibrio sp. B181a | reverse complement strand
TTCACTATGCCACTACATGATGCTCAGTCACTTTTTCAATCTCAAGAACGTCTTTACCAACGCTCTGACACAACTCTTTGCTAGGTGTCATCATTAGCAGTTCACGCAGGGCACCAACTAGCATATCGAATGGTACTTTAAGGAAGTAAAAGCCCATCAATACCATCATCATTGGGTCTGCATACACTGCGTAGTGGGCGTATGGCGTTAATGATACTAACCATGCTGCGATGAAACCCGCTGTGACTGCCACACTTAATAGCGTATCCATTTGCCATTGCTTTTTCTCGGCTTCTATAAGACCTGATGAGAAACGACGGCTTTTCTTCGCCATAAACCACCAAGCGTAACTACAGCCAATCACGTTAACCACACCGAAGATGGTTGCGATTGAAGCGTCTACCTCGCGGCCGCCAGACATTAACGCGGTTACCGCTGAGAATAATGAGAAAGCAACAACAATGAGAATAACCGCTGCTTTGATAGCGATAACGATAGGTTCAAGTACAGCTTTGCCGAAAGGGAAAATAGATTTTGATGGCTTGCTGATGTAGTAAGATGCTGCCAGCGACAATAAAGTTAACAGCAGACTGACTAGAGAATAAACACCGTCAAATACAATGACGATCGACCCAACAAGCAAGCCAAGTACCATGCCTCCGACAGCAAACCCTGATGCTAAAAGGGCTGAGAAGGTTAAGATACTGTTTTCGTTTTTGCTTGTCCTGTCACACATAAAAGATGCCTTAAATTATTACACCCTTACATTCTTCTCCTTAGGGCAAATTTAAGCAAATGAAAACTGTGTGACATTTAAACGATAAAATGCTAATTCTGAAATATATTTTTATTTTTCAATGGTTTGAGTTTAAATTCTGCTGTCAATATAATTGACGCTCACTGTAATATGTTTAGAAGTCGAATAAATACTCGCTTAATTTATCAGCCAGCCAACTCATTGCAGGGTGCTCTGTTTGTCCGTTTGGAACGAACATGCAGTAGTCTTCTTGCGTCAAACCATAGGTATGTTTGATCACCGCAAGTTTCTGATGTCTCAAATAATGTCGGATCAATGGTTCTGGCAACACCCCCCATGCATCTTCTTCTAAAATGGTATTTAGCATGTAGTCAAAGCTGGAGAAACCAATGTATCGAGTAGAAAAGGGGTGTAGCTCCGGGTTGTCTTTTTCATTCAAGTACACCATCAATGCTTGCATCTGATTACGAAGGTCTTCATCGGTTACGCGGCGCATTTTACTGAGTTGGTGATCGAAGCCGCAGACTGACATCATGCGAATTTTACCAAGTGGGTTATAAACGATGTGCGGATCATCCACTCGTTCATAATCGACACCAAACGCAAAGTCGACCTGTTGGGTGCTGACTAAGTTAGCCAAGTCACCACTGGATGCGAGAATCAGGTTGAATGTAGTGGAAGGGAAGCGGTTATTCAGCGTATGCGAGAGTTCTTGCCACAATTCATCTGGCAGTGAATCATCACGCGCCACCCATACCTCAGCGTTGAAGCCATCAGAAACTTGAGCGCAGGTCTTTTTGATTCGCTGTGCGGTTACTAGCAAGTTTTCGCAGTCTTTAAAAATGGCTTTCCCCGCTTCCGAGAGCGTGAGTTGATTGCCCGTACGAGTAAATAGCTCGACGTCTAAGTCTTTTTCAAGCGCTTTTATCGCCATACTGAGCTTAGTACGGTTGCAGTCGAGTTGACGCGCGGCCTCCGATACGGAGCCATATTCGGCGATGGTACAAAAAGCTTCGACTTGAGTTAAGTTCATGATTAAAAAAGACCTAAACTAAAATGATGAGAATCGATAACGTAGATGAATGCGCGAACTAACGCTTAGAAAGATTATCGAAAAAAACACGGATTCGCCAGATAAGTCTATGGTGTTTTGGCGTTTTTGCGGTAATCTATGGGGGTTACAAGAAGTGAACATGGAGGCCACGATGGCACAAGATTGGGACGGCTTAGCAAAGAACTGGGAATCTAACCCAGCAACAGATCAATTTGCTCAGTCGGTGTTTGCACAGTTACAACAGCTTACTCAGCTTGATGGCATTAAAGTATTGGATTTTGGATGTGGGACAGGGCAGCTAAGCCAATTATTGTCGCCATCCGCAAAAGAGATTGTGGCGCTGGATGCATCTGAAGCCATGATTGAAGAGCTTGATAAGAAAGAGCTAGAGAATGTAGAACCGGTTGTTGACGCATTGACGCGTGGTCTAGTCGCTCAGCACCCAGCATTCCGTGGTCAGTTTGACCTAGTGGTAGCTTCTTCAGTGTTGGCATTCATCGAAGACTACGAAACGTCTCTAGAGATTGCTCATTCGTTACTCAACGCTGGTGGTCACTTCGTGCATTTTGACTGGATCGCAGATTCAGCCAAAGAAGGCTTCACGCTAGCGAAATCAGAAAACGCACTTATCAAAGCAGGCTTTACTGAGGTAGAAACGAAGAAAGTCTTCGAAGTTACATCAGACGGTCACACAATGTCAGTATTAATGGGCGTAGGTCGCCGTTAACCCCCCGACAAAGAACATAAGAAAAGCGAGCTATTTAGCTCGCTTTTTTGTTTCCAAACTGCCGTTATTTTTGGATGATGACGGTATGGGAAATGCCATTAACAGTTGCATCACCAACAATATTTAGCTTGCCATCTTTATCATAAAAGACAAACTTAGGAACCGTTGTATAGCTAGAACCATTAACGGTTGTATTTGGAAGGCTGAATGTCTCCATTTCAGTTAGGTACAAAGAGTTCAAAATAGCGACTCTATTCTGTGCTCCCGCCAGTGCGATTGCGACCTCTTTGCCGTTATGAGATTCATCGAGAGATTGAATTGTCTCAATATAAGGCCAAGTATAGTCATTATCTGGTAGCGTGATCTTACCTGCATAAGTCATGTCAAATGCTGCATCACCTGACGCATTTAGCCTAACTCCACATTCTGTGTAAATGTATGTGCCTGCATGGTTAAACCAGAAGTTACGGCAGAACTCATAGTCACCATGGTATGGTGAATCAATTGGATCACTCGGGTTTGCTGCGTCCGTAATGTCGGTTCTCGAAATATCTCCAGGGCTTACTGTTGTGGATAAACTATATAAAGCACTTCCTGATGGGTCCATTTTAAGCACTGATTGAGCATAGTAATTCCAGCCACCTGTTGACGTTACAGCCCCAGTTCCTAGATCAATGATCTGCAACCCCGCCCATTGGTCGTCTGTGGGCAATGTCCATACGAAGTTACCATTAGTAGATAGGTCATAAATGTTTTGTGATGTGAATACATTTGACGCGACACTACTCAGCGGTGAAGTTGCGTTGTAATCAAATGTTGTGATCATCGCATCATGTCCAACGACAAAACGATTTGTCCCATTTATGTTATCTACGTCTACTGAAGATGGGTACTTACCAAGTTCAAATTCATATGACTTAGAGTCGTTGAGATCATAAAAATAAATCGCATTTTTAGGCGAATTTGAAACAACGGCGATGACGTTTAAAGCGTCAGAGTATGCAGAGTCGACCACGTTATGGCGAGATGCGCCATCAAAGGTTACCTCGGTTCCTGCCGCAGGCGTATCAGGCAAACCTTCGTCAGGGCCTGGTGTCGAATAATCTGTGATCGTGTAACTAACCGGGACAGTTAGAGGGCTACCTTCAATAGGGTAGTAGCAGCTATTATCAAAACACGCATTTACGGTTATTTCCGTATCAAATGTTCCCGTACCAAGGAAGATAGGATCTTCCATTTGCATGTAAAGGTTTACGTTTGTATTCGAAACACTCGGTGAAACGTATGAAATTACCGAGCTGTTTTCGTCGGCATTTATATTTAGATTGTAGAGATTGGAGCCAGAAAGATCGATGGCATCTGAAACATCTTTGGAGACAAAGCTTTCGCTGTAATCAGCTGCAACATCAATTTTCGGAACAATAAGCTCAACTTTCTGATCAAGAGTAACCTCATTCGTTAACGTCACATCTATTGGAGAGCCAGAATAGTGTTTGTCACAGTTTATGTCATGACATATAGCAAACTGCGCAGTTGTCGATTTTTCGCCGTTTCCGATCTCATAACCTCTTTTGAATGTGACCGATGCATAACCACTTCCGTCTTCATTGAAGTAGAAAAAAACATCAGAAAGTAAGTTGCCGGTATCGGTTAATACGCCGTAGTACAGGTCATCACCTTCCACGTAGTTGACGCGGAAAGGGACTTCGACATAAGCTGAGTAGTACGCGCTTGACTCCGTCTTGAAGCTGGTTTCAGCCATGGAGATGGAGCTTGAAGCTTTTGAGCCACCGCTGTCACCGCCTCCTCCACACCCAGTTAGCGCTACAAGCGCCAAGCCTGACATCATGCAATAAATATCTCGCCTGATCATATAATTACATCCATTTTATATAGTTTGTTGAATAGACGAGCGAATGTAATCATATGGTTGCAAAGCCTTGCAATGCATACGCTCTGTAAATTGGTTTCGTTTCACACTTCTTGTTGAGTGTATGGCTAAATATTCGTCATAACGCTAACTTTGGAATGAATATCTCTTTATTTCCACCAAAACTTCTGGGTTAGCAATCGCACCTAAGTTCTCAACTTCCTTACCATTTATGACTTGTTTGACCGCAAGTTCTACCAACTTTCCTGAGCGCGTTTTAGGAATGTCGCTGATGGCGAATATTTGGCTTGGTACATGCCTCGGTGAGCAGGATGTTTTAAGGCGCGATTTGATTTCTGCCACTAGCCCTTCATCCAACGAGGTGCCCGAAGCGGTCTGCACAAACAGCCAGATTTGCTCATTACGATCGACTTCTTTACCTACAGCGATAGAATCGACAATGCCTTCAATAGCATTCACTTGTTGATAAATTTCCGCTGTGCCGATGCGTACACCGCCAGGGTTCAACAATGCATCGCTGCGACCATAGAAAATGAGGCCACCGTTCGCGCTGCGTTCTACATCATCACCGTGGTGCCAGATATTATCGAACTTGTCCCAATAGGCACTGTGGTAGCGTTCACCTGTATCGTTCCAAAAGCCGACAGGGAAGTTAGGCATGGAGTTCGTGCAGACGAGCTCTCCGCGCTGTTCATTAACACTTTGACCTCGTGAGTCAAACACTTGAACATCAATACCCAAACCAGCGTACTGGCACTCACCACGATAAACAGGCGAGATAGGGTTGCCTAATACAAAGCAACCACAGATGTCTGTGCCGCCTGAGATCGAAGCCAAATGGAGGTCTTGCTTGATGTGTTGATAGACGTAATCAAACTGTTCTGGATAAAGCACAGAGCCAGTAGAGCACAACGTTTTTAAAGCAGGGAGTGAGTAATCTTTGATTGGCGACAGTCCGGTTTTTTCTATCGCTTCTAGATACTTGGCGGCAGTGCCGAAGAGACTTACTTCTGCACGCTGCGCTAAATCCCACAACACATCAGGTGTCGGATAAACAGGGCTACCATCGAAAATCACCAAGCACGCACCGCTTGCAAGGGCTGACACGTGCCAGTTCCACATCATCCAACCACAAGTGGTGTAATAAAAAACACGATCTTTAGGCTGGATATCTGAATGGAGTTGATGCTCCTTTAGGTGATTAAGAATCGTGCCGCCAACAGAGTGCACGATGCACTTAGGCTTGCCCGTCGTGCCGGAGGAATAAAGCACAAACAGCGGGCTATTGAATTCTACGCGAGTGAAATGCAATGGAGCAGGGGAATACTGATTAATGATGTTTTGCCAATCGTGAGTACAAACGTCGCACTCAAACACATTCGGTTTGAGGTAACCGATCTGACACACTTGTTTTAGCCCATCAAGATGATCTGCGATGTGATGGTTCTTCTCCGACATATTGAAGGTCTTGCCATTGAAGGTATAACCATCGCAGGTGAACAGGACTTTCGGCTTCACTTGTCCGAAGCGCTCAATAACGCTTTCTACGCCAAAATCAGGGGAGGTAGACGTCCAAGTCGCACCTAAGCTGGTGGTGGCAAGCATTGCAATAACGGTTTGTGGCATATACGGTAAATAACCTGCAACCACATCGCCGTGCTTGATGCCGCACTCTACTAACCATTGCTGAACGCTCGAGACCTCATCACACAGCTCTTTCCATGTGTAGGTCTGTTTATCTCCGCGTTCATTTTCGAACCAAATTGCCAGCTCATCGGCTTGTTTCTCTGCCAAGCTGAGTAGATTCTCTGCATAGTTAACTTGTGCTTGAGGGAACCACACGGTATCACGGTTTGACATAGGCGATTGCCAGCGGCTCTCACCTTGCGTTTTGATTGTATTTCCTTGCGTTCCAATCAAGTCACAAAACTGCCAAACCTCTTTCCAAAAATGCTCGTTGTGTTCCAAAGACCATTGGTGCAAATCAGAGTAGTTTTTGAGCTCGAAACCCTGTCGATTAATGTGTTCGATAAACTGCGTGATATTGGCTTGCTCGATTCGATCTTCCGTCGGCTGCCAGACTCTGTTGCTCTCGCGCATAGTTCCCTCTATAACAAAGTTTTAACGTTTTCAGTCTGAAGTGAAGCTTCAACAAAGTCAAACCAATGATTGAATATAGCTTTTTAGTTATATCAAGGTGTTAAGTGTTAATGTAAAGAAAATGTTACACCTAGATTTTGATTGAAAAATGGTCAGGGGATTGGAAGGTGAAAAGAGTGTAGATAGGCTTAATGTAAAGGATTTGTTAACGGAGATGTGCAATGACTCAGTATCATTCAAAACCCGTCGATCAGGATGGAAGGGTAGAATGGAGCTATGAAGAGGATGCCATTTGGCGCGACTTGGTAACCAGACAAATGAGCGTGATTCAAGACCGTGCATGCGACGCGTATCTGCATGGACTTAAGCTGCTTGATTTACCCCAGGACCGAGTGCCACAACTGCCCGAAATCAATCGTGTTTTGATGGAAACCACGGGCTGGCAAGTGGAGCCAGTGCCAGCGTTGATCGACTTTGATCGTTTCTTCAATTTGCTTGGCAATAAACGCTTCCCAGTCGCGACGTTTTTGAGAACGCGAGAAGAATTTGATTATCTACAAGAGCCGGATTTCTTTCATGAGATTTTTGGTCATTGCGCCATGCTCACCAACCCTGATTTTGCCGCCTTTACCGAGCACTACGGACAGCTTGGACAAGCTGCGACACCAAAGCAGCGAGGGTACCTTGCCCGTCTATATTGGTTTACAGTCGAGTTCGGCTTGGTTCGAGAAGGTAATCAAACCAAAATCTACGGTGGCGGTATCCTTTCATCTCCGGGAGAAACCATCTATTCATTGGAAAGTGACATCGCGATTAGAGGCGAATTCGATCTGCAAACTGTGCTAAGAACCCCTTATCGCATCGATATCATGCAGCCGAAATACTACGTGATTGAGGATTTGTCCCAGCTTTTCCAAATCAGCCAACTGAATTTATTGAAACAAGCCGATCTAGCGATTGAAGCCGGATTGCTTCCACCACTTTTTGAACCAAAGGAACCTGCTCATGTTGAATGAACAAAAATGCGAAGCTTGTAGTATCGATGCCATTGCACTTAGTAAAGAGGAACAACAGTCTTTGCTGCTGCAATTGTCTGATTGGCAGATCATTGAGAGAGATGAGATTCCTCAACTTGAGAAGGTCTACAAGTTTAAGAACTTCAAACAAGCGTGGGCCTTTAGCAACAAGATTGCCGAGCTTGCAGAAGATGAATTCCATCACCCATCGATCTTGCTGGAGTGGGGCAAAGTGACCATCACTTGGTGGAGCCATTCTATTAAAGGCTTGCATAAGAACGACTTTATCTGCGCTTCGAAGTGCGATGCATTGGCGATTGAAGAATAGAGCTGAGTGATTAAAGAGAGATTCCGGACATCTCGTTCCTCGATTCCGGAATGATGTTGGTAGTGATGGTACTACTTGGAGGTGGAAGAGAGCTTTTCCACTTTGCAGGCTAGAATCGTTCTAAACTGTTAGGTTAGCTTCCGTCATTCTCGAGAGCGACGAAGGAGCGAGTCGGGAATCTCACTCTCAAACAATGCTCACTCGTTATAAACAAAAAACGCCCGGACTTAAGTTCGGGCGCTTTACTTTTAATTTTGTTGTCTTGAAGAGCGAGAGTTAAAGCTCAATTCGAAACACAGACGTCGTCCCCGATACTTCACTACCAACCGCGATAAAGTGTTGTCCGTTACGAGCAAAGTAGTTGATTGACTCTGGCGCCAAATCACCTGCTTTTGGATTGTAAGTGTTGTTCGCACATTCTCCATCTTCCACTTCTGTACAAACTGGTTGGCTGTAATCACGACGGTTTACGTAATGCAGGAACTGCGCTTGTTTCGGGTCTGTGATGTCATAAATCATGATGCCACCTTGACGCTCCAAGCCGATGAACGCGTAGTGACGACCATTGATTTGTGCCACTTCAATCGCTTCTGGCTCAATGCCTTTGTCGTCGCTGCGGTCATCGCCGCTGTCATTGCTATCGTTGGTACTATTGAAGTTTTTGCCTTCATTCATCAATGCGATGGTCGCGAAATCGTCACCACTATCGAAAACCAACTCACCGTTTTCATCCCAAATAGAGCATGAACGGGCACCATACGCTTGAACGTTGTCTTGCGCAGAAAGTGTTTGTTCAGGCTTAATCACTTTTAGACGCGCGAGTTGTTTGTTGTCTTTTAGTGCTTCTGCCAATGGGTGGTCTGCTGCGACTTTTAGCTTCTTACCGCGCACTTCATCAACATGGCTTAAACAGGTGCCTTGCTCAGAAGTATATTCATCTGTACCGAGGTAATCGTCTTCATCCCACTTAAAGCCCGCTTGGTCACATAGCTCTTGTGTTGTTTTGAAGCCATATTCGCGACCGTCACCTTCGTTGGCAGAGAGTATGTAAGTTTTGCCATCTACCGAGTAACTGTCGAGGGTATCTGGCATGTATAGGCCAACCAGCTGAGGGTAGTGCTTAAAGTTGCCAATGATTTTGTCTTTGTTCGAAGCATCCAGTTTTGAGTCAGACCAAGATTTCTCGCCCAGACCGACAATCTTCTCTACCGATTTGCTTTCTGGGTTTACGATTGCCATTGCATTGTTCTCTTGCAGTGCAACGTAAATTTTGCCGTTGTCTGCAAAAGTGAGGTATTCCGGTTCTAGATCTTGCGCCACTGTGGCATTTGGACCAGAGATTCGAACATCTGCAGGTAACTCAGACTTACGTGGACCATCAAACTCATTGAAACCAATCTGCGTGACTTCTGCTTGGTTTATGCCTTGGCTCAAGTCGATCAGCGTGATGCTGCCTTCTGGGTCGACACTGTAGTCACCATTTGGCTCACCTTCGTTTGCTGTTGCGATGTATCTGCCGTCTTTTGAGAAGCCAACCATGTCCGGCAGTGCGCCAGTAGGGAAGGTGGTGATCAGTGACAAATCATCCGAGCGGTACAAGCCAACAATGCCATTCGCCTGTTTATCGCTGTTTTCAATCGCAACAGCGACTAAACCATTAAAGACTGTAACGCTGTTTGCCGCACCAATTTCAACGCCTGCCGCTTCACCTGCGCTGTTGAGATCGATGAATGCGGTTTGCGTTGGTGCGCCGTTGTCATCCATAGAAAGCACATCGACACGCTTTGCTTGAGCGTTGACCACGTAAAGCTTGTCAGTACACGTATCATATTGAACGATTTCTGCTGCTGATGTGTCGAATGGTGCGTCAGCGATAGACGTTCCCATAAAGGTCAAACCTTGGATGGATGTCTCCCCAGTAACAGGTGCTACTGGCGTTTTACATTGGGCTGCAAACGAAGAGAGAGAATCGTCAGGTTGAGATGAACATGCGATGGCAAGTGAAGATAGTGCCAATACGCCTATTGCCTTAAATGGGGTGGTCATGATATTTCCTTATTAAACGGATACAATGTCACTCAATGCACCTAAAGTAGATATCTATTCATTCACCAACACAGTGAAGAATAGCGCATTGATTGAAGTGTTATTAAACAAGGTTCTGAATATATGTATGATTTATGACCCTTGTATTGGCTTTTTATGAAACAAATGTGTCACTGTTTATCCAATGTTATTTGGGAAAGTAAAGGCACTAGGAAGTAGGAATAATGGAACTAAAACAATTTTTGGATGCGCTAGCGGCATCACCAGAGACAGTAGAATTTGAAACGACAATGGCAGCGATAGAGGCGAACTACGAGTTTACGCCAACGGCCTTTTTGAATGGTGAAACGCAGAATAATGCAGGTGAGAACAACGGTTCATGCAAGATCTTCGCTTTTGGTCAACTGAATAACCTAAGCAAAGAGGCAACGTTGGCGTGTTTTGGTCGTTTCTACCGAGAAGATGTGTTGGCGCACCCAGAGCATAACGACCATCAAAACATTCGTAACTTTATGGTGACGGGTTGGGATGGCGTGAAGTTTGAATCCCAAGCGTTAGCGCAGAAATAGTTCGCTGAACTTACCTTCATTTCAATGATAGCCAGTCCGTTATGTCCTGTATTCGATGGGCTAGGCGACTGGCTTTTTCTCCAAACATTTACGACACAAACAAAGCTGTCCCGCTTCTGGCTTTGGTAAATCTCTGGTCTCAATATCAAAGCACCAGCACGTCTCTTTCCCCGCAGCAATATCGCAGTGCGCATTCGTGCCACACTCAGGACAAGAGTGGGTTGAATCATTTCCAACCAATTGTTCGATGATCGCGTCTCGTTGAGCATCAGACTTATTTTTCCACTGAACGATTTCTTCCACAGTTCGGTGGCAACCAGAACAGATCCCGCCATTGTTTTTACAGGCCGCGCGGCAAGGTGACTTCATTATTTTTCTCGTAGTACTTTCCAGTAAGCGGCGTACTTTAACATGAAATTGTGCTGCGGGAAGCTCAATCCGTGATTCAACAACACATCCATTAAGTGAATAAATACTAGCCAAATTTATATGGAATGATAAACTGTATGTTCGAAATTTGAGGAGTGGGTATGTTTAAGTTATTGGTTGAGCGCTTGTTTAAGACAACGGTAGTTGTATCTCTAGGTTTCATCTTGAGTGGATGTGCTGGTGGCCCTGTCGTCAGTGCGACGAAATTCACCAGTTATGAAGATTTTCGTCCTGGTCCAGAGGGTGGGGTCGATCTCGTTTGGGCGAGAGTAGGCTTGCGCGATGCTACTCGTTTGAAAGAGAAAATGGATGAATACGACAGCGTAGTGATTGATCGAGTGATGGTCGTGGTTCAAGAATCTGAGCTGGATGATGAAGAAATCCACGAGCTGACGACATACATGATTGACCAACTAAAAGCGCGCATCTCACCCGTCAAAAAGATTGTCGACCAACCCGGTGAAAAAACACTTCGTTTGAGTATTGCCGTTAGTAATGTGGAAACGCCGAATCCTGTCCTTGCTGTCACCTCAAGTATTCTGCCGGTTGGCTTGGGGATTTCTACCATATCAAAAATCACGACAGGTGAGCACACCAATGTAGGTTCCGCGACAGTGGAGTTACTTGTGAGTGATTCAGAAAGTGATACACCGCTGTTTGCTGCAATTGATCGTCAAGCAGGGAACAAAGACTTCTCAACCATGATTGATTCTTTAGACGATGCCAAAGATGCAATTAACTGGTGGGTCGATCGCTTGGGTGTTACTCTTAGCCAAGATTTATCCCAATAGACCCCGTAGTATATGTTAGAAAAAGAAAACCTTATTAAACTCGCTCGAATGCAAATGCCGTTTGGCAAATACGCTGGGCGTGTACTTATTGATCTCCCAGAAGAGTACCTACTCTGGTTCGATAAAAAAGGTTTTCCAGAAAGGGAGCTAGGCGAACTGCTAAAACTCTGCCTCGCATTAAAAATTGAAGGCTTAGACAGTGTTGTTAAGCCTTTAAAGCGCATGTAATCTGCAACAGTATCTCCCCGTTTTTAAATAAAAGAATGAACATGAATTTTGATATCAATGCACTGAAACACCACCAACTGGTTGAAGATGGCCAGCTAGAAGGGTGTTACCTCCATCAGCCTGCGCAAGGTAGCCAACAAAACGACAAAGCTGTTTTGGCAGAACGCCAAGCGTTGGAAAAGATGGGGTACAAGGTGATTCAGGTCCAAGCCAAAGGCGGCACAACAACGTTTGCTGAGGCGATGCAAAAGTTTGTGAAAAAGACGGGGCACCAGCCTCAATAATAAACGGCTCAATAATAAACAGCTCAATAACAAACGGATAGGTCCGACCAAAGTCCCTTCAATCTTTTGAGCAATACCAGCTACCTTCATACAAAAGAGTCAGGCTGTCGGGCTGACTCTTTTTGTTCCTTTCCGTACTAGCGATACTTAGCTTTTCAAACTATAGCAATGTGCTTTGCTTCACTTTTCCTCATACTTTACTTATTCATATCTTGTTAACCAGATTCTGACCTAGTCAAACTTATCCGATTGAATTGACAAATTAGCATCCCGTACTTGGTCGATATTTGCGGCCCAGTATTCTCTAAGTTTCTTAACTTATTGATTACCAATTGAGGCAATATGCTTAAAAGTGCATTATGTAAGAGCCAAAGGTGACAATGTTTCGTCTAATAAGTGTTATGCGTCAACGCGGGAAGTCACCGTTTAGAATTATTAGTATCTAAGGAGGGATATTGTGGAGTGGTCAGTTTTAATCGTATTTTTTGTGTTGTTGATATTCATCGGTCACGGAGAGTTATCTGCGATGAAATACAAGCATAAATTACTGGAACGTAAGATAGACTTCTTACTTGAGCGTTCTGGTTTGTCCGTAGATAAACACTTCGGTGTGCCAGTACAGGTGTTAGATGCTGTCAAATCAGGTAACAAGCTAAAAGCGATGCGGCTTTATCGAGAGGAAACAGGCGCCTCTTTAGTTGATGCCCGAAAAGTCATCGAAGAGCTCAGGGCTGACACATAACAAGTTGCTCAAGAGGGATTTGCAACGCGTGGTATTTTCACCATGCGTAGGTTTTTGTTTGTGGAGTGATGTTCGATATCTTCGGTGTTGCGTTGCTCAAACTTTAACAGGGCGTAAGCTCTCAAAGCACGTTAAATGAAAATCTTGGACCACTATTACCATTGTTTGAAAAACTATTTTTAGAGCAAGGTGTTTATTTAGGTTCACTAGTTTATAAACCTCAGGCACTCAGTGGCTCAAAGAATTAATAAACGACTATGGCTTAAAGATACTTTCTCTAACGTGTTTCTGCCCAACAGCAATTTACACGGTAAGAAATAAAAAAGCCCCGTGTAACCCAAGGCTGTCAAGCGGGCTAAACGGGGCAAACAGAGCGAGTAGGAAAACTGCTCTGCGATGGTGTCCGGAAACGACAATTAGAAATCGCCTCCGAGATAAATTCTAGGAATTTTCCAGCTTGCTTTGTCAGCGAAATGTCACGACTGTTTACCATGCAGACAAGCTTATTTTTTATTTTTGAACAATAGCTTAGAAAGCCAGCGGGCATTGTAGGAATGAGCTGAAATGCCTGACGGAGAGTACAAAAAAAGCTCGCAATATAAGCGAGCTTTTTGTCAATTAAACGCAGGATTAGTGCTTACGCTGTGGGCCGTGACGAACGATGTCTTTACCGTGTTCGTAAACGTGTTGAGAAACCCAACGGCCAAGAACTAGCTGATGCTTGTCATCTAGTACTGCAACAAATGGACGACCATCTGTGTTGGTTGTCGCTAATGCTACGCCAGCGACGCCTTCAAGACCTAGCGCGCCACTTTCAATTAGGTGTAGGAAAGCTTCTAGCTCTTCCAATGTTTCGATAACGTGATTATCAATGTTCATTGTCTTCAATCTCTTTGAATTGCAGATGTTCAATGGTCGCGTACTCTACCTAACTTACCATTAGAAACCAAGTGAGGATTTGCTCGGCAGAACATGGCCTCGCAAGTTCAAGATAGGGCCTGACTCTAATTTTACGCCAAATGTGAGTCACAAGTTTGGGTAGACCACCGCCGCGATGCGATAATACTTGGCCTTGTGATGCTAAGTTATTGTAAATTCGAGTCTCAAGCATTGAGTTTTACTATCAAGAGAAAATAGCCCGATGAAGAAAGTGTTAATGACAGGTTTTGAACCATTTGGTGGTGAATCCATCAACCCTGCTTTAGAAGCAGTAAAGCGACTTGATGGCAAAAAACTCGATGGTGGTGAGGTGATGATTTGCCAAGTACCTGTAACACGTTATGAATCTATCGACACCGTGGTTAATGCGATTGAGCAATATCAGCCAGACATTGTGATTACAGTAGGGCAGGCCGCTGGGCGTGCAGCAATTACGCCGGAACGTGTGGCGATCAATATGGATGATTTCCGCATTCCTGATAATGGTGGCCATCAACCCATTGACGAGCCGGTAATCCTAGATGGCCCAGACGCCTACTTTACCACGCTACCCATTAAGGCGATCACGAGCGCTTTGCACAAGGCAAGTATTCCATGCCAAGTCTCGAACACGGCAGGGACATTTGTGTGTAATCACCTATTTTATGGCATTCAGCATTATTTACGCGATAAATCGGTTCGACATGGTTTTGTGCATATTCCTCTTTTACCCGAGCAAGACGCTTCCGGTAATCAGCCAACGATGTCATTGGATGTGATTGTGGAAGGGTTAGCGTTGTTAGCTCAAGCCGTGATCGATAACGAATCTGACATAGCGGTCACTGCCGGACAGATTTGTTAAACAGCACAACAAGCTCAAGTCTTTACGCCAACACCGAGCGATGAACGAGCTCGGTGTTTTTGTATCTGTTAAGTCGCTCAAATTTTGTGGAGTATGAAAGGAGTAGCGTTGAGGCGTGAAGTGGAGAAGTAATACTGACTCACTTTGATCTCTCGTTCAAATAAGGCGAACTATCATGAAAAGCAATAGAAGTAAGATCATTGCGCTTTCCTCTGCGGTTGTTTTCGCTTTGGCTATTGCCGCTTTAAAATTTGAAAACACCCTCGGACTGCTTCCTATCCTTGTAGCGATTGTTGCGTTCTTTACTTGTGTGATTCACACCAGCATGCACCTTTCTGGTGTCACAAATGCCGATGCGTTCGGTTATTACCAACAAGCTCAACAGACAAAAGCGGAAGCGCTGCATAAAGGCTTAGACCCTCGCGATAAAAAGCGTTGAAGCATGTCACATTCTCCGTATACTTTGGACAAGCATTAAAGCACAAGCTTGTCGGAGAAGAGCATGTCACATCGAGTACCTACTAACATACTGACGGGATTTCTTGGCGTCGGTAAAACCACGGCTATCCTGAACTTACTGAAAAACAAACCAGAAAATGAAAACTGGGCGGTGTTGGTGAATGAGTTTGGTGAGATAGGTATCGATGGTGCGATGATGACTGACCAAGGTGCGATGATCAAAGAAGTACCTGGTGGCTGCATGTGCTGCACGGCAGGCGTACCTATGTCTGTTGGTATTACGGCTTTGCTGCGCCAGAACCCAGATCGTCTTCTTATTGAACCAACGGGCTTGGGCCATCCAAAGCAAGTGGTTGCGACACTAACCTCTGAGCAGTACCAGCCGTACGTGGATCTTAAAGCAACAATTGCGTTGGTGGACCCGCGTAACCTAAGTAACGAGAAGTACCTTTCTAATAAAAACTTTGTCGACCAGCTTGATAGCGCAGACGTGGTCATTGGTAGCAAAGTTGACCTGTGCACAAGCCACGATATCGATGTGTTCAACGATTGGGTGACCGATCAAACGCCTTCGAAAGTGTTCAGCAAGCTGATTCACGATGGTGACTTACCAATTGAAGTATTGGACATTGAACGTGTGCACGGCAGTGCTTCTTCTCATATTGAAGCGCATCATCATGATCATGCTCACCAAGAGCCTCAATTCCAACTGCCACCGGGTGAAGCGTTTATCCGTAAAGAGAATAAAGGACAGGGCTACTTCAGCTGCGGTTGGTTGTTTGGCGCGGAATACTCGTTCAACTTTGATCAACTGTTCTCTATGCTATCTGAGCTAACGGCTGAACGTGTCAAAGCGGTGATGAACACTGACCAAGGTTGCTACGCGTTTAACGTTGCTAATGGTGTGGTTTCAGTCAATGAAATGAGCCTGCAGGGCTTTGAATCACGCCTTGAAGTGATTGATTCTCAGTTGATGCCTTGGGATCAGTTGGAAGCGATTCTACTTAAGCTTTGTGGTATCTCAGAATAGACGCCCACTAAGATTGAACAAGGCCTGAGCAAATGCTCGGGTCTTTTTGATTGCTTTTCATTATTGAGACGATAGAAAACTATCATCGTCACAAATCTATCTGTATGTGATTTGTATCACTATAATCGCTGGTTTTCTTACTGCATAAGAAACCGGAGAGCGCTTGAATCCTGCCTTATCTTTCTCAAAACTTAAGTTCTTCTGCCTGCGTTTTGTCGTTATCTTCTTCCTGCTCGTCGCGGTGTTTGGTGCCATCATTCACTACGATACATCTGCGTCTGAAGAAGCGGAAAAGAGCAACATTCGTGTGCAACAAAAAGCGTTGTTACAGGGTAAGAAGCAATACATCGAGTGGGTGATGAGTTCGGTTGTCCGCGAGACTGCATTGTTGGCTGACATTATGTCCGCAAAGCGAGTTTATGAGATTACCGATCTTCCTTTGGATGAGCAGCGCAGTGCACAGCTTTCTCGGTTAAGCTCGATTCTAGAAGCAGTAAGCCAACGAAAAGAAGTTTACGACCAGTTGCGCTACATTGATTTGGAAGGCAATGAAGTTGTGCGAATCAACTTTAATCATGGCCAATCCCAAGTCGTCTCAGAAGGGCAACTTCAAAATAAACGTCATCGTTACTATTTCTCAGAAGCGCTTCAACTCGGTTGTCGCAGGATTTATGTTTCGCCTCTGGATTTGAATATGGAACACGGGCAGATTGAAGTGCCTGTGAAGCCGATGATCCGGCTAGCTACGCCCGTGCTAGATGAAAGCGGCAATAAACGCGGTATCGTGGTGGTGAACTACCTGGCGAAGTATCTTATGGAAGGCATGCAATTGTTCAACCTTGATAGGGGCACGAACTACATGCTTCTCAATCGAGATGGTTTCTATCTGTTCAATAAAGAGCACCGAGAGGCTGAGTTTGCGTTCATGTACGACGATCGACAAGGCGAAACCATTTACGCTGATTACCCAGAGTTAGCCGATCAAATTCGAAATACGCTATCCGGACAAATTGAAACAGATGAGGGCATCATAACGATTGAATCGGTTGGAGCAGTGGATCGCATCAATCCATACTGTTTTCAGGATTACCATGTGAGTGAAAACAGCTCGACAGCTTGGAAGTTGGTCTCTTACGTCGATTTTAGTAAGAGAAAACAGATCTGTAACTCGCAGTATGAACGTAAGTGGTTAATGCAAGTAGGTGTGGTGCTGAGCATTGTTCTGGCTTATTTCATCGCACGCTTTCAGCTTCGCGCGTTTTCGGACAACCAACGCATTTACTATTTAGCGCATCATGACAGTCTAACTGGTTTGGTTAACCGAGCCGCTTTTCAAAGCCAAGCATCGGAGACGTTATCCCAATGTTTGAAAGCGGGTAGAGAGGTGTGCTTGATATACCTTGACCTTGATAGCTTTAAGTTTATCAATGATGAATACGGCCATGCGGCGGGCGATAAGACCCTTAAACACGTCGCTTCCGTGATGCAGCGAGTGTTTGGCAGTAAAGCGCTTCTTGCTCGATTAGGGGGCGATGAGTTCGCTATTTTGTTGAGCAGTCAAGAACATATGCAAGATCCAGAACATTTCGCGTCGTCTTTGATTCAATTGATTCAAGACCCGATCGAGGTTCGCCCTGATGTGTTCCATCAAGTCACGACCTCAATTGGTGGTTGCTATGCCAAAGAGACAAACTGCACCTTGGATGAGTTAATGCATCAAGCGGATATGGCGATGTATGAAGCGAAGAAGTCGGGAAAAAACCGGTATTTCTTCATCCAATAAGGGAAAAGCACGCATAAAATTAAGAATGCGGAATCGAGTGGTGCGTAATTCCATGAGTTTTTACGCTAACGCATGAGAAAAGTGAGATAAATCACTGGAATTCGGGTATAGTGCACCGCTAAAATTTTTATAGCTATTTAGTGATTTGTTTAAGGAATACGCTCAATGTCATTTTCATCTCAAGGTTTTGCGCCAGAAGTGGTTAAAGCTCTGGCAGAATGCGGTTATGAGAAGTTAACGCCAATTCAACAGAAGGCGATTCCAATGGCCCGTAAAGGTCATGATATTTTTGCAACGGCACAAACGGGTACGGGTAAAACTGCCGCGTTCTCTCTGCCGATGATTCAACAGTTATTGGAATCCGGTCGCAGCGCATCTCGCAAAACGGCACGTGCACTGATCATGGCGCCAACTCGTGAGCTAGCAGAGCAAATCGCGGACAATATCAAAGCATACACTAAGTACACAGACCTATCGGTTGCGGCGATCTTTGGTGGCCGTAAGATGTCTTCTCAAGTTACCGCGCTAGAAGGTGGTGTGGATATTCTTGTTGCGACGCCTGGTCGTCTAGAAGAGCACATCGAGCAAGGTAACGTATCAGTCGCGAACATCGAGTTTCTTGTGTTTGATGAAGCGGACCGTATTCTTGATATGGGCTTTATCCATGCTGTACGTAAAATCATGATGGATGTGGATACAGACCCGCAAATCATGATGTTCTCAGCAACAACATCGAGCCAGCTGAACCTATTGGCGAAAGACATCCTTCGTAAGCCAAAGCGCATTGAAGTAGAACGTGCAAACACAACGGCACAAACTATTGCGCACGTACTTTACCCAGTGGATCAAGAGCGCAAGACAGAGCTTCTTTCTGAGCTAATCGGCCGCAAGAACTGGAAGCAAGTCTTGGTATTCGTGAACTATAAAGAAACTGCAAACGATGTTGTTAAAGAGCTTAAGCTAGATGGTATCAAAGCCGTCGTGTGTCACGGTGACCGTGCTCAAAGCGCTCGTCGTCGTGCGTTAGAAGAATTCAAAACAGGCAAAGCTCGTGTAATGGTTGCAACAGATGTCGCCGCTCGTGGTCTGGATATTGAAGATCTACCACACGTAGTGAACTACGATATGCCATTCCTAGCAGAAGACTACGTTCACCGCATCGGTCGTACAGGTCGTGCTGGTAAACAAGGTCACGCCGTATCGTTTGTTAACCGCGAAGAAGAGCTAACAGTGGTGCAGGTTGAAAACCTAATCCAGCAACGCATTCGCCGTATTGAGCTAGCAGGTTACGAGCCAAAACAGCGTGAATCTTACATTGAGAAGCTAAACTCAAAGCCTGCATTCAAGAACCGCCAAGGCCGTCGTAACAACCCGAACCAATCGGCAACAGACCAAGGTTCTGCAGAGCGTCGCTTAGCCATGGTAAAACGCTTGAAAGCGCGTCGCTCTTCTAAATAATTGAACAAAATATAAAACGCCCCTCACGTGAGGGGCGTTTTTTTGTGCGGCGAAGGTTTTAATTCATCCCAATAAAATTTGGTTCTCCGCGGTAAATGATGCGGTCATTACCACGATGGATACCAAAGGTAACTACTGTTGGTGGGTTGTCTTCGTTTGCATCACTCTTATCCCAGTTGTACTTAAGCCAAGGTAAGTTATTCCCCGCACTACTCAAATCCAAATGGAAGCGAACTTGCTCTCGTGCTGAATCGACTTGGCTGGCAACAATGCCATAGGTTCTGCCAGCGATTATCGAACCTTCGCCGGATAACAAAGTGTTGTTAGGGGCCGAGTTGGACCAAATTGGTGTACTAGTATGATGCTCACCATTTGCTTTGGTCGCGCTATCCTCAAAGTGGGTTACAAAGCGGCCGTTTTGCCAGACTTCGACATCCAGAGGAACTTTAATTGTCATGCCTTGGTTGCCACCAACGTCTTTGAAGTTGAGCCTACCAAAGCGGATATCCGGTTGCTGTTCTAAGATATGTCGGTCATCAAAGAAGTGTATTTCGTCGACGACGTTTGTGTGAGTTAGGCCGATTTCACTCTGTGTTGAATTGGAGTCTTTGTTGAATGGGCCATCTGGATACTGACCATCCGTCTCATCCTTCTCCCAACACGGGCTATTGTCGCAAGTCGCATTACCACTGGCTTTTTTGATTGTGAACGTGCCGACACTTGCGTCGCCCACCAAGTTCCACTCGACCGAGTGCGCTGCTGGTGGAATGAAGCGATCGACGTAGTCACTCAATTCACCCAAATGGAAATGTTCTCGGAGGCTGGCATTGAAATAGACGTAATTCTCGATGTCTTGTTTTTCCGCATTGAGGGCAACCACGTCATAACGTACCTCCTCAAATGGTTGATTCATGTAGATGAAGTTTTGCTTCGTCGGGTACTTCCATTCCGCTTCTCTCACCTTAAAGTATTTGGCGTAGAAGCGACCCACATTTCGAAAGCCAGTGTTAACCGTCATATCAAGATACTGGCCACTTAAACTGGCTTTGATCTTTAGGCTGCCAACTTCTTCCCAGTACAAGCCGGAGAAGGTGTATTGAGAGTTCTCACTCTCAGTATGGCTACGAGTGAGTGACAAGGTACTTTCCAGCAACTTCTCAGATTGGTTTGCGGTTTCGGTCGGTGTCTTTTGTTTACTGCTGATGACGATGTTCGCCGCGGGTGCATCTTCTAACATAAAGTTGTGAGTAACGTCTGCGTTGCAATAACTCTTTGTATTAACTTCACCAGTAACAGAGCCACCGCTTTGCCAGATGATAGGTTTAACGGTCAGTGAGAAGTGCTCTCCAGCGGCAATAAAACCAGGGCCACTTTTCGAGGTACCAGAAGCCAGTGCGGTTGAACCGTCACAAATGGCTAGGGTCCATGGTCGAGACTTCACATCAAATGTGCCTTCAACGTATACGGAGCCTTCGTCAGGACATTCTGCGAAGCCTGAGCATTCGAACCTATCGGACATTTTTACAGAGAACAATCCAGATTCATTCGTGATTAAGCCGTGACTCGAGAGACCGTCTTTAAAATCTGCAGAATAACTGAAGTTGCCTTCGCTGCCACCTGCGGGTTTGATCAGAGGATGAGTGATTTGCGGTTTGCCATCATAATTGGTTGCAATGACTTGTTCACCGGTAGTTGCACACGCCAACAAGCGAGTGTCCACGGTCTGTGATTTACCAGCAATGACGTGGATTTCTTTAAGGCTACTTAGGTCCTCTGCGTAGGCTTCGAACATATATGGCGTAAACATAAACTGCACAGTCTGCATTTTGTTTGTGTCATCCACCATGGTAAAGGTGAGGGTATAGTTTGCATCGAGAGCGATAGCATCAATGTTGTTAGGGACGACTTTGACTATCAGCGTACCGTCATCTTTTGAGATAAAGTTATTGTCATCAATCTTCTGCTTTCCTTCAACCATCTCAAGGGTGAATAGGTTAGGATCAGAGAGAGAAGCCAACACGTGAGCACTCGTCATTTCACCATTATTGGTTGTGGTTACAGTAAACTGAGGTAGTTCATCACCACACATTAGTGCCATATCTTCTGCCGGTGTAACGACAAGGTCGAAGTCATCATCGGTTGGGGGGTTAATATCGCATATCGGAATCTCGTCCGGCATCGGGCACTGTTTAGGTAACTGATTGCTATATGTACAGTCTAAGTCGTCGAAGCCACAATAGTTTTTTGAGACCGTTGCGACTGGTACTGCGGAGTATATGAAGCCACATATTGATGTGTCTTGGAGAGAGGCTTGCTGAAATGAATTTACCGCCAACTCCGGAGCGTATACGTTACTAATGGCATCAATGGTGACTTTATTACCTTTAACACTGTTCGTTAAATTCTTGGTTCCGAAGATATCTATATTCTTAAAGTCTACTGTCGAGAATGCGTTAGTGTTACCAACAATTAGGTTTCGCCCACCTTCTGAAGAGATGTGTTGGCCGATTGATTGTAAGTCACCACAAACTTTTGCTTGAACTAACTTGATATTACCATTGCTGGTCAGGTTGCCATTGACGACGCTGTCTTTAGCTAATAGGGAAGTGTCTACTATGTTGGAGCTAGAAGAACCTGCATAAACGTCGCCCTCTATCTGAGTCTGCTCAAGCTCAACTTTTCTCAAGGCATGGATATCACCGAAGACAAAGTTTGATTGCCCTTTAAGCGATATACTGCCACCAGAGCTCTTGATATCACCAAAAACAATCGTATCTTCGATAGAAAGCAGACCATGTGAGGTCAAATTACCAAATATCTGACTCGGTTGGCCTGTATTTTCAACGACGATTTCTAGGTTTGCGCCTTCTGTCTTTATGTTGATTGGCGTTGTTTCAGAGCCAATATTATTTTGCCCTTTGAGCAAGACATTGCCATAGGCAACGATGGTTGCAGTTTGTTGAGGCTGAGTTGAGTTTTCAATATGAGCGCCTTCTGGGATACGAATAGCACTGGAGCAGGTATAAGTGGTTCCCTGAACTTTGAATGTGTCGCCCACACAGATTTCATTCAAAGTGGCGATATCGGCGAGGTCATAAACTTTTGCCTCTGCCATTACTGGGAAGAGTAATGCTGTACTTAAAATGCTGAAAAAGCGCATCATCAAGTGTCCTAAATTTAGTGGAACTTAATGGCACCAAGCGAAAGTGAGTAATAGACTCACAGAATATGATTTAGCGAATGTTTTTATCACGCTTACTTATTGAACTGTGGTTGTTTTTTATTTCGTATGTTGTACCAAGTTCATATGTAAGCATTAGACCTTGAATGTGATCTTAGTTCAATACCTTGGGCTGAAGTGTGTCACACTTTTGGTGGAATAATTTGTTAGAAAGTAAGTAAAAAGAGTGATTTGGAGTGTTCAAGGCAAAGCCACAACAAGGCTGTGGCTTTATCCGTTTAAAAACAAGTTAAGCCGCGTGGTCAATCAAGGGGGCAATTTGGTACAACTCTTCAAGAATCGCTTTAGTTTGCTTCGAATACACAAGGCGATCTCGGTCTCCGACTAATTGAATCGCTTTTACTTTTCCTGATACTAAACACAAGCGAATCATGCGCAGCACCATCTGAATATCTAGCGCTGGTGTGCCATCAAGGTGATTCTTAGTAAGCAGTGATGCCAAATCAATCGACATAATGATTTGGTCACAGTGATCAAGATAGTTGCCGACTTGCTGCTTCAAATGATTTCGGAAACGGAATGTAAACTCACGGTCTGTTACCCAGTCACAGCCTTGATCTTCTGCGTATTCCCATGCTTCTTGTTTTGTGTCTTGTTCGCTTGTGCCTGCAAAGAACAAACGGACATTTTGGTATCGCGAGAGGGCAAAATGGAATGCAGAACCGACGCGTGGCTCGAGTGTTGGGTCAAGACTCATCTTGTGACCGATATGGATGATCCCAACTTCGTCATTGTTGCTGACCACAACAGGCAGCATGGATAACATCGCCTCGGTGCAATTTGACAAAACGACGGGTACTGAGTGACGTGAGAGAGACAAGCTCAATGCTTCTTGAAAATCGCCGGTTTCAATTTGATGATGAGAAAAGTGGCCAAGGTTTGCAGCAGAGCCTTGGTCATGCTGTTGGTAAAGCCAGTCACTGGCATTCTCAAGACTCTGATCAGCTAATTCAAACGTTCCATGACTCATCGGGGCTAAATGTTCACATACCGTCATAAAAGAAAAAGGGTAGTGATGGATTGATTTATTCGCTCGATGAAGTTTGTAACGTTTGAAAAAGCTCAACATGGTGAATTACCTTTCTGGCGGCAACGCCCTCGCTGCCTGCAACACATGCAAAATGATACGCTGCTTATCCTTCTCGACTCGGTGAGCCGGAGCCATCACCGAGACCGCGCCAATCAATTTACTTCCTTTCATGACTGGGGCACTGATGCCAGATACACCAGGATCGATTTCTGATGTACTAACAGCGTATCCGTTCTTACGGATGGTGCTAAGCTCTTGTTCCCATTCGCTGAGGCGATGATCTTGCCCAAAATGACGCAAGATTTTTTCGCAACGGCTTTGAGGCATGAAAGCCAGCATCACCTTAGATGAGGCGCCACGAAGCAATGGTTGACTTTGACCCTGGACGTAGCTGCATCGAAGCGCCTGCATACTTTCTTTTTGTCTGACACAAAGCGCACGATAGCCAGAAGGCACCATGTAAGCCGCCATCTCACCCGTTTGTTGAACCAATCGAGCAAGAATGGTCTCCACCATATCCAAACCGTGTTGAGCGGTTTCATAGCTGTGCATTAACAGCAGGGCGGCAGGACCAACTACAAAAGTTTTGTCATGTACGCTTTCTTCGATCAAGTTCCACTCTTTGAGTAGCTTCAAGTGTCGGTAAAGACTACTTAAAGGCACATTCAGTTGTTCACTGAGCGTTTTCGCAGAGACTGGGAATTGACTAACTGCGACTTGCATTAGCAACTGCAGCGCCTTTTCGTTGACTTGGTTAGCGTTGGCTTTGTTTGTCGTCATGAGCGTGTTGTAACGTGATAATGGATAGGCAACAACTATAATTCTTAATAGCTGAGAAAAGGAAAATAATTAGAAATGGATATTCTCATAGAGTGAGAAAGTGGCCTATTAATATTTTGTTTGTCTCAGCCCAAAGGTTCGCGTCTGTCTTGAGATAGGAGGCCATTCGCGTTTACGCAATACGAAAAACGCTAGAACCAGACGAGCTGCAGTGCTGAAAATAGAGAGTCTATAGGAAAATTTTGTGTGAATTTCTCTTAACGGATCGCGCTTGGGTAAGGAAAGTTGATACACTCCGTCTCTGAAATGAGCCACATATCAATAAGTCATTGTTATGTTTGCTGCTTTGTGTTTTGTTAACCATACTCAATCAATGGATTGGTGTAGTCGTGCTTTTTAGTAATGAGCCTTAATAAGTAGTTGATAGAAAAGCATTACTTACTCTTTCGCTACCTAATTTTATTCAGAAGAGACAATATTCAAATGATAAAGAAAGAGCTTTTGAAAAAAGCCATTATTTTTCTTCTGCCTATACCGTTAGTTGCGGCAGAAGTGCTCTACTTAGCGCATCAAAGTATTCAACGAAACCTTGACCATATTCTCGATAAGAACATCCAAGTAGCAGATGAGATCTTTCATCAGATTGAAACTGAGAATCGCACAGCATTGCTGCGTCCTGAGCGCTGTGAAGTGTTACAACAAAACTTGATGTTCGAACGTAACATCGATGAGATGCTGATTGTAAAAGGCGATCAGATTATCTGTTCATCAAAGCTCGGCGCGATATCCCGTCCTGTGGATGACTATATCCAAATGTATCGCCCAGAGACTTTGTCACTTGGTCATGTAAATGGTTATCCAGATCAGGTTTTGTTCTTGAGCACTAAGAGTGAAGCTCAACCAGAATATCAAGCGGTCACCATTGTCGACCGAGACTATTTTGGTGCCACGATAGGCTACCGTAATGACCTGAGACTTAAGCGGACTGCAATCTTTGTTGGCGATGAGTCTGCACCAATGGATTCGACGAAAGATGGTGAGAACGAAGTTGCGCTCAACCACTCCACCAGTTTCGATTATGAAGGGTTAATTGAGGCCAGTGACTATTACGTCGAGCAACAACGCTTCTCATACTTACTGTCTTCCATTCCTATTTTATTGGTTTTCTATTTCCTCATTTTCCTCGTCCGTCGCTTTATCGATCCACAGCGCAACATGGTCTCTGAGCTTAAAAAAGCAATCAGAAAGCGTGAATTGAAGCTCTACTATCAACCTCAAGTGGATGCTCAAACAGGCAAAGTCTTTGGTTATGAGGCATTGGTTCGATGGCCGCATAAACTGAGAGGTTTTATCTCTCCGGATGAATTTGTACCTGTGGCAGAAGAGAGTGGGTTGGTAGAAAGTCTAACCGATTTTGTGTTGGATAAAGCCTGCGAAGACTTCTCAAAAATTAAATTAGAAGAGCCGATACATTTGGGCGTCAATGTACCGCCTGGTTATTTGTCAGATTCCCATGTGATAAGAAAAATTGAGAACATTCATCGTACTTTAAAACAACACAACGTCGAATTAGGGATTGAAATTACCGAAAGGCAATTGATAGACAGTAACGCCATTCAACATATCGCTGCTCTGCGAGTCCACGGTATTCAAGTGCTTATCGATGATTTTGGTACAGGGCAAACCGCCTTAGCCGTATTACAGCACATGAAGGTCGATTACTTGAAAATCGATAAGTGCTTTGTCGACACTATTGGGATTGAGAGTGTTAATTCGTCAGTATTACACGCCATAGTCAGGCTGGCTGGCGATTTAAGTGTTGAGTTGGTTGCAGAAGGCGTAGAGACAAAAGAGCAAGCGGACCACTTAAAAGCGTTAGGGGTGAACATTCACCAAGGTTACTTCTATGCCAAGCCACTCCCTTATGCCGAAGTGGTTGGCAATAGAGAGTAGACGTTTATTCGATGTGCCCCTTGTAACATTGAGACGCTTGATCGAACTTAAACTCAAGATAGTTTTGAATGCTGTCTAAGCCATCTTCTTGATAATGGGAAACGTAGAGAAGTTGGCTTAGATTTTCTTTCGCGATTAGCTCTAGTGTATTTTTCACAAGAACTCGACCTAAGTAATCTAAGCCTTGATAAGGCTCGTCCAAAATCAGCAGAGTAGGCTGTTTCACTATTGCTCTAGCAATCAGCAGTAAACGTTGTTGACCATACTCTAGTTGCTTAAAGGAGGTCTTCTCGTGTTGCGCCATATGGAGAATCGTCAGCCACTCTTTCGCGATGTTGATTTCTTTTTTGCTTGGCTGAGAATACAGTCCAATGGAGTCATAAAAGCCCGACAGAATCACCTCTAATGCACTGCAGTTCACGCGGTACTGGAGATGTAACGCTGAAGACACCATGCCAATGTGCTGCTTAATTTCCCAAATGGTCTCGCCACTGCCACGCTTTTTACCAAAGATGTGGATGTCGTTGCTGTAACATTGGGGATGATCACCAAAGATCAGGCCTAGTAATGTGCTTTTTCCGCAGCCATTTGGGCCTTTAACTTGCCAGTGTTGACCTTTATCGATACGCCAATTCAAATCGGTGAAAATGGTTTTCTCAGTGTATTCCACCTTACCGTTCTTTAACTCAAAGATAGGGTTGTCGAAATGCGTCGAGTGCTGATGCTGACGAATCAGCGCCATCATCTCCTCGCTTTGTTTTTCTGACTGCGCTTTTATCTGTGCAATGATAGGGTGCTGATCCCAGCTCTGTCGGTCCATGGTGCTATCGAGTTTGCCACCATTGAACAGCGCAATACGTTCTATCCAGTCGGGCATGTCAGATTCACGGGAAAACGTAATCAGCATTTGTACCGATTGAGAGAGTGTCTGGAGATACGTTGCTAATGACGCACGGTGCGCGACATCTAAACCGGTAAATGGGTTGTCTAACAACACCAGATCGGGTTTTACTGCGAGTGCTCTTGCAAGCATGACTCGTCGTGTTTCACCCGTTGATAGCACTCTGAATCCGCTTTCTGCTAGATGCGATAAGTCGAGGTCTTCAATCAGAGCTTGCGTGAGGGCTTCATCTTTACACGCTTCATAAATCAAGCGAGAAACGGAACTACCTTGGTCAATACGGTCGAGAAAATCGGTGTCGTCTTTTTCTATCTCTAGTTCCAGCAGTCGTTGTTGCTCATAGAGAGATACCTGAGCAATCCGGTAACCATCGATGTTCAGTTCACCAGATTCAGGCTTTATCTCACCACACAACAAGTCACCAAGCATTGAACCTATGTCGCCCTCAGAGCTGAATATGCCCCAAGATTCCCCGGTTTCAATCCGCCAATCATTAATAGAAAGGGTAGAAGTGTTTGCGTTGGCAGTGAGCTGATGAAACTGAATCGGCATTGTGTCTGTCTTCCATGATTTATTGTTATGTTGTGTCTAGTTATAACAAGTCTGACGCCTGCTTAGAAAGGGAGAAGTGCAGATATTTTCAACAATAACGAGAAGTACGAGTTTGGTAGGTAAATCTAGAAGAGACTAAAAGAGGACAGTCATTGCTGGAGCGCCGGGGTCGCACACGACTAGGGGTTTAGAAATCCCGCAATTTTCCAAGCGTCAAAACGACGAAAGCCCGTTGATTTCTCAACAGGCTTTCTAAATGTGGGGGAGTTCGGGGACGCCTAGTCTGGGCTTGCATTCAAGGAGGGATTTGGGCTAATCCCTTTAAAGCACTGAAATACGAAAAAGCCCGCTAATCTCTCAGCGGGCTCTTTACTGGAATGTGGCGGAGAGATAGGGATTTGAACCCTAGATACGCTATTAACGTATGCCGGTTTTCAAGACCGGTGCTTTCAACCACTCAGCCATCTCTCCGTTGCGGGACGTATAATAGGGTGAGGCAGAAACGTTGTAAAGCATTGTTTTAATGAAAAAGAACTGATTGCTTGTTTTGTGGTCACACCTAAAGACGGAAGCAGTGCGATGGAATGCCCAAAAGGGCGATTGTTACAGCATTTTGTAGAGTATTTACTTTATGTTGTGGTTACTTAATAAAATAGTGTTTTATTACTATCTTTATGAAAAGTAAGAACTAAATGACTTTGAGTAAACATGTGTTCGCCCGAAAGTGTTTGCAACATATTGTGAACTAATTCAAAATTAACTGGTATAGCCAGTTGTGCTGAATTTATCTAAGGGTTTTTATGAAAGTCACGAATCTATTTAAAGACAAAGTTGGTGCGATTTCTGCTCACCAATCAGAGTTTATGAATTGGATGTCTCCAACGCTACGCGATTACTGGAGTGACTTCTTAGGTCGAGCACAAAGCAGCTTCTTATTTTCTAAAGTACGCGATCACCAGCAACCTGCTGTGAACGAAGAAGTGATCCCTCAACCTGAGCCGATCGTGCTTAAGCCAGAAGCGCAAGTTCTATTTGATGAGCTAAGCGACAAGGTGGGTGAAGTGATCCACGTGGGTGATTGGGTTCATGTATCTCAAGAGCGTATTAACCAATTCGGTTCTGTAACTGAAGATATGCAATGGATTCACACGGATCCTGAGCGAGCGGCTTCTGAGTCTCCATTCAAAACGACGATCGCACACGGCTTCCTGACGCTAGCGCTATTGCCTAAGCTGACAGACTCTGTTGATCCATCAAACCCAATGTTCCCAACGGCGAAGCTAGTGGTGAACCTAGGTCTGAACCAAGTGCGTTTCCCTTACCCAGTGAAAGCGGGTAACAACGTTCGTGCATCAAGTACGCTAACTAAAATCACGCCAATC
The DNA here is from genome assembly GCF_030248375.1 of Vibrio sp. B181a. NCBI lineage: Bacteria > Pseudomonadati > Pseudomonadota > Gammaproteobacteria > Vibrionales > Vibrionaceae > Vibrio > Vibrio sp. B181a. Next base: position 170,288 of record NZ_JAHGAD010000019.1, on the reverse strand, counting down.
AAGAAAGGTCTTGAGATCGAGCGTGAAATCAAAGTAGAAATCGAAGGTGTGCGTCGACCTGGTGCTGTGGTTGTTTCAGTGATTCAATTGCACTTCTAATCGAATTCAAAGATTCAAACAAAAAAGAGAGCCGGATTTGGCTCTCTTTTTTTATGTTTGCGTTTTATTGATTAAAGCTTTTCACTGGTGTGTAGCCGTAATCGGCAATCGCTTTTTGGCCTTGTTCCGATTTCAGGAACTTCACGAACTCTTTGCCTGCGTTATCCAAACCATCTACTTTGTACAGAACTAAGAAAGGGCGAGCCAGTTTGTATTTGTGGTTGGCGATGTTGTTTGCGGTTGGTTCGGTACCTTCAAACTGAATCGCTTTTATTGAGCGATCCACTGAGCCGACGGAGATAAAGCCGATAGCGTGTGGGTTGTGGTTAACAATGGTTTTAACCATGCTGTTGCTGTTTACCACTAGGTTGTTTGGGTTGATGTCCGATACTAAACGGTCGTTGATGACCTTAGTAAGGCCTAGCAAGCTTTCAAAGCTATAGCGAGAGCCAGAAGACGCTTCACGTGTGACCACGGCAATGGGTTGGTCTGCACCGCCGACTTGTTTCCAATTGTCGATTTTACCTTTGTAGATATCAAACAGCTGTTGCTCCGAAAGGTTGGTGACAGAGTTAGTGCGGTTAACAACAACAGCAAGGCCATCGTAAGCGATAGGGAATACGTTGAGGTCTTCGCCTTTCTCTCTTTCTGTTAAGTAGCGCGAGCTCATTCCAATCTCAACCACGCCCTTGTTCACCATCGTGATACCTGCGCTTGAACCAATGCCCTGTACGGCAATGTAATCGTCAGGATGCGTTTTATTATATTCTTCAGCCAATACATCCATTACGCGTGCAACAGAGGTAGAACCGGAAATATTGACTTCTTTTGCCATAGCAGAAGGAAGGGACAGAGCCATGGCTAGTAAAGTCGCCACAGAAAGACGTAACATATTGAACTCCAAATACGGTATAAAGCAGCGCTCATCATATTTCGTTCAGGTTACACTTTTGTGAATGCGCATCGATATCCATAGTGAATGATCGATTGCTCTCGCTTTAAACGGATAGCTATCAATAATATGCGAAGGGCAGCTTTTACCGATTTGAAACACAAGAGGTGACGCAGTTAGCTTTTCGTCGTTAAATGGAGTGTTATTCTAGCCTTGAGCGAGCGCATGCCTCGATGGTGATTTCTGCCTCTCTCAGGTACTTGGGTATATACTAAGAACAACATATCAGGAGTAGGCTCATGTCCGTGTCTCAAATGGCGACCAGTCGTCTGCACAAATTGGTTCAAACGCTCTGCGCTAGGCGCAATGTCAATTTGCCGGTAGAAGCGCTAGGCAAATGCTTGTACGAACCCATAGAGAACGGTGTTGAGCTTTATCATGCGCACTTCTTGCTTGATTCACAGCACAGTGAATATACGTCTCCCATTGCTAAAATCCTGTTTGATGCCAACACTCAGCTTTGGTGTTTCTACGTGCCAACGTATCGTGGGGAAGAGCTGGTGTGGGTACCTTATGAAAGGCTACCAATGAGTGAAACGCTTGAGGTGCTTCTCGCCGAATTAGAGAGCGATCCTCAAGCGTGTTTCTGGGACTAACAACCGTTTCTATCTGTTAATCCTCTATCTGTGAATACTCTATCCGTTAATCCTGTCACCGTTTCGTGCCATGCCATGCCATGCGTTACTTCGCAATTTGGCTACGAAACTCTTTAGGCGTAATGCTGTAAATCGATTTAAACGCGGTACTAAAGTGTGCGGCACTCTTAAAGCCAGATTCAAATGCAATTTGAGTAATCGACTTCTGTGACACACGCAGTTGCGTTGCTGCGTGGTTGATGCGTTTCACCTTCAATATGTGCGAGAAAGAGAGGTTTTCGGCAGCCAGTCTGCGTTTCAATGTCGCGATAGACATGCTCATGTGCGTTGCTAGCGCTTCTAATGTGATGTCTTTCTCGATGTTCTTCTCAATGTACTTGATCGCCTTCTGAGACGCGGTGAGGCTGCTTGCGTCATCAATGATAGATAGAATGTCTGGCTGTAATTCGACCATCAGTGATAGTAGTGAAAGCGCAATATGACCTTGAGCGTATTGCGGTGCTTTATTGTCCGCTAACTCGATTAACGCGTCTTTAAGCTTTGCAATCGAGGATTGGTTTTCAGAAGAAAAAGGGTAGAAGCGGCGTTCTTCTGTTTCTGACTGTACGCCCGGATGGGCAGATTTAAACTCGCTGAACAAGCCAATATCAAACACTAGCGCTACGGCCTTGAACACGCCGGGCTTGGCTTCGGCACTACGTAGGTCTGCGGAGTTATAAAGGGTGAAGTCTCCGGCGTTTAATTCAATTCGCTCACCACTTGGCTGGTTAATGATGAGTGAGCCTTCTTCAACAACATATAAGCCATTGTGGGTGGCGGTGTAGCGTTCACTTTTGCGAGCAGTGAAGTGATTAAAGCGAATGATCTCAATGTTCGGCATATTCGTTCTTATCTTTCTTGCATGACGTATAAAAAAGGCGCTCACTTGAGCGCCTTTAAACTTCAATCGGTATTATTCACTTACAGTTTCTTCTGCTTGTGTTGCTGGTTTATCAGCAAATACCTGGGTTGGCTTTGCAACGATGCTGCGGTTCTCTTGGTTCACGTCCGCTAGAACGATTTCCAATGTATCACCTAACTTGTATACCACTTCTTTATCGATAGAAATGGTACCGTTGTCGCCGTTACACTCAATTCTTTCTTTATTATCAAGAATCAAGCTACCAGGAATAAAGGCCGCTGCGCCATTTTCGAGAAGTCGAACACGTGCACCAGCACGATTAATATCAAAAATCTCACCTGTGAAACACGTTTGTTTGCTTGGCTCTTCCGCAAGAGTACGTGCGTATAGCCAATCTGATACGTTTCGCTCGGCAATTTTGTGATGTTTACGGTGCAGAGCCAGCTCTTCGCCCACTTCATCGTCTGGTTTTTGAACAGGTTCTTTGTTCAAAATGACTGCTTTTAGCATGCGGTGGTTGATCATGTCACCGTATTTACGGATTGGTGAAGTCCAAGTCGCGTAGATATCAAGACCCATTGCGTAATGAGGAAGAGGTTGATTGCCCACTTCGCTGTACGTTTGGAACTTGCGAATGCGGTTATCTAAGTATGAGGTCTCTTGCTCACCTAACCAACGACGAAGTGCTGCGAAGCCTTCTAGTGTTGCGATAGATTCAGCAGTGAACTCTAGTGCGCCCTCTGGGTTTACCAGTTCAACCACTTCTTCAATTTTCTCAGCTTTGAAGCCAGCGTGTGTGTTGAATACGCCTGTTTCAAATTTCTCGCGTAGTGTACGACCCGCACAGATGTTTGCTGTGATCATTGACTCTTCAACAAGGCGGTTTGCGCTACGACGCATGTCAGCGTGGATCGCAACAACGTCGTTGTCTTCGCTTAGTTCGAAGCGGTAGTCAGGACGGTCTGGGAACACAACTGCGTTCTTTTCACGCCATTCAGCACGGGCGCGAGAGAAATCGTATAGGTCACGAACGATAGTCGCGATCTCTTCTGACGGTTGCCATTTATCCGAGCTGCCGTTTTCTAGCCAATCAGATACGTTGTCGTATGCTAGACGAGCATGTGATTTGATGTTGGCTGCGAAGAAGTTAATGTCATCACCAATCACACCATCTTTGTTTACTGTTACTGTACAGCAGATAGCAGGGCGGACTTCACCTTCGATTAGAGAACACAAGTTGTCCGCTAGATCGCGAGGTAGCATTGGGATGTTACGACCTGGTAGGTAGATAGTGTAGCCACGTTCACGCGCGACTTTATCCATGTCATCTTCAGGTGTGATGTACGCCGTTGGGTCTGCGATTGCGATAGTGAGTTCGAAGTCGCCAGATTCTGTTTTCTTCGCGTACAGTGCATCGTCCATATCTTTGGTTGATTCACCATCGATAGTCACGAAAGGAACGTGAGTCATGTCTACGCGTTCTAGATCCGCGTCGTCTTTTAGTTCCCAGTTCTCGATGCCTGCTGGCTCAGAGTTCGGTAGATCGTTTTGCGCTAGCGTTACCCACCATGGCGCAATCTTGTCGTTTGCATCGGTAATCTTCTCAGAAATTTCTACGAAGAAGGAGTTATCGCCTTTAAGCGGGTGGCGAATAAGATGCGCAACAACCCAATCACCTTCTACGAACTCGTCAGGTTTTAGGCCTTTCTTTAGTTTCGCTTTAAGAGAGAGCTTTTTAAGCTGTGGGTGATCAGGTGCAACGTTTAGCTTGCCTTTGAACATTTTTACTCGGCCAATGAAGCGAGTTACGGCTTGTTCTAGCAGCTCTTGTGGTTCTGCGACTTCACGTTCGTTTTCAGTGCGGATAATGGCAACGACTTTGTCGCCGTGCATGCACTTTTTCATGTACGCTGGTGGGATGAAGAAGCTGGTTTTGCTGTCCACTTCCAGGAAGCCAAAGCCTTTATCGGTTGCTTTGATTGAGCCTTCTTTTTTAGGCAGGTTTTCTTGGATTTGCTGCTTAAGCTGAGCTAATAGCGGGTTATCTTGAAACATCTTTTCTTAACTTACCAATGGAATTGGGCACACTATAATCATTGCGCACTATTATTACTACCTAAAGCACACAAATTCGCTGTGAATTATTGATGAATTGAACGGCGTACTGGTGCTTTTCTCTCCGGAGAATGGGGGGAGAGGTGGAAATTTATGCGAATAATACCATTAGTGAGAATAAATTGTGATGTAATTCAATTTTTTCTAGCTTTTTTTATGCATTTAAGGAATAATCCGCCTCCCTTAGTCGTCCCTAATGGCTTATCGCGGTTGTGTACTGTACTAGCTCCTGTCTGAACGGATTTAGTAAACGGATGGATCAGTATCGAATTGGAAGAGCATATGGGACTGTTTTTTTGTTTAATTAAGTAGGATCCCAATGCAAGATTCTGTTATTCAATTCAGCGATTTATCTCTGAATGATTCTATCCTTTCTGCTCTAGACGGAATGGGTTTCGTGTCACCAACTCCAATTCAGGCTGCGGCAATCCCACACCTGTTGGAAGGTGCTGACGCGCTGGGTAAAGCACAGACGGGTACAGGTAAAACGGCAGCATTCTCTCTGCCTCTTCTAAACAAGCTAGATCTTGATCAACGCAAACCACAAGCAATCGTACTTGCTCCAACACGTGAGCTAGCGATTCAGGTTGCGGCTGAAATGAAAAACCTTGGTAAAAACATCAAGGGTCTTAAAGTTCTAGAGATCTACGGTGGTGCATCTATCGTGGATCAAATGCGTGCACTAAAAAGTGGTGCTCACGTTGTTGTTGGTACTCCTGGCCGTGTTCAAGACCTTATCAACCGTGAACGTCTACATCTAGACGAAGTAAATACTTTCGTACTTGATGAAGCGGACGAAATGCTAAACATGGGTTTCGTGGACGACGTAACTGCGATCATGGAGCACGCTCCTGAATCAGCTCAACGCGTTCTGTTCTCTGCAACTATGCCTCCAATGCTGAAAAACATTGTTGAGCGCTTCCTACGCGATCCTGTAACGGTAGACGTTGCTGGTAAAAACCACACTGTTGACAAAGTTCAACAACAGTTCTGGGTAGTGAAGGGTGTAGAGAAAGATGAAGCTATGTCTCGTCTTCTTGAAACTGAAGAAACTGACGCGTCAATCGTATTCGTACGTACTCGTCAAGACACTGAGCGTCTAGCTGATTGGCTATCTGCACGTGGCTTTAAAGCTGCTGCACTGCACGGTGATATTCCTCAGTCTCTACGTGAGCGTACTGTTGATCACATCAAACAAGGTGTTATCGACATCCTAGTTGCAACTGACGTTGTAGCTCGTGGTCTTGATGTTCCACGTATTACTCACGTATTTAACTACGACATCCCATTCGATGTTGAATCTTACATTCACCGTATCGGTCGTACTGGCCGTGCTGGACGTAAAGGTAAAGCGATCCTTCTAGTTCGCACTAACCAAATCCGTATGCTTCGCACTATCGAGCGCGTAACTAAGTCATCTATGGAAGAAATCCAACTTCCTCTACGTGACCAAGTTGCAGAAGCTCGTCTAAACAAGCTAGCGGCTGAACTGGAAGCAGAGAAAGAGCACAAAGCACTAGACAAGTTCGCTGAGCTTGTAGAGAAACTACAAACTTCTCTAGAAATCGATCCAGCGATGCTTGCTGCAATGCTTCTTAAGCGTCAGCAAGGTAAACGTCCTCTATTCTACATTGGCGAAGACCCAATGGTAGAAGCGATTGAACGTGACAAGCAACGTCGTAAAGAGCGCCGTGAAGGTGGTCGTGACGGCGGTCGTAACTTCAACAACCAAGACTGGGATACTTACCAGCTTCAAGTTGGTCGCGAGCAAGGCGTTCAAGTTAAAGACATCGTTGGCGCTCTAGCAAACGAACTAGGTCTAGGCAAAGGTTCTATCGGTGCGATTAAGCTAGCGCAAGGTCACACATTCGTACAGCTACCTAAAGCAATGACTTCAGACGCAGCGAACAAACTAAGCAAGCTACGTATCCGTCAACAAGATGTTGGTGCTGTAGTATGTGACTTCGATGACTTCCGTGAGTCTCGTGGTGGTCGCCGTGACGGTGGTCGTCGCGATGGCGGTCGTCGTGATGGCGGCGGTTACCGTGGTAACCGTGATGGCAACCGCGAAGGTGGTCGTCGTGAAGGCGGTCGTCGCGAAGGTGGCTTCCGTGGTAACCGTGACGGCAACCGCGATGGTAACCGTGAAGGTGGCGAACGTCGTTTCGACCGCAACCGTGGTGGTGATCACCGTGGTGCACACCGTGGTGAACGTGGTCACGGCCGTGGTCGTCGCTCACAAGAAGCATAATTGCTTAATCGCTAGATGAATTTAAAAACCGAGCCAAGTGCTCGGTTTTTTTATGCGCGTCGAATATGGGTTTGTTCTTCGTCGTGGTTGTTTACCCAGTTAATGACTTCATTCAGCGGCAGTGCAGGGCAAAATAGGTAGCCTTGAATGATGTCACAGCCTCTGCTGCGCAAGAAATGCAATGTATCCAAATCTTGTACACCTTCTGCGACTACCGAATAGCCTAAGCCATGGGCGAGGGCGATGGTGTTCTCGACAATGGAGCGGGTGCTTTCTGTCTTGCTTGCGGTGCTCAGGAAAGAGCGGTCGATTTTGATCTGATCGACAGGTAAATCTCGCAATAGGGAAAGGGAAGAATAGCCAGTCCCAAAATCATCCAAACTAATCTTGATACCCAGCCTCTTAATCTGGTTAATAAGTGGGTTGAGTTCCAAGACACGATCAATCGCCATCGTTTCAGTGATCTCAAGGCCAATTAGGTTTTCAAAGCTAGGGTTGTCGCTCAGCATTTTCTCAAGCCTTGAGAAAAGGAGATTTGAGGAGAGATCTTTGGCTGATAGGTTAACGTGTACAGGCAGCTGGATACCTTGTTCGATTAAGCTCAGTAAGTCCTTCTCTGCTTGGTCTAGTACCCACATTGTAATGTTATGTACCTGATTACTCCGCTCAGCGATTGGAATAAAGTCGTTAGGAGAGATGTTTTTTCCATTACTATCTTGCCATCGGATCACCGCTTCAAACCCCACAGCAAGGCTGGTATGGGCATCGATCAGAGGTTGGTAATATAGCTGAAACTCTTCTTTCTCTAGGGCGCATTGAATTCGAGAGGAAATTTCAAGTTGATATTTGGCTCCGACGTTCATGTCTTCGTTATAAAACGCCATCAACTGTCCATTACGCTTTGCATGGTACATGGCGATGTCTGCGCACTTGATAAGAAGATCGTTTGACTCCGCATCGAAAGGAAAGGTGCTCAAACCAAAAACCACGCGAGAAGAGACCTGAAATTCACCGAGATTGAAGCGTTGGGACATCGCACTATCTAGCCGCTCAACTAAGTTTGAACCTGCACCATACTCAGCACACGAAGTGAGAATAACGAATTCGTCGCCACCGACTCTGAAAATCTTGTCGTCTCCGCTCAACTCAGTTTGTAATCTTTGACCGATTTGGATGAGTAGCTGGTCTCCACTGAAATGCCCCATAGCATCGTTAATCTGTTTAAAGTTGACTACATCAAAAAGTATGACAGAGAAGGGGGCGCTTTCTAGGATTCGGTTATCGATTTGTTCAAAGCAAAACTTTCGGTTGGGTAGGCCAGTAAGAGCGTCATGAACAGCGTTGTGTTTTTCTCGCTCCGCGACTGCATGTAGCTCGTGTATCGAATCATTACTCCATTTGATAACGAGCACGACGAAGATGCTGCCACCTAGCAGCAGTAGCGCAAGCCCCGTTTCTAACAAGGTAGCAACAGGCTTGTTGATGATCTCGTGAAGAAAAGCAGCATAGGCAAATATGAACCCAGTAATAAAAACCAACAGTACGATCCATCCCGGAACGTCGGTTTTCGAGCAAATATTTTTTGTCATCTGCCATCCCCAGCAGAGCAAAAGTAGACCTATGATAACTAGTACAAAGGCAAATGTGGGCACGCTATTATTCCGAATTATTGATATGTTTGTAACTTCTGAATCCCCTATAAACAACTTAGCTCATACTTTTGGTTTTGTACAAATATGAGTATTCATACATTTGTTGTAACAACAGATATTTTTTAGTCTTCAAATAAAATCTAAACTTGTCATAGATCAACAAAAAATGTCCAACTAAATAACTAACACTAAAAGATAGTTGAAAGATTAAAAAATTATTGAATAATAGAAGGCACAAACAAGAAGTACGCAGCGCGGAAGCGCAATTACAAAACCTCTGCTCCACAACAGGAAACTATTTCATGTCTAATTCGTTTGTACTGGTGATCAACTCAGGTAGCTCATCACTAAAATTTGCAGTAATCGACTCTCAATCAGGCGATGCTGTGCTAAGTGGTCTGGGCGAATGCTTTGGTCTATCAGACGCTCGTATGAGCTGGAAATTCAACGGTGAGAAAAAGGAAATCGCAATCGAAGGCGATGATAGCCATCACAAGATCGCTATTGGCAAGCTGGTAGGTTTAACCGAAGAGTTAGGTCTAGCTCAAGACATCGTTGCTGTGGGGCACCGTATCGTTCACGGTGGTGAGAAATTCACTCAAACTGTGCGTATCACTGAAGAAGTGACTGCGGAAATCGAAAAACTTGCGGATCTTGCTCCACTACATAACCCTGCAGGTGCTATCGGTATTCGTGCTGCTGTTGAAGCGTTTCCAAGCCTTCCTCAGTTTGCTGTGTTTGATACTGCGTTCCACCAAACAATGCCTCAACGCGCATTCACAGGTGCAATCGCGAAAGAACTTTACACAGACTTCGGTATCCGTCGTTACGGTTTCCACGGCACTAGCCACTACTTTGTAAGTCGCGAAGCTGCGAAGATGATTAACAAGCCGGTTGAAGAATCGAGCTTCATCTCTGTTCACCTAGGTAACGGTGCTTCTGTTTGTGCAATCAACAACGGCGAATCTGTAGATACATCTATGGGCTTCACGCCACTGTCTGGTCTAATGATGGGCACACGTTGTGGTGACCTAGACCCTGGCATCATTGAGTACCTTCTAAAGAAAGGTTGGTCTCAAGAGAAAGTGTTCAACTCATTGAACAAAGCTTCTGGCTTCTTAGGTGTGTCTGGCCTAACAAGCGATGCACGCGGTATTTTGGAAGCGATGGAAGAGGGCCACGAAGGCGCTGCTCTAGCATTCCAAGTGTTTACATACCGTGTGTCTAAATACATTGCGTCTTACCTTGCTGCTCTTGATTCATTCGACGGCATCATCTTCACAGGCGGTATCGGTGAAAACTCTATGCCAATCCGTCGCGAAATCCTAAGCAACCTAAAACTGCTTGGTTTCGTTGAAGATGTGAAAGGCAACGAAGATGCACGATTTGGTAACGCAGGTGTTGTTGCTACATCTGAGTTACTTGGTGCGAAAGCGCTAGTTATTCCTACCAATGAAGAGTGGGTTATCGCTCAACAGTCGGTGGAACTGCTGTAAAACGGCAAAAATTTTGGGAACTAAGTCAAAGCCCTTTCCAACCGGAAAGGGCTTTTTTTATGTTTAACGAAACAACACGTTCTTTCGGTGCTGTGTTACTTGATGTGTATGTTGTTGTCGCGTCTGTCGTACATCTCCGGTGTGGTGTGCAGGCCGCCTGCGTAACCCGCTTCCTCCAAGGTTTCCCTCACATCACGAACGTCAGCTGCTGTGACTGGTGTTTGCTGGTCTCCAAGGTGTTTACGCACAAAGGTAATTAACTCTGCTAAACGTGCGTCGGAGAGGATGTCCTCAAAGCTCGCCATCGGCATGAAATTACGCTCTGGATCAATGTAGGTAGGTTGCAAGCCTCGCACAGTTACCGCAATGGTGTTGAACGGGTCGCTGTGCATGATGATGCCGTTATTTAGCAGTGTTGGCGCTATTGGATCTCGCCCTTTACCATCGTTGCCGTGACAAGCGCCACAAGTCTGTTTGTAGACAGTGTAGATTGGGTCTTGATAGGCGGCGTCATCGAACCCTTTAGGTTCTAGTGGTACAGCGTCGGCGGCAATAAAGTTGTTCACATCGCCACTGAGCAAGTAGTAGGACATGGATTCAATGTCTTCACGCGTCATTAAACTCAAGCTATTCTTCACGACATCCGCCATCCCGGCAAACGCGGTGCCTTTGTCTGAATGACCAGTGTGTAAGAAGTCGGTCAACGTCTTTTCATCCCAACCACCAACGTACAACTCTGTTGAGGTAATGTCAGGCGCATTCCAGCCGTCTATCAAGTTACCTTGGAAGATACGCTCAGGAATTAGGGCTTGAGCAATGTTGCGCGGTGTGTGGCACTCTGAGCAGTGTCCTAAGCCTGCTACCCAATATTTGCCTTTCTGCCACTTCTCAACATCTTCCACGTGTCCTTCAAGTTCTTGAGGCAAGCTGTAGTCGATTGGGTCGGTATCCATAAAGACAATATTCCAGCCCAGCAAACCAAGACGGATGTTAGATGGGAACATCATATGGTTTTCATCGTTACGACGAGCTACCGCAGGGATAGATTGCATGAATTCCCACAAATCCGTCATATCTTGTTCCGTGAGGTATTGATAAGACGTGTAGGGCATAGCAGGGTACAGGTAACCATGTTTGCCTTTCCCCTTCACAAGCGCATCTCGGAAGTCATCATAATCATACTCACCGATACCTGCGCTGGCATGGGGCGTGATATTAGTGGAGTAGATGGTGCCAAATGGGGTAACGAACGGCAGACCGCCCGCAAAAGGTTCTCCACCTTCAGCACTGTGACAAGCCACACAGTCCCCAGCATGGGCAAGGTACTCACCGCGTTTTACTGAATCAGCATTAAGCGCTGCGAGTTTCTGCTCTTGCTCTTCACCCGCTTTACGGATGTAGGCACCAAGTGCGAGGATTTCGTGCTCAGAAAGTTGGTTTTCAAACGCAGGCATTAAGTTGTTTAAGCCGTAATTGATGGTGTGTTGAATCTCCTCGATGCTCCCGCCATGTAGCCAGACACTGTCTGATAGATCAGGCACCCCCGTTTGTTGATTTGCTATAGAGCCGTCACCATGACATGACGAGCAATATTCGACGAACAAACTCTTACCTAATTCAACTTTCACTTCTGGCACGTCACTGTGGCGCTGATTAAGGGATGCAAGGTAATAGGCGACTTTGTCGACTTCGTCTTTCCTCATGACCTCTACCCAACCCGGCATGGCGCCGTTACGACCTTTGGCGATAGAGTGAATCAGAGCTTCGTCATCGCCGCCATACATCCATTCTTTATCGATCAGGTTAGGGAAGTGCTTTTGGCCCTGAGCGTTGTCTCGGTGACAAGCGGCGCAATGGGTTTGAAACAGGATTCGACCAGAGCGGACGATATCGTCGTTTTGTGCCAATGCGTCGAGCGACATGTCCGTAACTTGGCTAAATTGTTCATCAAGCGTCGTTGACGGTGCGCTGAGTTTATCGTCACTTTGATCGTAATTCGCCAAACCTTTCCATTCGCCCAAGCCCGGATATAACACTAGGTATCCTGCTGACAACAGAAAGGCGACCGCGTAACTGGCAAACAGTAACTTGGGTGGCGGTGCGTCTTTTTCATCAATGCCATCAAAGGAGGCGATGGTATGGTCTTGGTCTGCTTTATGGTTGCTACGCCAATATTTGACGATGACAGACACCATCAATATGAAGAAGACAATCGTGGCGGCAATTGCCCACCAGTTCCAGAATGTGCTCATTGTGCCACCTCCTGTGCTGTGTCTTGACCAAGGCTTTGAAGATAACGAATCAGAGCTTCCCCTTTGGTTTTACCGCGTATTTGTAATCGCGCGTCTGAGATCTCTTGGTCGGTGTAGGGCACGCCCAACGTACGGAGCGTTTCCATCTTGTTACCAATGGCGTTACCAGACAACGTCTGCTCAAACAACCAAGGATAAGCTGGCATGATGGATGTCGGAACGACTTGGCGTGGGTCGATAAGATGCAATACATGCCATTGGTCCGAATACTTACGTCCAAGATTGGTTAGGTCTGGGCCTGTGCGTTTGGAGCCCCACAAGTTAGGAAACTCGTAAATATCATCGGACTCTTGGTTAGCGCGTCCGTTACGTTTGATTTCGGGTTCTAGCGGGCGAACCATCTGCGTGTGGCACACATGGCAACCTTCGCTGATGTAGATATCGCGACCAGCAAGCTCCAACGCGGTTAACGGCTTCGCTAAACTGCCTTTGGCGATGTCGTCAGTACGCAGGATGTTAGGCACCACCCAAACTGCAAGAGAGAAGGAAGCCACAACAACGGTGGTGATGATCAAGATGATCACTGAATGCGTAAAGTCTTTGCTCATCTTATGCCTCCTTCGCGACTAGTACAGACGGAGAGCTTACGGTCTTGTACAAGTTGAATGCCATCAGGAACAAGCCGAGTACAAAGAGTGCACCACCAAAGAAGCGCAAGAACAACCATGGTGCTTTAAAGTTCATGGCTTCGATAAAGCTGTATACCAGCTCACCATTCTCGTTCTGAGTGAGCCACATGTAGCCTTCACCAATACCGGCCACCCAAAGTGCGATGGCATAAATGGCAACACCTGCATGGGCAAGCCAGAAGTGCCATTTGATCAGTCGCTTCGACCACAGTTCCGTTTTGTTCCACAAACGTGGGATGAAGTAGTAGAACACCGCAATGCCAGACATGCCCACCCAGCCTAATGCGCCCGAATGAACGTGACCTATCACCCATTCGGTGTTGTGCGCCAACATGTTGAACCAGCGAATGGCAAGCAGAGGCCCTTCGAAGGTGGCTAAGCAGTAGTAAAGGATTGCTGAGAAGAAGAACAAGCAAATATAGTCAGATTTGAGCTTCTCTTTGTTTTGCAGCAGCGTCATCGCGCTGTTGAACGCGCCAGCCCAAGATGGCAGCCAAAGAATGAGTGACATGATGATGCCGATGTTTTGCACCCAAACCGGTACCGAAGAGTAAACCAAGTGGTGCGTACCCGCCCAAGTGTAAAACCCAACCAAGCCCCAAAAATGGATTACAGACAAACGATAAGAGTAGATAGGGCGATCAGCGGCTTTAGGAATGAAGTAATAGTTCATCCCAATCACACCCGCAGTCAGCAAAAACCCTACCGCGTTATGACCCCACCACCATTGGACAATGGCATCTTGTGCACCAGCAAAGACGGAATAGGATTTCATCAGTGAGACGGGCATTGCGAGATTGTTCACGACGAAGATCATCGCAATCACGATAATAAAGGCGGCAAAGAACCAGTTTGCTACAAAGATATGGTCTACTTTGCGCTTGGCAATCGTGCCAAAGAACAGCACGGCATAAAGCACCCATACCAAGACGATTAAGACGTCGATTGGCCATTCCAACTCCGCATACTCTTTTGATGTCGTATAGCCTGCGGGCAGGGTAATAAGCGCCAGGAATAGAACGAGTTGCCATCCCCAGAACACCATCCACGACAAGCTCTGGTTGAACAAATTACAACGGCCAGTACGCAGGGCAATATATAGCGAAGTACCCATTAAAATGTTTACGACAAAGCCGTATATCACGCCAGATGTGTGTAGAGGTCTCAGACGACCGAATTGGAAATATTGCGAATCAAAGTTCAGAATGGGCCAGTACAACTGCGCCGCTAGAATGACACCGATGATCATCCCCGCAATCGCCCAAACCAACGATGCCAACACAAAATACTTCACAACTTGAGTGTTGTATTGAGTAGTTGTTTGTTCCATAAGAACGCTCCTCGTTTAAGGCTGGGGCTCGTTATCTGACGGTGAATGTTCGGTCCCTAACTGCGAATAATAGTGCGCAATGTCTTCTATATCTTGGTCAGACAGTGCGTCGGCTTGCTGCTGCATGAGTACCGCCAACCCACTAGTCCGCTCCCGCGCTTTGTAATCTTTCAAAGAAGAGATCAGGTAACTTTTTTTCTGGCCGCGTAGGTTTGGATAGGCGTCGATGGTAGAGATGCCGTCAGCACCGTGACATGTCATACATACTTTCGCTTTCTCTTTACCAACCTCAAATTGCTCGTCGACTTTGGCGTCAGATGCGAAAGTGAAAGGAGAGAAGCACATCGTGGCGAGGAGAGTCGCCTTTATACCTGTGCTCATGAAATGCGTGTTCTTTAATCTCATCACTGTTTCCCTAGTAAATTGAATGCGTTTTTCACTAACTTGGGCTATGAAAGCCAGCGCTTCGCTCTTGTTTGTGAGGTGAATGAACTGGCATGTTTCTTATATTTGTAAGTTAAAGAGTAAGCAGGTACTGGCAATATCGCTATGTACAAGCCGATTTAGTTATGAATTTTATTAGTAATACGTGCTGGCACAACGGATTGGACAAAATCAGCGCCAATAAAACTAAAGTGAAAATAGATGCTTAGCTTTTGGCGTTTGAAAAATGGTGGGTTTTGTATGATTTGTTCGTCTTTGGGGTGTTTTAAAAAGAACAGTAGAAATTGAAAACCGCTCATGGTTTTAAGCAAGAGCGGTTAGAGAATAAGAGAGCTTGGGAAACAAACTATCGACCGCGATAGATCATCATGTCATAGATGTGCGTGACAGAAATTGGGTCGGCCTCGAGGTAACTTAAGCGTAGGGAAGTGACAAGATTAAACAGGGAGCCCAGTGCGATTGGCGCGATGATAAGTAGGGCTATCAGAATGAAAAAGAGTACGGTTGAATGTCTCATAAAGCACCTCCTGACGTCTGTTTTACTTCGTTGTTATTATAGCATTTTGCTCTCAATTTAGATTGAGGTTATTCCTTACTTTATTTGAGTTTTTGCCTAAGAGTTCGGCGGGTGTTTTGATGGCATCACGTCATGAAATAATGACAGAGTTTCACAGTAATTTCCTCGATGAGAGCTAAGTCACAATGTATACTGTGAGCGTTTCGCAAACGTTAGCACTCCCCAGTTTTAGTACACATTCAGTCCAGCATTTGCGATAAAAATACAACCAGCTACCACGTATTAAAATCAATGATATATAAACCCTGAAGATTCCGTCGTCGGGTATTTTTTGTGAGTAATTATGCTTAACTCAGAACGCAAAGCTGCATTCGTGCTCGTCGCAACTACGATGATCGCGGCTCTAGGGTGGATTTTCTCTAAAGAAACCATTCAAGGTCTACCACCATTCGGATTCATCGGTCTGCGATTTACCATCGCTTCTCTATGCTTACTGCCTTTATGCATTAAGCCGCTTCGTGCCGCTAATAAGAAAGATATCTTTGCGGCTGCGGGAGTTGGCGTGCTTTTAGGTGGCGCATTAATGTGCTGGATCTACGCGATTTCTATCAGTGACACGCTGGGCGAGGGCGCATTCATCATGAGTCTTTCGATGCTGTTTGTGCCAATCGTTGCTTGGGTAATGTTCCGTCAAAGACCACAACGAATTTTCTGGATCTCTCTGCCAATCGCGATTCTAGGCTTGGGGTGTTTGTCTTTGGCTGGTGGCTGGCAACAATCTACCAGTCAACTTTGGTTTTTGGGTGCAGCTTTGATGCTCGCTTTGCACTTCAACGTCAATAGTAAGTACTCGCAGAAATTGCCGGTATTGTTGCTAACGTGTATTCAGCTGTTTATCACGGGTTTGATAGGTTTACTGATTTCATCTTTAGTGGAAACGGTGCCTGAAGAAGTGTCGACTTCTATCTGGATTTGGTTTGCTCTTAGTACGCTTTTGGCAACGAGCTTACGCTATGTGATGCAAACCATGGGACAGAAGTTTGTTCAAGCGGGCAACGCAGCGCTGATTATGATTCTCGAACCCGTGTGGACTGTGATACTCAGTGTGCTTTGGTACGGTGAGGTTTTGACTGCTAATAAGTTGGTTGGTTGTGCACTTATCTTGTTTTCATTGGTGATATACCGAACTGGCGGCAAACTCCGTTTTCCAAAACGTGCTTAGTTCAACTCACTTTATAGAGCTAACTAAATAACTATCGTTGGCTCTGCTTTTCTAGTCTCTCTTGGTTAATTTACAGGTATGAATGCGAAGTTGTTCACAGAAGTAGAACGTGAATTACGTGCTCAAACTTGCAACTTACCTATTTTGAAATTCACATTGCTTAAAAAACACTCTCTTTTCCGATAGGTATCGTGTATTCGTCATTTCGACTCGTCAGATTCGCCTTATATTTCGTCATTATGCATCAAGGTACGATTGCGTTAGGGTCGATTTGCCTAAAATGGCAGGTTGCACTTGGTGCGATCGCTAAACCTATGATTATTAAAAACGAATATTTAGGGAGTTCATGCGATGAGTTATGAATTTGACGACAGTGATCAAAGAACACGTTTCGACAAAAGTAAGCACGTTTCTGTGAGTCCGAGTAGCATGCGGAAATACCATGATTGGCGCAGATTGATCGTTGATCAAAACTACTCGCCGAAAGACGCGGCATCTGCTGTGGGGGATTCCCATTATGAGCAGTTGAAAGGGAAGAAGTTTGAAACCTATCCAATTTATTCGATACGCTTGAATCAAACGGACCGAGTAACCTTTATCTACCCGTCATCAAACAGCATTAAGATCATCAATATTGGTGGCCATTATTGATGCATCTCGCTTGGGCAGAAGTCTGTTTTTCGGGCTTGAATAAGCGTCCAATTAAGAACTTCTGCCTGCGCTTTGATTAAGTCGCCATTATCACCTCAGAGAGGCGTGCCTTTCGTGGTTGGCTAGCTGATTTAACTCTTACTGTACATCCGTCCGGTTGGCCGAGCTCCTCCAAACGCAACCTTGCATCGATTCCTAAACCTTGTGGCAGGCAATGTTCACATCTTCGCTTTCGTTTGTGTTAAAGAAGAAGAGACGCTCATCTTGGGTAAAGTAATTTAAATCAGACTCAAAACCGACCAAGCTGTCTTTATCCCTGGTAAATAAGGGAGACTCGGTTGGAGTCAGGTTCCAATCGACACTATTAAACTTTTGCTGGATTCGCTGTCCATTGACTTCATTTGTCGCTGTGAGCACCAGTTCGAAAGGTTCTTTCAATCCCGACTTATGATTGAGCATGCCTGACTGGTAGTAAATCACACTGGTATTGGAAGGAAAGTAGATGGTCGTATACTCTTCGATGCTTTGATATTGGCGATACGCTGCTGAAGTAAATCCCGCTTTTGTTTCTGAACAACGCCATCGGGTGCCACTAAAATCGTAAGTTTCAAATTGCCAGCAATAAATGGCAAAGGTAGTTGTAATCGCTGCAAACACCACCGCTAAAATGCGCATATCGCCTCCTTGCTAGAGTATGAGTCGGCAATATATTCGCCCAATTGTTCTCTCTGAACATTAAAGTGCCGATACATATGGTTTTTATTCCCATCCGTTTTTTGCAACCAAATAGTCAAAGCGACCATATTTGCCTCATAGATCGAAGGGAAAAGGCGTATGTACACGTCTGCATTACATTGCGCTTGGGGTAATTTATTCAGTAGCAGTTTTAAATTGTCGGCCGAAATAAACCCTGGAGTGGCGTCATGTAAATAGATGTTGGTTTGTCCGACGACAAGGTGTTTATAGTTGTCTTTTTTTATATAGCTTGGCTTCTCGAAAAGTGGTTTTAAGTTTAGAAGGGTGAACAAAGCTACAACGGTGCCTACAACATAAACCGCAGCTAGAAGGATAGTACTGGTTTTCTGTCGCATTGGATTGGTGAGGCTTACTTCATCGCTCTGATTATCGCAGACAGTTTCTGAGCCAGTTTCTTCAATTTGAGGTACTGGTTGCGTGATGGCCTTAATGGATTCGGCCTGAATAAAATAACCGACTTTACTGATGGTTTTGATTTCAGCGTTTTGGGCTTTTAAAGAAAGCAGGTTACGACGTAGGCCAGAAACCACGTTGGTTAATGCTTGATCGGTCACGACCAACCCTTCCCAGCAGGTCTTGAAAAGCTCTTCTCGGGATACTGGTCCACTTTTTTGCAGCAGCAGTAAAAGAACCTCATAAGGAAGAGGCCTGAGAACGACTTTATTTCCGTTTTGATTACGTAACGTCCTTGTTGCACATTCTAAAGTTAAGTTCGAAAACTGGATCGATTTCATTGCTAAATTGGCTTTTTAGAAGGCAACTTCTATCTCGTTAGGTGAGATTAAAAAGTTATGGGAACCTAAATTTATTTTGAAAGCGGCACAGTCTACCGAGATTAATTTATAAATCAAGTTGGCAGTTTAAATGAAAATAAATCATTAAAAATCAGGGTTTTGATATTTTTCATGGCTTTTTACGCCTTACTTTAAGTAAGGGCATAAATATAAATGTGAAAACAATTTGATTTCTGTTTAGTTATTTAAGGGGTGAGATTTTAGAGTGTGCCGACTCAAACAACACGGCAAAGATAATTCAAAATGAAAAAGGTTTTTCTTCTTACTGCACTGGTTTCTAGTTTTGCATCGGCTAACGATATGAGTGGCTTTTATCTTGGTGCGGGCATCGGTAATACCGATTTTGATGACGCAGGCTACATCAATGATTTTAGTCATGCGGTTGCTCGACATACAGGTACAAGCGTTCCTCTAACTTCAGATTCGGATGGCTCTGCATACAAGTTGATTGCTGGTTATCAAATCAACCGCATTGTTGCTATTGAAGCACAATACACTAAGTATGCGGATTCTGATGTTAAGGTGCAGAATATTTCGGCTTTAAAGCTAAGCCACGATACGTTTACCGTAGCCGCAAATGTAGGTTACACGTTCGACAACGGCTTACGCCCATTTGCAACGCTTGGTTTAGGTTCAATCAGCTACGAAGTAAAAGAAAACGTCACAGGCAACAACTTTAAGGAAAGCGAGAGTGGCGGCACGGTTCGTTTAGGTGTTGGCTTGGAGTATGCGCCGGTAATGCTAGGTGGTCTTGCATTCCGTGCAGGTTATGAAGTTGACCATTACACGCTAGAAACTGCATTTAAAGATTATGACCAGTCGGTTGGTTCTTGGTACGTTGGTTCTACTTACAAGTTTTAACGCCTTTTTGTCTAAAACTCATCGTACTTAAAAATGACAAAGCTGCCTTGTTAAGCAAGGCAGCTTTTTGTTTTACAACGAACTTCTTAATTTATGATTAACGTTGCTTTATTGCCATCGATACCTTGGAAGTAGGTTGACGGTTTAACTCTTCACTGATCATCCATCCGGCTTTGGCGAGCAACTCCAAATCTACTCCGGTCTCGATTCCTAAACCTTGGCAAAGGTAGAGCACATCTTCGGTGGCTACATTACCCGATGCGCCATGAGCGTAAGGACAGCCCCCAAGTCCAGCCACACTACTATCGACGGTATGGACACCCATTGTTAAGGCTTGGTAGATATTTGCTAACGCTTGTCCCCACGTATCGTGAAAATGCACAGCGAGCTTATGGGTTGGGACTTTCACTAGTACGGCTTCTAACATTTTAGCGATGCGCATAGGCGTGCCTGTACCTATGGTGTCTCCAAGTGAAACCTCATAGCAGCCTAATTCCATCAGCAGGTTAGCGACTCTTGCCACTTGTTCTGGTTTGGTTGATCCATCGTAAGGGCAGTCTGCCACGCAAGATAAGTAGCCCCGAACGGGAATGTTATGGGTTACTGCCAATTCCATTACCGGCTCAAAGCGGGTGAGGCTTTCCGCAATCGAGCAATTGATGTTGTGTCGGCAAAAGCCCTCCGATGAGGAGGTGAAGATAGCAACGTGGGTAGCTCCAGCTTCTAGCGCTTTTTCAAAGCCTTGCACATTAGGCGTTAGTGCTGAGTAGATGACGTTGTGGCGGCGGGTGATTTTCTTCATCACATCGAGTGAATCCGCCATTTGAGGTACCCATTTAGGCGACACAAAAGAGCCTGCCTCAATATGGGTGAGCCCTGTATCCGAGAGCAGGTCGATTAAGCGGATCTTGGCTTGCGTGGACACTTGCGATTCGTTTTGTAATCCGTCTCTCGCACCCACTTCGACAATATTTACCTTGTTTGGCAAATTCATTTCTTGCCCTTAGCTGGCTTGTTTATCCAACCCGGTTCTCGTTTCTCCAGAAAGGCTTGTAAGCCGTCTTGTCCTTGCGGTGATACGCGAATATCGGCGATCAGTTGGCTCGTGTATTGGATAAGCTGACCATCAATCGGATTTTGGTGGCATTGATGGCATAACGCTTTGGCTTTTCGCATTGCATCTGGGCTATTGAGCAGCAAAGAATCAATCAAACTTTCTACCACGGCTTCGATTTTATCCAGCTTATGAACCTCATGCACAAGGCCAAACTTTTCTGCTTTGGCGGCGTTAATCACTTCGGCACTGAGTATGTAACGACGAGCTTGACGGTTTCCCATAGCACGCATGACATAAGGAGAGATAGTTGCCGGAACCAGCCCTAGCTTGACTTCACTCAAGCAGAACTTCGCATTCTCCGCCGCGACGGCAATATCACAACAACAGATTAAGCCCAATGCGCCACCAAATGCGGAACCCTGCACAACCGCAATGGTAGGCTGAGGGAAAGCGTCCAGTGTATGCATCAGACGAGCGAGGTTCTGTGCGTCTTCAAGGTTTTGCTTTCTGGTGCTGTTTGCCATGGATTTCATCCAATTTAAATCAGCCCCGGACGAGAAATGTTTGCCGTTTCCTCGAAGCACTAAGCATCGAACATCGGTGCGTAAAGCGAGGTAATCCAGCCTATGGATCAGTAAATCAATCATACAGGCATCAAACGCATTGTGCTTCTCTGTACGATTGAGCGTTAGCGTTGCGACGCCGAATTCATCGACGTTCCAAAGTACTTCATCTTGTCGCTTTGTATTGGGGATGATACTCGGTTGATGATCCTGCATGTGACGTCCTTTCTTCTCTAGATTTCTACATTGCTACATTGCTACATTCTGAATATGCCAAAGTTGCTGTCAGGAATTGGAGCATTGAGCGATGCTCTTAACGCTTGAGCTAACACCTGACGCGTTTCTTTCGGGTCGATGATGCCGTCATCCCACAAACGTGCGCTGGCGTAGTAGGGATGCCCCTGAGATTCATACAAGTCTACGATAGAATCTCGGAATGCACTTTCTTCTGGTTCTGGCCAGTCTTCACCTTGGCGCTTTTTCACTTCTCGCCGTACTTGAGTGAGCACGCCCGCGGCTTGTTCTCCGCCCATTACCGAGATTCGTGCGTTCGGCCACATCCACATCATGGTTGGGTCATAAGCGCGACCGCACATGCCGTAGTTGCCTGCGCCGTAAGAGCCGCCAATAATCACGGTGAACTTGGCTACGTCCGCACAGGCGACTGCCATCACCAGTTTCGCGCCGTGTTTGGCAATGCCTTCCGCTTCAAGCTTTTTGCCGACCATAAAACCAGTGATGTTTTGCAAAAAGAGTAGGGGAATTTTGCGTTTGGCACACAGCTCAATAAAGTGCGCGCCTTTCTGTGAGGACTCTGAAAACAAGATGCCGTTGTTTGCCACAATGCCAATCAAATTGCCGTGGATTCGAGCGAAACCGCACACTAAAGTCTTGCCATAAAGTGCCTTGAATTCATCGAAGTCTGAGTCGTCGACCACGCGAGCGATGATCTCTCGAACATCAAAAGATAAGCGAAGGTTCGCATTGACGATGCCGTATATCTCTTCGGCGTCGTAACGCGGTGGCAAGACGGTTTTGTCGCTTTGAACGGGGAGTGATTGATTAGTATTTGAGATGGCTTCACGCGCAAGTTGTAATGCGTGCTGGTCATTTTCTGCATAGTAATCGGCAACGCCAGACTTGCGACAGTGCACATCGGCACCGCCAAGTTCTTCATCGGTGACAATTTCACCCGTAGCGGCTTTTACTAGCGGTGGACCTGCCAAGAAGATGGTGCCTTGTTCTTTAACCATAATGGAAACGTCCGACATGGCTGGTACATAAGCGCCACCAGCGGTACAAAGCCCCATCACCACTGCAACTTGAGGAATGCCCTGGGCCGACATTCTGGCTTGATTGAAGAAGATGCGTCCGAAGTGCTCTTTGTCAGCAAACACTTCTGCTTGGTGAGGGAGGTTCGCCCCCCCAGAATCCACCAGATAGACGCAAGGCAGTTGGCAACGTTGGGCGATCTCTTGAGCGCGCAGATGTTTTTTCACCGTGAGTGGGTAATAGGTGCCGCCTTTCACTGAAGGGTCGTTGGCGATTACCATGCATTGAATGCCTTCAATGGTGCCAATACCCGCAACGACACCTGCGCAAGGTATCGACTCTTCATAGACATTCCACGCTGCGAATTGTCCGACTTCAAGAAACTCGCTGCCTTCATCCAAAAGATGCATGATGCGCTCACGAACGGGCAGCTTTCCTTTCAGGCGTTGGCGGTCGATAGCTTTCTGTCCGCCACCCTGTTTGATGGCTTTGATATTGGCATTGAGGTTGTTCACCAACTCGGTCATGACCGCTTTGTTCGACAAGAACAGCTCGTCGGTTGGCTTGGTTTTACTTTTAATGATTGCCATTGTGACTTCCTTGTCGGTGGTTTAGCGAGACTCTTCGAACAGCTCTCGTCCAATTAACATGCGGCGAATTTCAGAGGTGCCAGCGCCAATCTCATACAGTTTGGCGTCGCGTAGCAAGCGCCCGGTCGCGTATTCGTTGATGTAGCCATTACCGCCCAACAGCTGAATAGCATCGAGGGACATTTGCGTGGCGAGCTCGGCGCTGTAAAGGATCACGCCAGCGGCATCTTTACGTGTGCATTCACCTCGGTCGCACGCGGCAGCGACGGTATAAACGTAAGCTTTGGCGGCGTTCATGCGTGAATACATGTCAGCAAGCTTTCCTTGTACCAGTTGGAACTCACCAATGGATTTGCCGAACTGTTTGCGGTCATGCACATACGGAACCACTTCGTCCATGCAGGCTTGCATGATGCCAAGCGGGCCGGCGGCTAGTACCACGCGTTCGTAATCTAAGCCACTCATTAACACTTCAACACCACGGTTTAATTCACCCAACACATTTTCTTTAGGCACGACACAATCTTGGAACACTAATTCACAGGTGTTGGAGCCGCGCATACCAAGTTTGTCGAGCTTCTGTGCATGGCTAAAGCCTTCAAACTCTCGCTCAATAATGAAAGCGGTGATACCACGAGAGCCGCCATTGGGATCGGTTTTCGCGTAGACCACTAAGGTGTCGGCATCGGGCCCGTTGGTGATCCACATTTTGTTGCCGTTCATTAAAAAGTGGTCGCCTTTATCTTCTGCACGAAGCTGCATGCTAACCACGTCAGAACCTGAGTTCGGCTCACTCATGGCTAGTGCGCCAACGTGAGAACCATCGATGAGTTTAGGTAAGTATTTTTCTCGTTGAGCAGGGGAGCCATTGCGAAAGATTTGGTTAACACAAAGGTTGGAATGTGCGCCGTAACTGAGCGCGACAGACGCCGAAGCTCGGCTGATCTCTTCCATCGCAACAACATGAGCAAGGTAGCCCATGCCTGCACCACCAAACTCTTCGTCGACGGTCACGCCGAGCAAACCCATTTCACCAAACTTGGACCACAAATGATTAGGGAATTGGTTGTCGCGGTCGATATCTGAGGCGATAGGGGCGATATGCTCGGTGGCAAACGCGTTGACGTGGTCTCGGAGCATATCGATGGTTTCACCAAGCCCAAAGTTGAGTGGGGTGTAGCTGCTTTTCATAACATTTCCCTGTTGCGAGTACTGCGGTTTTTAGGGTCTGTTGATCTTTCGCGGTTAAATTTTATTCGAGATAAAATCGTTTTAGGGGAGGCAAGGAGTGTGTCGCCTAGTCATTCTAAGCAAATACTCCTTAACAAAGCATAAAACGATTTTAGCCGAACCCTTTGGGCAGCGTTTGTTGGTCATTTCTACTTCGTTATCGACTTCTCATGTAGGCTAACTACACATCAAAGTCTCTGCCTAGTATAAATGCCCAACAATTCGCTGCAAAAATCAGCTCGAAAGGTCAACAGACCCTAGTACAAATAAGGTTCGAGTTACACTGCTTGGGCTTGGAAATTATGGTTATTCTTGTTTGTTTTTATTGCTCACTAATTTAGAGCTATTGGCTGTTGGTTTTATTGTTGCTCAGCGCTTGTTTACATCGCTCTTTGGCGGTTTCTAGCTCGTTCATCACGACGCTAATGTCGTCAAGTTGTTGCTGTAAGTGTGCTTGTTTTTCATCAATGATGGTCAACATTTTGAGCAGTTGCCCATCGCTTTGCTGGGTATCGTACAGCTCGAACAATTCTCGAATTTCTGCAAGTGAAAAGCCCAATCGCTTGCCACGTAAAATCAGCTTGAGGCGAATCTTATCTCTGCGTTGATATACGCGAATATTGCCTTTTCGTTCTGGCTCTATCAGCCCGACATCTTCGTAAAAACGAATGCTTCGGGTGGTAATGTCGAACTCCTTGGCGAGGTCACTAATCTTGTATTTATCCACTCGGCTTGTCCCTCTGAGTAAAAGTTTTGGCTTCTTAAAATCCCGTCATGCTTTTATCTGAAAGGCCTAGTATCGGTCTGCGCACAAAACAGGAGAAAAAATTATGTTGTTATTAATGTGTTTCTTTACGTTTACGTAAATGTTAGTGCTATGCTTACGTAAACGTCAAGGAATCACAGTGCGAAAATTCATTGCTTTATGAGAGGCTGGAGTGACAACACACTTCGTGTGAATGCTCCGTGGTAGCAGGTGTGAAGGATGAGTTGTTGAACTGTGAGTTATCGTCAAAAGGGACGAAATCATGGGAAACGACATCTGGATTGTCAGTGCAAAGCGAACGCCAATTGGGCGTTTTCAAGGTCAATTACAAGGATATTCAGCGCCTCAATTAGGGGCATTTGCCATCAAATCGGCAGTGGGTGCGAGCGGGATTAGCCAAGTCGATGAAGTCTATATGGGCTGCGTATTACCAGCAGGGTGCGGGCAAGCTCCAGCCAGGCAAGCGGCGCTAGGTGCAGATCTTCCGCTAACCACAGGCTGTACCACCATCAACAAAGTATGTGGCTCGGGAATGAAGAGCGTCATGCTGGCTCACGATCTCATCAAAGCGGGTAGTATTCGAAGTGCTATTGCTGGTGGGATGGAAAGCATGACCAACGCACCGTATCTGCTCAAAGAAGCACGCAACGGCATGCGAATGGGTCATCAATCTACCTACGATCACATGTTCCTCGACGGTCTTCAAGACGCGTATGAAGGGCATTTGATGGGAGTCTATGCGCAGCAAACGGCTGACCGTTCTGAGTTTACCCGTGAGCAAATGGATGAATGGGCGATCCTATCCGCGACAAGAGCCCTGGAAGCACAAGAACAACACTTGTTTGATGATGAAATTTCGCCAATAGAAATCACGACACGTCATAACACTTCAATTTTGGATTACGACGAGCATCCTCGCTCGATTAAGCTCGACAAGATCCCTCAACTCAAACCTGCTTTTGATAAGAATGGCTCAGTGACCGCAGCAAACTCTAGTGCGATTTCTGATGGGGCTGCGGCGTTAGTATTGGTGGATTCTCAAGTCGCACAGCATCAAGGGTTAGCGCCATTAGCAATCATCAAAGGGCACTCAACCCACGCCAGAAAGCCTGCTGAATTTACCCTCGCACCTGTCTTTGCAATAGAGCAGTTGTTATCTCAACTCGATTGGTCAGTAGACGAGGTTGATCTTTGGGAGATCAACGAAGCGTTCGCCGTTGTTACGCAAATTGCGGTACGCCAATTGGGCATCGATAAAGGCAAAGTAAATATCAAAGGTGGGGCGTGTGCACTCGGGCATCCAATTGGTGCAAGTGGTGCTCGTATTTTGGTGACTCTCATTCATAGTCTACGCCAACTGCAAACGCTTGGTGTAGATGGTGACAACAACAATAAAAAGGTGATGCGAGGTGTTGCATCACTGTGTATCGGTGGTGGTGAAGCCACTGCCATTGGTATCGAGATACCGCTTTAAATTCAATTATCAAATAACGTAAAGAAGGACTAGATTATGACTCGCACGGTTCCCTTATTCATCGATGGTGAGTTTCGTGAATCTCAAGCAACGGATTGGGTAGAAGTCACAAACCCTGCTACCAACGACGTGATTGCGCGCTTGCCGTGCGCAACGGATGAAGAGATGCACGCGGCAATTGAAAGTGCAAAATCCACCTTTACCTGTTGGAAAGATGTCGCGGTTTCTGAACGCGCGCGCTTGATGTTGCGCTATCAACATCTACTGAAAGAACATCACGATGAACTGGCGACGCTACTTTCTCACGAAACAGGCAAGATCTTTGCGGATGCCAAAGGGGACGTATGGCGTGGTATTGAAGTTGTCGAGCAAGCTGCCAATATTGCCAGCAACATGATGGGAGAAACCGTCGAGAACGTTGCGACTGATATCGACAGTTATTCGCTGATTCAACCGCTTGGGGTGTGCTGCGGTATTACGCCGTTTAACTTCCCAGCCATGATCCCTTTGTGGATGTTCCCAATTGCGATTGCGAGCGGTAATACCTTTGTCCTCAAACCTTCTGAGCAAGTACCGCTAACGTCCATTCGCTTGGCTGAATTGTTTGAAGAAGCGGGTGCACCAAAAGGTGTGCTACAAATCGTGCATGGTCGTAAAGAGCAGGTTGATTTGCTGCTGAAACATCCCGATATCCAAGCCGTTTCTTTCGTAGGCTCAGTGCCCGTAGCGCAATATATCTACACCACAGGCACGCAGAACTTCAAACGCGTTCAAGCCTTTGCTGGCGCGAAAAATCACATGGTGATCATGCCAGATGCGAACAAAAACCAAGTGGTGAACAACTTAGTTGGCTCTTCGGTTGGTGCGGCAGGGCAACGTTGTATGGCGATATCTGTCGCTGTGTTTGTAGGCAGTTCGAAAGAGTGGATTGCCGATTTAAAACAAGAAATGGCGAAAGTGCATCCTGGCGCCTGGGATGACGAGAATGCAGCGTATGGTCCTTTGATCAGTGCACAAGCAAAACAGCGTGTGCTCGGTTTGATTGAAGAAGGTAAACAACAAGGGGCGGTGTGTGAACTTGATGGTAGCCAATGTGAAGTGGAAGGTTTCCCTGAAGGTAACTGGGTCGGTCCAACTTTATTCAGTGGCGTCACTACTGAAATGTCGATTTATACCCAAGAAATCTTCGGACCTGTTTTGGTGTGTATTGAGGTAGACACATTACAAGAAGCGATAGATCTGGTGAATCGCAATCCATACGGCAACGGTACTTCCATCTTCACTGCGAATGGTGCGGCGGCGAGAAAGTATCAACATGAGATTCAAGTCGGTCAGGTAGGTGTGAACGTGCCGATTCCAGTGCCTTTGCCATTCTTCTCGTTCACTGGGTGGCGCGGCAGCTTTTACGGAGATTTGCACGCCTATGGCAAACAAGCGGTGCGTTTCTACACAGAGACCAAAACCGTGACGGCTCGTTGGTTTGATGATGATATCCCAACCGGTCCAAACCTGACTATTAACTTGCGCTAACGAAGTAAGGAGCTCATATGGATTTTGAACTCAACGAAGATCAACGTATGTTTGCTGACACGGCTCAGCAGTTTGCGGCAGAGCGTTTAGCGCCAATGGCAGCAGAGTGGGATGAAAAACAAATCTTCCCCAAAGACATTCTACGAGAGGCAGGAGAGCTTGGCTTCTTGAGCCTCTACACCCCAGAAGAGCAAGGCGGTTTGGACTTAAGCCGTTTGGATGCATCCATTATTTTTGAGCAGCTCTCTATGGGGTGCACATCGACCACCGCGTTTATGACCATTCACAACATGGTGACTTGGATGGTCGCGAGCTTTGCTACCGATGAAGTTAAAGACGCGTTCTGCCCCAAACTTATTACGGGTGACTTTCTCGGTTCTTACTGTTTAACCGAGCCAAACGCAGGTTCGGACGCGGCGTCTCTAACGACTTCTGCGACCAAGCAAGGTGATAACTACATGCTCAACGGCGGCAAAACCTTTATCTCTGGCGCAGGCGATACCGACGTTTTAGTCGTGATGGCGAGAACCGGGGATGCGGGCGCGAAAGGTGTATCCGCGTTTGTTGTCCCCGCCGATGCAGACGGTATTAGCTACGGACGTAAAGAGCCGAAAATGGGTTGGAACAGTCAGCCAACGCGCGCGGTGACTTTCGACAATGTTTCTATTCCTGCGTCACATTTGCTCGGTGAAGAGGGGCAAGGGTTTGTGTTCGCCATGAAAGGTTTGGATGGCGGGCGCATCAACATTGCGACCTGTTCTGTCGGTACGGCTCAGCAAGCGTTAAATCAAGCGGCGCAGTACATGCAAGAACGTAAACAGTTCGGCAAATCATTAGCTCAATTCCAAGCATTGCAGTTCAAACTGGCAGACATGGCAACCGAGCTTGTCGCTGCACGCCAACTGGTGCGGTACGCCGCTAGCAAGTTAGACCGAGGTGACCCAGATGCCACGACTTATTGTGCCATGGCAAAACGCTTTGCAACCGATGTCGGCTTTCAAGTCTGTGATCAAGCGCTGCAACTTTACGGTGGCTATGGTTACATCAAAGAATACCCAATGGAACGCTATTTCCGTGATGTTCGAGTGCACCAAATCTTGGAAGGCACCAATGAGATCATGCGTTTGATCATCGCACGTCGATTGCTCGCAGAGGAGTCGGCATTGTTATAGACGCAACGCCAAGCTCTGCTTTTATTCATAAAACTCAGGTCATTTTCATCAAGAAAGGATTCAGAGATATGTCATTACCAGAACAACAAGCGATTCAACACACCATCAGCAATCACGTTGCGGTGGTGACCATGAACAACCCGCCCGCCAATACTTGGACGTCAGAAAGTTTAACGGCATTAAAGGAATTGGTGCTGGCGTTAAACGACAACAAAGACGTTTACGCCCTTGTGCTAACGGGGAATGGAGAGAAGTTTTTCTCGGCGGGAGCAGACCTCAAGTTGTTTGCCGATGGCGATAAAGCGGTTGCGTTAGAGATGGCGCGGATCTTTGGTGAAGCCTTTGAAACGCTGTCTGCATTTCGAGGGGTTTCCATCGCGGCCATCAACGGCTACGCCATGGGAGGCGGATTAGAAGTCGCGTTGGCGTGTGATATTCGTGTGGTAGAAGAGCAAGCCGTACTGGCACTACCAGAGGCGAAAGTGGGCTTACTGCCTTGTGCTGGTGGTACGCAAAACCTAACCGCATTGGTCGGTGAAGGTTGGGCGAAACGCATCATATTGTGTGGTGAGCAAGTCGGTGCCGCGCAAGCACGAGAACTCGGGCTAGTGGAAGAAGTGGTGGCAAAAGGCGGAGCGCTTAATAAAGCCATTGAGCTTGCAGAGTCAGTTGCTAATCAATCGCCGTCTTCGGTAACCGCATGTAAAACGCTTATCCAAAACATGCGTTCAGCGCCACTCAACCATGGTCTGATTAAAGAGCGAGAACTGTTTCTAAACTTATTCGATACCGAAGATCAAACCGAGGGGGTTCGTGCCTTCTTGGAAAAACGTAAACCCAACTGGAAGAATCAATAGGAGGTCGCATGACAGGGAAAGTAACCATTAGCGAAATAGATTGCTTAGACGGCGTGCACCGAATTGGTATCGCGACGTTAGACAACACAGCTTCTTTGAATGCGTTGACTTACGACATGTTGGCAGAGCTCAACGACCAACTTATCGAATGGCAAGATGACCCTGATTTGGTTTGTGTCATCCTCAATGGGGCGGGCGAAAAAGCGTTTTGTGCAGGGGGCGATGTACGAACCATGTACCATGTCATGCACGAGAAAAGCAAAGAAGAGACTGCCGAATTCTGCTCTAACTACTTCTCGCTCGAATACGAGTGTGACTACCTGATTCATACCTACCAAAAGCCAATCATTGGCTGGGGTGAGGGCATTGTGATGGGCGGAGGTATGGGCTTGTTTATGGGCACTAGCCACAGGGTTGTTACCCCTAAATCCCGTCTTGCGATGCCAGAGATCAATATCGGGCTTTATCCAGACGTGGGTGGCACTTGGTTCTTAAGCCAAATCGACCCAGAAGTAGGTTTGTTCTTAGGACTGACTGGCGCAATGGTGAATTCAAGTGACGCTGTCACTGTTGGTTTGGCAGAATGGTTGCTGTTGGAAGAGCAATATCCGGCATTGCTTGAAGAATTGAAGCAAGTAGCTTGGGGTTCTGCCGATGCCAAATCGCTCGTCAGTGCGTTACTTCAATTAATGGAAGACGAAGTTATTGACAGCAAACCAACCACGCAAATCTGCCCTTATCTCGACCAAATTAAAGAAGCGTGCAAAGGTTCAGATTTAAATCAGATTGCCCAACGCATTCAAGCAATAGAAGGCGGCACTCAATGGCTTGAGATCGCGCAAAAGTCATTTGCTTCGGGCAGCCCAATAACTGCGCATATCTGCTTTAGACAAGTCAAAGAGTACCACCGTTTGTCATTGGCGGATTGCTTCCGTCTAGAGCTAACCTTGTCAGTTCGCAGCGCATTACTCGGGGAATTTGAAGAGGGCGTGCGCTCTCGATTAGTTGATAAAGACGGCAATCCAAAATGGATGTTTAACAGCGTCAGTGAAGTCGATGAGAGCGTCATCGATACCTTGTTCACTTCTCTTTGGTCAGAAGAGGAACATCCACTTGCACAGCTAGGAAAATAAGGAGAAACAACATGAGTACCATTGCATTTATTGGCTTGGGCAACATGGGCAGCCCGATGGCACAAAACCTATTGGCGTCAGGGTTTCACGTGCAAGTGTTTGATGTGGATGTGAACGCCGCGAAGCAACTCGAACCGTTTGGCGCGGTGGTTGCTAGTACCTTAGAAGAAGCCGTGGATGGCGCAGGAACAGTCATCACCATGCTACCTGCAGGTGCACACGTGCGCGCGGTGTATTTGGGGGATTTACATGGTGGTGTCGGTCTGCTCAACATTGTACAGGACAATACCTTACTAATTGATTGCTCGACCATTGATCCAGATTCTGCTCGCTTGGTGGCGAACGAAGCACAGAACAAACGATTGTTGTTTGTTGATTCTCCTGTCTCAGGCGGCGTGGCAGGCGCAAAAGCGGCAACGCTGACCTTTATTGTTGGCGGTTCGGACGAAGCATTCTCCAAAGCCAATGCGATCTTGCGATACATGGGTAAAAACGTATTCCACGCAGGGAAAGCAGGCGATGGTCAGATGGCGAAGATCTGTAACAACCTGATGCTGGGCATTTTGATGTCGGGAACTTGCGAAGCGCTCAATCTTGGTATTGACCACGGACTTGATCCGAAAGTCTTATCCAACATCATGCTACAAAGCTCAGGTCGAAACTGGGCGTTAGAGCTTTATAACCCATGTCCCGGAGTGATGGACTCTGCACCAGCGAGCAATCAATACAACCCTGGTTTTATGAGTAAGCTGATGTTGAAAGATCTTGGCTTAGGTTTGGATGCGGCGCTACAAACTAACTCTTCTGTACCGATGGGCTCTTTGGCTCGTAACCTCTATGCATTCCATAATGCCAGCGGTCATGCGGAACTCGATTTCTCAAGCTTGTTTGAATTCTATAAGAACCAGAAGGGCTAAAAGAGAGGTTCCCTATCACGCTCGTTCCTCGCTGTAGGGAATGACGGTTTTGGCGAGGCTACGACTGCCATTCACTTTATCTGGACGAGCTCGATAGTTTCTAAGTAGTTAGTTTCTAAACAGATAGTTTGGAAGTAAATAGGTTCTAGGCAAACAGTTTTTTCTAGACAAGCTTTTGAACATGGAAGTCATCCAGTAATGGAGTACAGATATGGATTTAAAAAACAGTGTCATTGCAATCACAGGGGCGGGACAAGGGTTAGGGCAGATGATGGCGGTCAGCCTTGCTCAAGCAGGCGCAGATTTAGCCCTGCTTGATGTGAACGAAACTGGGCTTCTGAACACTCAAGAGCAATGCCGAATGCTCAGTGCCAAGGCGCTGATTTATCGACTCGATGTTACCAATGAATCTGAAGTGGAAGAAACCTTTGACGAGATTATCCAAGACTTTGGGCAGCTTAATGGTTTAGTCAACAACGCAGGTATATTACGAGACGGGTTGTTGGTCAAAGCTAAAGGTGGCGAGATCACCAAGATGTCGCTTGAGCAGTTCAACCTAGTAATGAACGTCAATGTGACCGGCACTTTCTTGTGCGGCCGAGAAGCGGCGGTCAAAATGATCGAGAGTGGCTCGAAAGGGGCCATCATTAACATCTCCAGTGTGGCGAGAGCAGGCAATATTGGACAAACCAATTACTCTGCATCGAAGGCTGCCGTTGCGACCATGGCAACAACATGGGCAAGAGAGCTTTCCAGATACGGTATCCGTGCTGCGGCCATTGCCCCCGGTGTTATCAAAACCGCTATGGCGGATCAAATGAAGCCAGAAGCCATAGACCGACTGCAAAAGATGATACCTGTCGGAAGGATGGGGGAGACAAGTGAGATTGCTCATGCCGTAAAATACATTCTCGAAAACGACTATTTCACAGGGCGAGTGCTCGAAGTGGATGGCGGGATAAGAATGTAAACAAAGAGCCGATTACGGCTCTTTCTTGTTTTCTGATGGGTCAGCTCTCAAGTTATCGACGTTTTTATCATTCAACACGTCAATATTTGACTCGTAATCTAACTAGCTTGTCAAATGCCATGTAAATAGTATGTGAATTCATAACTATGATGCTTGTCACGCTTTGTTTAATTCGCACTTTCTAATGTAGCGCTCGACGCATTTTCTAATGCGTGACTAAACATGTCACCTTTTCCCCTTTATTGATCCTTTCAGTAAAAGGCTTTAATCCTGAAGCACGTAAATATTGTGTGTCTTTTTTGTCGTCATTGCTTAATGCTTTGTTTCGTAAATGGAATGTTAGTTTCCATTTGTGTCTGGTGAGGTTTCTCCTTTCTCTCCCCATAATGCGGTCGAATGTAACAATGTATTTCAAAGTGTAACAATAAACTCACGTTGTGAGTGTGGTTTTAACCATCAAGCAACTTGATGTTCCTACTAAGAAGTCCATTGCTGCACAAGCTCAACACAAAAATATTCTAATGACCAAGACAACCAATTACAGGGCTTGCTCTGTTATTGGCTAACCATCGAGAAAGTTAATGGAAGCTTCAAGATATACACGCATCTTATCGAGGATAAGTTTGGTGGCGACCATCCTTATGCTCGCAGGGTGTAACTCTGCTCTACTTGACCCGAAAGGTAGTATTGGCGTTCAGGAGAAAGAGCTGATCATCACAGCCCTTCTACTGATGCTGATTGTCGTGATCCCTGTGATTCTTATGACAATCTACTTTGCTTACCGCTACCGTGAGTCAAATACAGGCGAGGAGTACGCGCCGGATTGGTCGCATTCGACCAAGATCGAAGTGGTGGTATGGACTATTCCAATCATCATCATCGCGATTCTAGCCGCCATCACTTGGCGCTCTACTCATGAGTTAGAGCCATCTAAGCCAATCGAAAGTGATGTTAAACCGATCACCATCGAAGTGGTGTCGCTCGACTGGAAATGGCTATTCATTTATCCAGAAGAGAACATTGCGACAGTTAACTACGTGGCATTCCCTAAAGATGTTCCTGTTCAGTTCAAACTGACGTCGGACAACATCATGAACGCGTTCTTCATCCCACGTTTGGGAACACAGATTTACGCAATGCCTGGCATGGTGACCAAGCTGAACCTGATTGCGAATCACACTGGTGATTACAAAGGTTTTGCTTCTAACTACAGCGGTGAAGGCTTCTCACAAATGAAGTTCACAGCATCGGCAATGGAAGATCGCACGGCATTCCTAAACTGGGTGCAACAAGTGAAAGCTAGCCCAGATCGTATTGAAGACTGGGAGCAATTCCGCTCGCTTGCATCACCAACAGTGGCAGAGCCTGTGAAGCTGTTCTCTAGCGTTCCACCATTTTTGTTCACCGACGTCGTGACCCAGCATCCGGGTTCAATGAACTGTTTGCCGGAAAATCTAGGATAATCGCAATGTTTGGAAGATTAACACTTGAATCAATCCCTTATCACGAGCCGATTATCGTCGTCACTCTAGCGGTGATCGCGATCGTTGGTTTGGCTGTCGTTGCGGCGATAACCAAAGCGGGTAAGTGGCAATACTTATGGAATGAATGGTTTACTTCAGTAGACCACAAAAAATTAGGCTTTATGTACATCGCTGTGGCAATGGTGATGTTGATTCGTGGCTTTGCTGATGCGGTCATGATGCGTAGTCAACAGCTGCTTTCTGCGGCAGGTGAGACCGGTTATCTACCACCACATCACTACGATCAAATCTTTACTGCCCACGGCGTAATCATGATTTTCTTCGTGGCGATGCCATTGGTGATTGGTTTGATGAACATCATCGTACCGCTGCAAATTGGTGCGCGTGACGTGGCATTCCCTTACTTAAACAACCTGAGTTTCTGGTTGTTTGTTGTGGGTGTGATCCTAACCAACATGTCACTTGGCTTAGGTGAGTTTGGTCGTACTGGTTGGTTGGCGTATCCGCCACTGTCTGGTATCGAAGCAAGCCCAGGAGTCGGGGTAGACTATTGGATATGGGCACTGCAAATATCTGGTGTGGGTACCACGCTGACGGGCGTGAACTTCTTCGCAACCATCTTGCGCATGCGTACACCGTCTATGCCAATGATGAAGATGCCAGTGTTCACGTGGGCATCCCTGTGTGCCAACATCCTAATCATTATTTCATTCCCAATCCTTACGGTAACCATCGCGCTACTGACATTGGATCGCTACATCGGTACACACTTCTTCACCAATGATCTTGGTGGCAACGTAATGATGTACGTGAACTTGATTTGGGCATGGGGTCACCCAGAAGTATACATCTTGATCTTGCCTATCTTTGGTGTGTTCTCTGAAGTAACCGCAACGTTCTCACGTAAGAAACTGTTTGGTTATACCTCTCTAGTATGGGCGACCATCGTTATTACGATTTTGGCGTTCGTCGTTTGGCTGCATCACTTCTTCACCATGGGCTCAGGTGCGAATGTGAATGCGTTCTTCGGCATCGCCACCATGATTATCTCTATCCCTACCGGGGTGAAGATCTTCAACTGGCTATTCACCATGTACAAAGGTCGAATCCGCTTTACCACTCCGATGATGTGGACGGTTGGCTTCCTAATTACCTTCTCTGTAGGTGGTATGACGGGCGTACTAATGGCAGTGCCAGGCGCGGACTTTGTTCTGCACAACTCAGTGTTCCTGATTGCGCACTTCCATAACGTAATCATCGGTGGTGTGGTATTCGGTTGTTTCGCTGCAATCACATACTGGTTCCCGAAAGCAACTGGCTTCACCATGAACGAAACATGGGGCAAACGTGCATTCATTTGCTGGATTGTCGGTTTCCTAATGGCGTTCCTACCACTGTACGCGCTGGGCTTTATGGGTATGACGCGTCGTCTAAGCCAAGATCTGAACCCAGAGTACTTCCCACTGTTGGCAGTGGCCGCAGCGGGTACGGCAGTGATTGCGCTTGGCGTGGCTTGTCAGTTCATTCAAATCTACGTGAGTGTTCGTGACCGTGAGCAAAACCGTGACCTAACGGGTGACCCGTGGGGCGGTCGTACTTTCGAGTGGGCGACGTCTTCACCACCGCCGTTCTACAACTTCGCGCACCTACCAAAAGGCGACGTTCTAGATGGGTTCTGGTACCAAAAACAGAGTGGCGAATTCGATCCAACCAAAGAAGTGGAATACGAGCGTATCCATATGCCGAAGAACACACCAACAGGTATCTACGTATCTGCATGGGCATTGGTGTTTGGCTTCGCGATGATTTGGTACATCTGGTGGCTAGCAGCAGCAAGCTTTGTTGGCATCATCGTGACTTGTATTCAACACAGCTACAACGACGATGTGGATTACTACGTTGAAGTTGAAGAAATCAAAGCGATTGAAGCGGAGCGTCGAGCTCAACTTGAAGAAGCGAAGAAAAACGAAGTGAAAGACAACGAGAAAAAAGACGATCTGGAGGTGACGTATGCAAGCTAATGTAGCCGCTCACGACCACGATCATCACCATGACTCGGCCGGCAACAAGTTGTTTGGTTTCTGGGTTTACCTAATGAGTGACTGTGTATTGTTTGCGACCTTGTTTGCAACCTACGCAGTACTTGAAAGTGGCTCTATCGCGGGCCCAACAGGTAAAGATATCTTTGAACTGCCGTTCGTATTTGTAGAAACCATGTTGCTACTGTTTAGTAGTATCACGTTTGGTTTCGGCATGATTGCGATGAAGCGCAAAGATGTCGCAGGCCTAAAACGTTGGTTAAAAGTAACCTTCTTGCTTGGTCTTGGCTTCATCTGTATGGAAGTGTATGAGTTCCATCACCTAATTGAAGAAGGTTACGGACCGCAAGAAAGTGCGTT
Source organism: Vibrio sp. B181a (assembly GCF_030248375.1). Taxonomy (NCBI): domain Bacteria; kingdom Pseudomonadati; phylum Pseudomonadota; class Gammaproteobacteria; order Vibrionales; family Vibrionaceae; genus Vibrio; species Vibrio sp. B181a. The sequence continues at coordinate 133,296 of NZ_JAHGAD010000019.1, read as the reverse complement.
CCTGTCTGCGTTCTTTACTTTGGTGGGCACACACGGTTTGCACGTGACCTTTGGTTTGATCTGGCTGGCGGTGGGTTACCACCAGCTATCAACTAAGGGCCTAAACGACAACATGTCGATGCGATTCCAGTGTCTAAGCTTGTTCTGGCACTTCCTAGACATCGTTTGGATTTGCGTATTCACCATCGTTTACTTACTGGGGGTTATGTAATGGAAAACCATCTAGATACCGGTGCTTCTGATTACGTAAAAGGCTTCATCGCGTCGCTGATCCTGACGGTGATTCCTTTCTACTGTGTGTGGGCGCAAGTGCTGCCAGATACTGCGACTTATGCAGTGTTGTTTGGTTGTGCGATTGTGCAGATCTTCGTGCACTTTAAGTACTTCCTGCATATGGAAGTGAAAACACCAGAAGGCCAATGGAACTTCGTTTCACTGATGTTTACCGCAATTGTTGTGTTGATTCTTATCGCAGGTTCGATTTGGATCATCTACAACATGAACGTCAACATGAAGTTGTAGGCTAGGGTATGCTGAAAAGATATTTGTCTATTACCAAACCGGGCATCATTTTCGGCAACCTGATTTCTGTTGCGGCGGGGTTCTTCCTCGCCGCAAAATCAGAACCAGCGAGCTTTCTGTTGTTATTGACAACGTTAGTTGGCGTGGGGCTTGTAATTGCATCAGGATGCGTGGTGAATAACATCTTTGACCGCGATATCGATCAAAAGATGAAGCGCACGCAAAACCGCGAATTAGTGATGGGTAACATCAATACCGATGCGGCTTTTGTTTATGCTTTAGTATTGTTGCTTAACGGCACGGCGCTGCTATTCCAAGTGGTGAATCCGCTTTCGGCCGTGGTTGTACTCTTGGGTTACGTGTTTTATGTCTTCTTTTACACCATGTGGTACAAGCGAAATTCGGTCTACGGCACCTTAGTTGGCAGTATTTCCGGCGCAGTTCCTCCTTTGGTGGGTTACCTAGCCGTGACCAACTACATTAGCTTGGAAGCCATCTTGCTGTTCGTCATGTTTTGTCTGTGGCAAATGCCGCACTCTTACGCGATTGCTATGTTCCGCATGCAAGATTACCGTGATGCAGGTATTCCAGTGCTTCCTGTTAAAGAGGGGATTGCCAAAGCGCATCAGCATATGAAAGCGTACGTAGTTGCTTTTAGTGTGGTTGCTATCGGGCTGTTTATGCTAGGTGAAGCCGGTTACGAGTACTTAGCCGTTTCGGCGGCGGTGTGTTTTATGTGGACACGTGTGACGTTCCAAAAAGTGGATTACAACAACTACATTCAATGGTCCAAATCGGTGTTTAAGATGTCGTTATTGGTTGTCATGGGCATCAGCGGCGTACTTGGGCTGGAGTTGATTCCACTGCCGTTTATTCATTAAAGGAAAGTAAGTCTGAGTTAACGATTGATGCCATCAGTAGTGGTGATGAGAACAAAACCAATGAATGCGGAATCGGTGATCTATCTCACCAAACCTTAATCCAGATTAAAGTTTTGCCGCAGTTTCGGCGGTAAGGTTCGTGTCGCTCATTGCACTGAACAGAAATTCAGAGAAGGAACAGCCATGCTTTGTGTATCGCTGTTCCTTTTTCGTTCCTGCTTGGTAGTGATGTATCTAAAAAGACAGATTTTAAGAGGACTGGACTTGAGCATTTTGTTTTCAGAAGCCCGCATTGGCAACATGACACTAAAGAACCGCTTTGTACGTAGTGCAACGTGGGAAAATATGGCAACAGAAGACGGTCACATGACCGAGAAGCTGTACGACATTTATGAAGAACTTGCCAAAGGTGAAGTGGGCCTGATCGTTACTGGCTACGCAAACATCGTAGAAGAAGAAAAGCCGAACGCAGGCATGATGGGGATCTACAACGACTCTTTCATCGATGAATACAAAAAGCTGACTGACCTTGTCCATGAGCATGACGCTAAGATCGTCATGCAGATCGCTTACGGCGGTACAAAAACGACATTTGACGTGGGTGAACGTGTGATTTTTGCTCCAAGTGAAGTGCCAGAGCGCGGCACCAAAACGGAAGGCAAAGCGATGACTCAAGACGAGATTGACTACATCGTTAAAGCATTTGCGCTAGCGAGCAAGCGTGCACAAGATTCTGGCTTTGATGGTGTAGAAATCCACGCGGCGCACACGTACTTGATCAACCAGTTCTTGAGCCCATATTACAACCGTCGCGAAGACCAGTACGGCGGCAACCTAGAGAACCGCATGCGTTTCCTTATGGAGATCTATGCCGAAACACGCAAGCTAGTTGGTGATGATTTCCCGATTCTGGTTAAGCTGACAGCAACGGAATTCTTCGATGGCGGTTTGACGTTCGATGAAACGCGCATTGTGTGTAAGAAGCTAGAAGAAGTGGGCGTGGATGCGATCATTGTATCGGGTAACATTCACGGCAACGCAAGCACCATGGTAGGTGAATCGTTCGATGGTTACACGCTACAAGAAGAAGGTTACTTCCACGAGTACGGCCAAGTGATCAGCCAAGATGTGAACGTACCTGTGATTACCGTAGGTGGCTTAAACGACTTCTGTGCGATTGAAGACTTGGCTGAAAACACCAAGATTCAATTCTTCGCGCTTTCTCGTCCGTTATTGGCAGAGCCACAATTGATCAAGCGCTGGAAAGACGGTAACCGCGCCGAAGTGGACTGCGAACGTTGCTCTAAGTGTCGCACCAAGCGTGGTAACTTCTGCGTGGTTTACAAGCGCAGAAAGTAGTGCGTTCTGGCTCATGAAATTTCAAAAAGCCCCTGATGCTTAACGTGTCAGAGGCTTTTTTAGTTGTGAGTTATGCCTATGCAGTTTCGACTTCTTCTTGGTAGTTCAAGTAGTGAATACACAAATCATGAAACGCTTTTGCCTGGGGTGAGATGGTTCTGTCCGTCAGAGTAAAGATGCCAACCTGTCTTTCCAAAGGTGGGTCGATCAGCGGAATCCAAACTAAGCGGGTTTCATTAGTGGGGAACGCTAATTTCGGCAAGGTAGTGACACCAATACCGAGCTCCAGAACGGAGAACAAAGATGTGATGTTCTCAACGGAATATAAAGCCTGTTCACTGAGCGCGCGTGCAGGAGTGGGATCGAGTAGGGTACACGTGCCGTTTCGAATAAAGGGCTGTTCTAATAAGGTCTGCCATTCAATACCCTCGGGGTGTTGGGCAATAGGGTTGTCCTTCAAACACACCACGCCAATTGGATCGGAGATCAATGGAGTAAATTCAATACCGCCTTCATCTAAATGTGATGGGTTTCCTAACGCTAAATCGACCTCGCCTGATAAAAGACGGGCTTCGACCCCTGCTGCGTTATCATCAATTAGGCTGACCTCGACGTTAGGGTATTGTTCACAAAATGCGCCCAAAACACTTGGAATGAGCTTAGCAGCAACAGAAGGGACACTGGCAATTCGCACTCGACCTTGCTGTCCAGCAGCGGCTGCTTTTAAGTCGTTGTTCAGTGCGTGATAGATATTAAGAAACTGGATGATCTTGGGTAAGCAGATTTCACCAAAGGGCGTGAGTTTAGATTTATTGCCCGTTTCAAACAGCGTTTGACCGAGGTTTTTTTCCAGTTCTTTGATCGAAGTTGACAGCGCAGCTTGAGAGCGGTTTGCTCTATGTGAAGCTGCTCTAAAACCGCCTTCCTCGACCACCATCACAAAATGCTTTAATTGTTGAAGTTTGATACTCATCGCGAAACCCCTGCAACCCCTTTATTTATTGGAACCTTTATAAGGTGATAGATTTTTCTTATCAAATGTAAAAAATTTACCGTTCGATTTATCGCCTGTCAATGTGCAGTATTTAACTATCTTGAAACAAGGTTGTTACAAAGGTTGAAAGGCACGTGAATACTTCTACGAAAAAATACCCAGTCAAAACGGCACTATTTGCTTCTAAAGCACCACTAGAGTGGGCCATCGTCAACAATGGCACGTTATACACGGCGCAAATCCCAATCGATGATACGGGCGCGGTCGTGGAAGGTGGCATCGAAGCGCAAACACGCCAAACCTTTAATAATCTCATTCACACCCTTGAGTGCGCGGGCGAGTCGCTTGATTCAGTTCTACAAGTGCTGATCTACGTGACGGATCGCGAGTATCTAAAAACGGTAAATCAAGTGTATGCGGAATACTTTGAAGCGCCTTATCCAAACCGCGCAGCCATGGTTGTTGCAGGTCTTGCCCGTGAAGAAATGCTGGTCGAGTTTGTGGTTTACGCCTCAGCGAACCAGCCAGAGTAAAGAACAAACACACACAGCCAGTTTGGCTTATTAAGTGAGATGAATGAGCTGGTGGAAGACCACTAGACGTCAGGAAGAACAAGGACAGAGCAATGACTTTTATCAATAATGTTCAAGCAGAAAAATCCCTCTACATTGCCGGTGAATGGCAGTCTGGCATCAATACGATTGCAAACATCAACCCTTCAGACATCAGTGAAAATTTAGGCGACTTTGCTCAGGCGAGCGAAGCGCAAGTCGAACAAGCGATTCAGGCCGCGAAAATTGCGCAGCCAGAATGGGAAAAAACACCGATTGAGCGTAAACAAGCAGTATTACAAGCGATTGGTGATGAGCTGATTGCTCGTTGTGACGAGCTTGGTACATTGCTTTCACGCGAAGAAGGCAAACCATTTGCAGAAGGTCGAGGTGAAATCTACCGCGCTGGACAATTCTTCCAATACTTTGCGGCTGAAGTGCTGCGTCAAATTGGCGATAACGCTGCTTCTGTCCGTCCAGGGGTTTCCGTTGAGGTTACTCGTGAAGCTGTTGGCGTTATCGCCATCATTTCTCCTTGGAATTTCCCAACTGCGACTGCCGCTTGGAAAATCGCGCCAGCCCTTGCGTTTGGTAACAGTGTGGTTTGGAAGCCAGCGAATTTAACACCTGCAAGTGCCGTTGCACTGACTGAGATTATCCATCGACAAGGCTTACCAGCAGGTACATTTAACCTAGTGTTGGGCAGTGGCTCACAAGTGGGCAACACCCTAATTAATTCGAAAGACGTAAACGGTGTGAGCTTTACTGGATCTGTTGATACGGGTCGTAAAGTCGCAGCAGCGACAGCGCCAAACTTCGTTCGCTGTCAGTTAGAAATGGGCAGTAAGAACGCACTCGTGGTTGCTGATGATGCTGATATTCAAATTGCTGTTGAAGCGACGATTGCAGGTTCTTTCTCTGGCGCAGGTCAGAAGTGTACGGCTTCATCTCGTTTAGTGGTGATGGATGGTATTCACGATGCGTACGTTGAAGCACTGATCAAACGAATGAGCGAGCTTAAAGTTGGCCACGCATTAGAAGAAGGCATCTTCATGGGACCAGTGGTGGATGGCAACCAGTTGGAAGCGAACTTCGATTGGATCGAGAAGGCACGTCAAAGTGGTGCAGAGTTGGCATTCGGTGGCGAGCGATTAAACCTGAAACATGAAGGCTTCTACATGTCGCCAACTCTGTTCCTTAACACGCAAAACAGCTGGGAAGTGAACCAAGAAGAAGTGTTCGCACCGATGGCAAGTGTGATTCGAGTTTCTGATTTGGATGAAGCCATTGCCGTGGCGAACGATACTCGCTTTGGTTTGACGGGCGGCATCATCACACAAAGCCTTCGTAACAGCGCCATCTTCAAACAGCAGGTACAAACAGGTTGTGTGATGGTCAACCTACCAACCGCAGGAACGGATTACCACGTACCGTTTGGCGGTCGTAAAGAGTCGAGCTTTGGTCCACGCGAGCAAGGTCAGTATGCGAAAGAGTTCTACACCGTGGTGAAAACCGCTTATCAACGTCCTTACTAAGTGAAATAGGGCAGCCGAGGATTCCGCTGCCCAACCTTAAAGGCTCATTAACGTTTAAGGAGTGGTTATGTACCAACAACGGATTGTGATTGATGGATTGCAGTACTGCAATTGGGATAGAGAGTACTTTCAGACACTAAAAGCCAGCGGCATCACCGCTGTGCATGCAACGATCGTTTATCACGAAAATGCACGAGAAACGTTAACTCGCTTTGCTGAATGGAATCTTCGCTTCGAGCAAAACGCAGATCTCATCATGCCAATTCATTCCATGGCCGATGTCGAGAAAGCGAAGACAGAAGGAAAAGTAGGGGTCTTCTTTGGTGCGCAAAACTGTTCTCCAATTGATGATGAAATTGGCCTGATTGAAGTCATGCGTCGCCAAGGTTTGTTGATCATGCAGCTGACGTACAACAACCAAAGCTTGTTAGCGACAGGATGCTATGAGCAGAACGACTCTGGTGTCACGCGCTTTGGTAAACAGGCCATCGAAGAGATGAACCGTGTCGGGATGATCATCGACATGTCACACAGTGCAGAGCGCTCGACATTGGAAGCGATTGATCTTTCTTCCCGCCCTATTTGTATTAGCCACGCAAACCCAACGTTTGCCCATGAAGCTCTGCGTAATAAATCTAACAACGTTATCAAAGCACTGACGGAACGCGGTGGTTTGATTGGCTTTAGTTTGTACCCGTTCCACCTGCCAAATGGCAGCCAATGCACGCTTGATGATTTTTGCCAAATGGTCGCCAAGACGGCTGATTTGTTTGGTGTGGATCATCTGGGTATTGGCAGTGATCTTTGCTTGAACCAGCCACAGCAAGTCCTTGAATGGATGCGTAATGGCCGTTGGTCGAAAGCGATGGATTATGGTGAAGGTTCGGCGAGTAATTCTGGTTGGCCCGATGCACTGCCTTGGTTTAGCGGTAGCAAGGGTATGGAAAATATTTACAACGGCTTAATGCGTCACGGGTTCAGCGAATCTGAGGCAGGAAAAATACTGGGTGAGAACTGGTTTAACTTTTTGAAAGAAGGGCTGGAGGCCAAGTTATAAGTTGTAACCCGAACAAGGAATAGCCCGCCACCAATACAATAATAAGGCGGGCGTTAAAGTCACTTTTTGTAGCCGTTAAGGCAGCTGCAACAAACCTCTGGAGTCAGAGCATGTCTGATCTAACCAATAGCATGAAAGCTTCTACGATGAGCGTGTCATCAAAGAAGCCACAAGCAAAACACAACGACATTTCAGCAACAGAAAACTCACCGGATAAGCTGGGGCTCAGTAACCCAGCACTTTGGTACAGTGGCGGCTTTATCGCACTTTTCGTGGCCATTGCGCTTTATGATGGCGAACTGTTATCTACATTGGTAAACACAGGATTTGCATGGTCGGTGAAAGTCTTCGGCCCATATTGGCAACTACTGCTTCTTCTCACTTTTCTTATTGGTCTTGGCTTGGCTGCAGGGCGAACAGGTAAGGTGATTTTAGGTGGCACAACCAAGCCTGAAATGGACGGTTTTCGCTGGATGGCGATCATCTTCTGTACCTTACTCGCTGGTGGTGGCGTGTTCTGGGCGGCAGCAGAACCAATCGCACATTATGTCAGCCCGCCACCTTTGTATGGTGCGCAAGATAACCCACAGCAGGGCGCAGTGAATGCACTATCGCAGTCTTTCATGCACTGGGGTTTCCTTGCTTGGGCCATCGTTGGTAGCTTAACGTCTATCGTGGTAATGCATCTACATTACGACAAAGGTTTGCCACTCAAACCACGAATTCTGCTCTACCCAGTATTAGGTGAGCGTGCACTGAAGGGCCAAATCGGCGCCTTGATTGATGCGTGCTGCATCATCGCGGTAGCGGCAGGCACTATTGGTCCAATCGGCTTTTTGGGTCTACAGGTTAGCTACGCGTTAAACGCTTTGTTTGATATTCCTGATGGGTTCACGACACAGCTGATCATTATTCTCTTTGCCATCGTACTTTACACTGTCTCTGCGCTAAGTGGCCTGAACCGTGGCATGCAAATGTTGAGTCGTTACAACGTCATCTTGGCGATTGCTCTAATGGCTTACATCCTGCTATTCGGTCCAACAGACTTTATTTTCAATGGTTACATTCAAGGCGTGGGCACCATGTTGGATAACTTCATCCCGATGGCGACTTACCGCGGTGATGAAGGTTGGTTGAGCTGGTGGACCGTATTCTTCTGGGGTTGGTTCCTAGGCTATGGGCCAATGATGGCCATCTTTATTGCTCGTATTTCACGTGGCCGTAGCATTCGCCAAATCATTACAACCATCAGTATTGTTGCACCATTGACGACCTGTTTCTGGTTCACGATTGTGGGTGGTTCAGGTCTGGCGTTTGAAATCGCGAACCCTGGTAGCGTGAGTTCGGCGTTTGAAGGCTTTAACTTGCCGGGAGCGCTTCTGGCCGTAACGCAACAACTGCCAATGCCGATGTTAGTTTCTATTTTGTTCCTAGTGTTAACGACCATTTTCATTGTGACCACAGGGGACTCGATGACTTACACCATCAGTGTCGTGGTCAGTGGTGAAACAGAGCCAAATGCCATCATTCGTACGTTCTGGGGTGTGGCGATGGGTGTCGTCGCGCTGATTCTGATTTCGCTTGGCTCGGGCGGTATTTCTGCTTTGCAATCCTTCATTGTGATCACGGCAGTGCCAGTCTCGTTAATCTTGCTGCCGTCACTATGGAATGCACCGCAGATCGCCATCAAGATGGCAAAAGAACAGGGGTTATAAGTCGCTCGAAAGCGATAACCAATGATTTAGAAACCGTACTTTAAAAACAATGCTTTAAAAAACAATAACGTGGAGCTTGTGCGGGTTATAACCCTCCTACACCCGCACAAGTCTATATTCTTACAATAAAAAATAGGTGGTGAGCAAAATGGATGCACATCGTTCTACTTACACTGAAACAACGCTTCGCGACGCTGCTACTGTGATGGCGCCAGATAGGCTAGGGGCTATGCACCAAAACCGAATCAGCTTTGTGAGAAGTTTGATTCGAAAGATGGCAAGCCAAGAATGGCAAGTCAGTAAACATGAATGGCAATTGTGCCCACGTGGTTTTGGTCATGTAATTTATAAGCTTGAGACGCCAGAGCATGTATATCACTTGGTTGTATTTTGCGATGAGATTGCCGATGAAGAACGCAATGATCGCGTTATCGCCGAGAAATGGGACGTCACCTTTGCACTCGTGAAAGGGGATGTCCATGTCGAGCTCTTAGAACAGCTAAGAGCCAATGTGCCGTTGCAAGAAGCAGGGCGTAACCCTAACAACGTACTTGTTCTTGCTCGTGCGAACAAAAGTGTCCGCGTGTTTGAACATCTCGTTGCTGCATTGGCAAAAGGTGAGCAACCAGATCCTACTGAACTTGCAGAGGTTGGCTACATACTGAGAACGACAGCCGTATACGGAAACGGCAAGTTTGGTATAGCCGATTTTAAGCTGTTAGAGAACAATCCTGATTTCAATCAATCCTTCAGTGCGCAAATGTGTGCGGTGTACATGCTTAGAGAGTTCAGCCTTGATTGGGTGCACTATCTAGCTCAGCAACAAGGTGGAGACAAAGCCATTGCTTTACACAAAGGGCTACAACGTTACCTTGGTGTGGGGAATGCAACAGGATTAGGTATGGCGCCTTATCTTATCAACCACCCTTGCATTGTTGATCAATGGATGACGTCACGTGAGCGTGCTATTGCTCAAGTATTGTCGATGCCTTGTGAGATCCAGCAAGAAGCGCCACTGACAGCGTTGTTGGCAAAAGCGCAGCGTCATTTAGAGCAGGTGATCACCATTAATGAACATCAAGACCAACTGAACCATAACGCGATAGAAGACCTTCAGGCGCTGCAAATTAACTTGAATGCCTTGATGGCGAAACACGTGAACTGGGCAAGCTTGCTCAAACAAACCACAACAATGAGTTTGGAAGCCCAAGAAATCCTAACTTCATGTTTGATCGAGCTTTACCCGTCTTTGGTTGATGAATTTGAAAACCAAATGAACACCGATGAATCTTTGTCTATTTCAGGTGGAAAAAGCGTTCAAGATGTTTTGCAAATACTAGAGAACAAATACCGTTGGTCGATTGATGCGGACTATTCGTTACCAGAGAACAACTATTGGTTCTGGTATCGCTCCCAAGATAAAGAGGAGCCGAGGTTAGGTGTTCGTGGAGAGGAGATTGGCGAAGAACGTGAGCTGCCGCTGGATATCGGGCGACAAGTAAACCGCCTTTCCCATGCTCTACAAACGTGTCAGCCGGACACATCGTTAGCAGAGTTCTTGTTGCAACACCCGCAGTATCGTGCAATCACTCGTCGTGTGTGGACGCTTGGTAATAGAGAGATGGGTGATATCCAAATGAACGTACTTCGTAAGGATGCCCTGCCAATGCACTTGCTGCGCTGTAAGCTAGCGATGTTTGGCGCTACCAAGTTCGACCCGAGGTCTGATCGCTGGGTGCGCGTGACCTTCTTCCAAGGAGCCCCACTTTTGGATGAAATCAACAATCCTGAGTATACCGATAGTTGGATTTTCCCAACTATGCCTGAGCGTGAAGACATCGCGCGAAGCGACAATCAAAAAATTGATGGGGGTTTTGCATAATGATCGTTTCTCACAATGAGCTAGTGGCTGCGGTAAACAAAGCCTTTCTTGGGATGCGTCGTCACTGTGGTGAAGCGGATGTGATTGCTAACATGGTTGCGGACCTTCAAATGGTTGGTTTACATGGTGTACGTCACTTCAACAACGCCAGTCTGTTCCTTAATCTTGATTCGGACTGCGCAGTCACCATCGCAGGCAACACAGACTCGTCCATTGAAGTGGATTTGCACAATGGTAGTGTTGCATGTCATTTACCAGCGGTGCTGGACTTTGCGTTAGAAAAGATGGTGAAGAGTAAGTCTGTCACCGTTACGCTAAAACAATGCCATAACCGTTGGTTAGCATTTAGTGAGTTAGCTCGATTGTCTGCCAAGGGGATAGCCTGTCGTGCGCAATGGGTGAATGGTACCAGTCCGAAACGCACGTTATATGTGTTAAATCGAGGTCACATTGCACCAGAAGTCTTCTTTTCTGATGTGGTAGAAGGGCACGATACGGATTATCACGACATGATCATAGAACTCTCCACCAACGATTTTAACCTTGATGCGAGTTCGCAAGGCTACACTATTCATATCGAAGGTGAAGAGCTAAGCCGTGCACAAAAGGCATCATGGGCAGAGGGTATATTTGTGGAGGATGCTGAGTGGGAAACCTTAAAACAGACAGCTACCGTGTTCCTTGTCGAAAATAGTGAGCGTTCTATTCAAGGTGCTGGTGAATTAGCTTGATACCGATCCTTTGACCAAATTACTAAGAGGCTGCCTTTGGGTAGCCTTTTTTATTACCTAAACTTTGAGTCTATTTAAAAATGGAATAAAACTATTAATAACATCAAATATGATTGGTTTTGGTCTATTATAACTTTACTGATTTGTTTTATTTTATACCTCTTAATAAATGAGTTCTTTGACTTTATTTATATCCTGATTTTTACGTGATCCTTTTCTTGTTTAAAACAGAAAATTTAATATGTGAAATGTCATTTATTTATTCAAATTATTTGATTTTAAATGCTTATCCTTCTCGATAATCTCATAAATAACCTTGTATTATGTGGGTTTTATGACAGTTTATATCAAGTCGTGGTATGGATTTTCTAGTTAAGTTTAAAGGGCGCTTGCAACGAAAACGATTGCGGTAAGTGGTCGAGTTTTAATCGGGATGGCATTCATTCTGAACTTTTATCTAATACTTGGTTTTTGATATTTTGTATTTGAAAATACAAAGTTTAATATGCTAAATTTCATGACTTAGATAATAATGATATTAAAATCGGTCTCTCTATTTCTTCTGGGTGCAATAAATTTTTTGTTCACAATGAAATTTAAGAAAACAATATTTTTAAATAAAAATATCTAATGATAAAAATGTATTTCTTGGATTTTATAAATGAGATCTTCTTCCATGAAAAATTTAGTTGTAACAATTTTGTAACTTTTAGATTTGCCAGTTTCATTGATTTATAGAATTGATGTATCACAACTATTTTATTGGTTTTAAATATCGACTTTGATGTGTTTTTTTCTGATAGATTCGACTCGAATACATCAAGGAGATAGATAAATGATAATCAAGAAACGTCTGATAGCAGTCGCTGTTGCAGGTGTAATGACCATGTCAGTACATGCAGGTGAATCAGTCACACTTACCAAGCCAGTTAACTTCACCAACTTCTCTGGCCTTAACTCTCAACTGGGTGTTAACAATGCTTCTAGCTTTAAACAGGTGAAAAGTATCCACCTTAAAAAACGTGGCATTTATAAAGTTAAGATTCAGCAAAACGTTTGGGGTGTTCCTGTTTGGGGCCATTCTCTGAATGCGACGCAAAGCTTTAAGGGTGGTGCATTAAAAACGGTACAAGGAAGCTACCTCCGTGTGAATGACTTGGATCGTAGCTTTGTTAAGCCGAAGTTGAACCGTGCAGATGCATTAAAAGTCGCGTCTAAAAACCTTCAGGATAAAGGCTTCGCAGTTAAGTTCCTGCGAAACGTTGAAGATGAGTTATTCATCTATCAAGACGGCAAGAAGACTCGTTTAGTCTACGTGGTTTCTTATCTGTTAGCGAACAGCCTTCAACCATCTCGTCCGTTTACTATGCTAGATGCTCACAGTGGCGAAATCATCGATCGTTGGGAAGGGATTGCACACGCACAAATCGGTACAGGCCCTGGTGGTAATGAAAAAACGGGTATGTACGAGTACGGTACGGATTACCACTTCCTGGACGTGCAAGAGGATGGCACTAACTGTGTGATGGAGTCGGAGAACGTTGTCACGGTTAACCTAAATGGTGGTACTGAAGGTTCTACTCCATACAGCTACGAATGTCCGCGCAATGAATTCCAAGAAATCAACGGCGCTTACTCGCCACTGAACGACGCCCATTATTTTGGCAACATCGTATTCGACATGTATAAAAACTGGTTCGATACGGCACCGCTTACCTTTAAGCTGATGATGCGCGTTCACTACGGCACTGGGTACGAAAACGCGTTCTGGGATGGTCAGGCAATGACATTCGGTGATGGTGAGAGTTACTTCTACCCACTGGTTAGCCTTGATGTGTCAGCGCACGAAGTGAGCCATGGCTTTACCGAGCAAAACTCAGGCCTGGTTTACGCTAATCAGTCTGGTGGTATGAACGAGGCCTTCTCGGATATCGCAGGTGAAGCGGCAGAATACTACATGAAGGGCGAAAATGACTGGATGGTCGGTAAAGACATCTTTAAAGAAGATGGCGCCCTGCGTTACATGGATGACCCTTCGCGTGATGGTTCTTCTATCAACCATGCTCAAGATTATTACGATGGATTGAATGTGCACTACAGCTCGGGCGTATTCAACAAAGCTTTCTACCATCTTGCGACAACGGATGGCTGGGATACCAAGAAAGCGTTTGAACTGTTCGTACTTGCTAACCAGATCTACTGGTCACAAAACAGTGATTTCTGGGAGGGAGCATGTGGTGTTAAAAGTGCCGCAACTGACCTAGGTTACGACGCATCTGCGGTTGTTGATGCCTTTGGCATTGTGGGTGTAGAGCCTTGTGCGGAGCCACCATTGCCACCAGAGCCAGAATACCAACGCTTAGAGAATGGCAGCTCGGTAACCGTGAATGGTGACACAGGCTCGAAGACTTACTTTGATATCGAAGTACCAGAAGGCAAGCAACAGTTGACGATTAACCTGCTAGCGCCAAATGGTGATCCGGATATCTACGTTGGTTTTGATTACGCGCCAAGCTCGACGGAGAACATTTGTTCTAGCGCTTCAGTATCAGACGAAGTGTGTGTCATTGAAAACCCAGAGCAAGGCCGCTACACCATCAACGTTTACGGTTACGCTGCATACGATAACGCAGAGCTATCGGCGACTTACGATGATAGCAGTGCAAACGTGCCACCAGTAGCGTCGTTTGACCAATCAGTATCGGGTAAAACGGTTCAACTTCGTAGTACAAGTAGTGATAGTGACGGCAACATTGTCTCTTACCAATGGAGCCTAGGTGATGGTAATTCGCAAACTGGTGAAACGGTATCACACACCTACGCTGCGGCAGGTGACTACGCGGTAACGTTAACCGTGACGGATGATGCAGGTAGTGCAACTTCGACGACACAAACAGTGACGATCGAAGAAGGCCAAACGGATGCGTTCCCGCTGAAACTGAACTTTGGTAACAAGTTCCCGAATGGTAAAGCTCGTGTCAAACTTTCTTGGAAATACAGCACTGACGATTACTTCATCGTGAAGCGTGATGGTAAAAACGTAGGTGCAACGGACTTCCAGTCTTACGTTGACCAGTTTGAGCACAACGGCACGATCGATGTGGAATACCAAGTGTGTACTTCTGGAAATGTGTGTTCTGAAACGAAGCGTTACCGATTCCTAAAACCAAATAAATAATAACGCAATATAAAGGGCTCCCAACGGAGCCCTAATTCGTCATGTACGGCTAGAAAAGGAAAAACAACAAATGAAAAAGAGCTTATTAGCGATGGCATTACTGAGCGGCACTGTTGCTGCGAGTGAAGCTCCGTCGCAAGAAGAGGTGTGGATCACAACAGACGCGGATGCTCAGCACTTAGCTATTCAACACGGCGCGGTGGTGTATTCTGACTTTTTCGGTGCGCGCCCAGCGATCGTTGCTAAGATTCCTCGAGATAAGTTAGCGACGTTATCCAGTCACATGCACCATGACAAACATCGCTGTGGTGGCTATATGGTGCACCCAGATAAAGCCAGTGCAATGAAAGCGGCAGCGATGCCGACGACAATAAAAACATTTAACAAGCCCACGATAAGCCATCATGAAGCGGTCGAAACGCTCATCAATCAGGTAGAGCCAACCAACTTGGTGAAAACGATTGAAGACATGACATCTTTCACCAACCGTTTTTATAGGACACCGACGGGTATTGAAGCCTCGAACTGGTTGTTAGAGCGCTGGCTAAAAGAAATCGAGGGAGTGAGTTATGCATCTGCGGTGCAAATTCCTCATGCTGGGTTCCCTCAAAAGTCAGTTGAAGTCACCTTATTAGGAGCGAAGTACCCAGAAGAAATTATTGTTGTGGGTGGCCATTTAGACTCGACGGCAGGGACTTGGACAGAAGAGCACACCATCTCTCCAGGTGCGGACGATGATGCATCGGGTATTGCTACCGTAACGGAGGCGCTTCGATTGATGATCGCCAGTGGAGTACAACCTGATCGTACGATTAAGTTTTATGGCTATGCGGCGGAAGAGGTCGGCTTAAGAGGATCCCAAGGCGTGGTATCAATGCTGAGTAGCCAAGGAGCCAACGTTCTTTCAGCCTTGCAGCTGGATATGACTAACTACAATGGCTCTGCTCATGACATTACGTTCATTACAGACTATACGGACAGCAACCTAACGGCCTTTTTGGCTGAGTTGATTGATGAGTATGCGCCTGAAATCACCTACGCCTTTGACCGATGTGGCTACGCATGTTCTGACCATGCATCTTGGCATAATGCTGGCTACCCAGCTGCAATGCCTTTCGAGAGTATGTTTGAAGACTACAACCCGAATATTCATACCCAGTTTGATACTTTAGAAAACGCGGATCCAACGGCAACTCATGCTAGCAATTTCGCTAAACTCGCAGTGGCTTATTTGGTAGAGTCGAGCATGGATAGCGTATCGGGTGTGACGCCATTACAAGATGGTGACCCCGTTGACAATTTGCAGGCAGGGTATGGCGAAGAGCAATTCTTTACCTTTGAAACACAAGAAGCAGGGCAGGTGACGATCACCATGTCAGGCCCGAGAAGTGGTGATGCTGACTTGTTCGTTAAGTATAACGATTCTGTATCCGTAACGAGTTTCGACTGTCGCCCATTCCAAAATGGTAGTAATGAGCAGTGTGTTCTCAACAAACCTGCGGGTATGTTCAACATCATGATTCGCGGTTACCGTAATTTTGACCAAACGAGTATTGTTGCGAGTTTTGAAAAGACCGCAAAGTGATGGCTAGAAAAGGTTAAATTTCATTAGGTTAGACCTCGATTAAATTGCCGCTCATGCCATAGTGAGCGGCATTTTTATTGCTGAGATAAAGCCTTTGATGCTCCTCACCTTCATTCTCCTCCTGGCATCAGCCTTGTTGCTCTTCTCTTCTCTTCTCTTCTCTGTCCACCGCAAGACCTCTAACAAACAAAGGTGAAATCCTCACAAATACTATGGGCTTAAACTTTTGTCTTTTTATTTATTATTTTGTTAATTGATGGCGTGTTTATAAATATTGCGGGGTCTTTTTTTATTTTTAGTATTATCAGTAAGTAACTAACGATTTGATTACCATGATTCACTTAAAACAGCGGCTGTTGTTATTAATATAAATAGCGATTACATCAAATCGCAGTGGTAATAAAAATACATGAAAATATCTAAGTTTCTGCCGCTTATGTTGTTAAGTGCGCTTTCATCTCACATTTCTTTTGCTCAAGAGGTTAACCATTCATCGGTCGTCCAGACGGTTTATTATGATCAAGTCGACCCGACATATCACGATTCGCTGTACCTGTTTCAGCTTGTGATGTCCAAACACTGTCTAAACTACCGACTTGATGAAGAGGCTTGTAGCAGCTATCTCTATGACAAGCGCAAGACGGTTGTATCCGATTGGTATGCGGAACAAGAGCCAGTCAAAAAGCAATATCTTAATATTAAACTTCAAATGCTCGATGACATGGGTTTCATTCTTGCTGACGTACATCATGGCGATCAAGGCTATTTCAGTCCAATCGTCGCAGATACTCAAGCAATCATGGATACACGTTTTAAACCTCAGTTAAATCAGATCATTCAGCAGGAGCTTAAGGAAAACGGTGGGAAAACCGGTCTAGACTTTGTTGGCGCCAAGAAGCAACTGTTAGTGCAGTACAAGGACGAAACAAAGCGCTTTCGTGAAACCGAAATGGAGCCAATTGAGTTCTTAGCGCCTAAACCAACAAAGGCGGATAAAATTCATTACCAAGAATTACTCTTCTCAGAACTCTACCTTGCGGAAAAGCTAACAATGACAACCGCAGAAAGAGAATTGGACAAACTTCTTACGGATGTTATCCGAGACTTGGTGAGATGCGCTGAATGTACGACAACACCTATCGTGAAAACGGTGAGCAATTCATATACATCTTATGCAGAGATTAGCCTCGCAGAGGTAATGTTATTTGGATTGGAAGGGCTACCAGCAGGAAATTCAGAGATACTTTACCCAGTCGAGTATTTTGAATCTGGAGATAAGGCTCTTTCTGTTGTCCAGTTTCTTTCGAACCTTCGCTCTTATATCCAACAAAACGAGGCTTACTTATTTGTATCAAAAGACCAAGTAAGCGCTGATGCAAAACCTGCCAATGTAGAGCAAGCTTCTTGGGAAGTAATGAAGAAAGGCGTGTCGCGCGTTAACTTAAGCTCTGATATTTGGAAAAAAGCGATGGTTCCGAACATTCGTCGCTTGTTTAACTCCCTTGTCAAAATTACAACGGGCCCGACTGGCGCGACCTTTGTTAACCAGGCGTCTCAGGCGATGAATAGTGCGGTGACGACCAACTTTAAGCTCGCCCATATCGGAAAAACGTTCAACCTGGCAAGCGCAGTGAACGCGGTGATTAAACACTTACCAAAAGTCATTATTGGAGAGTCGGAGCGTTACTTGTGTAACAGCGATGAGATTGCAGGGAGTGGGTTCACCAATGGCATTACTTTGGAAGAAAAGTGCGTTTATGTGCCTAATTTTGGCTACCGTGCTTTCCCGATTACCGTCGGTTCATTGCTCGATCAACCAAAAGGCACTGCAACGTTAGACGATAATACCGGCGGTACAACACCTCTGATGGTGCTTTATAAATATATTTCGGATGCGATTAATCCTTGGCAGACGCTCTTCAATAATACGCAAGCCATTCTTAATACCGATTTGCAATTTGCTGGGCAGGATGTGAGCGGGTACCGAGTGATCCTCACTCATAACAGCGGAGCAATCGTGTACCGAAACATTATGTTTGCCAAGCAAGAATTAGTGCTGACAAAAGATCAGCTATTTGATGCTGATGTTAGTCACTACACATTGAAGATATACAGCAATATGAACGACAACGAAGTCGCAAATTTTGCTTTGACGGAAAGCATGTTTGAACGTGCGAACGGCGGTGTGGTTAAAGGCAACAAATTCTATTTTGTTGAGGAGATCTTTGATAACCAAAAACCAGAGTTTATTAACAAAACACGTGCGCTAAAAGCATGTGGTTTGGCCCCAGAATCATCAGAAAAAAATGCGTTCTATTTTAATTGCTTAGACGATAAATTCTACCCACGTGCTATCCCTGATTACTATCTGGACAACATGCGAGTTGTATCGAAACCAGAGTAAAAGTACTCATCATGTTTGTATCTTGCATCAGAGCGCAGTCATGCTTGCTGGGTATTGCTTTCGATTAAATACACTCTGATACAACGATAAATGCCGCATCAAGCCATGATGCGGCATTTTTAAACAAGCGCTCGTTAAAGCGTTGACTTGTAATATTCGACCATCTCTTCTTGAGTGGCCGCCACTAAGTCGGGGTTGTTCTGCTGTGCTTTCATGATTTGAGCAAGAGAAGGGAGGATTTTTCTATCGACGCGGTACGTATCGTTCCAAAGCTTTGCACGCATGACGGCTTTAGCGCAATGGAAGTATAAGCTTTCTACTTGAATTTTGATGACGATTTTAGGCACCTTGTTCCCATCAGGACACATTGACTTTAACGTTTCATCTGTGTGTAAACTGGCAACGCCCTTTAGTCTCACGACCTCATCAATCCCGTTCACCATAAATAAAAGTCCGACCTTTGGATTTGCAAGAATGTTTTTAAAGCTGTCCAGTCGATTATTACCAGAGCTGTCGGGCATTAGCAGGGTTTTATTGTCTAAAATTTTAATAAACCCTGGCAGTCCACCACGGGGGGATATATCAGTAAAACCTTGTTCATCGTTGGTTGTAAAGAGAACAAAATGACTGTGATTGATTAATGTCTGGGCATATTCATCTAGCTCGAACATAACTTTGTTTTTTGCTCGTTGACTTGGCTGACCATAAAGGGCTTCTAGTGCTTCCAATGACGTTATTTCACTCACTTGAGCGTCTCCATTTTTATTTTATAAATTGTCGACCTCATAATGCCTTGTCAAAACGGCATAAGCAACCGAGTTGGTATCTGGTGCTGTTGGAGTCCCGTTGTGTCGTTCAAAGTACAAAGTTGCACTTAAATGAATCTGGGACACTCTAGACAGAAGGCGTGAGTGACAAATTTCAATTGATGCTGCAATTCAATAAAGTAAGAATATCCCCTCATAACCGCCGATTTCAATGTGCGACACGTAGTCACCAATATTGCCGTCTTTGTCTACGGGCATCATTGGCTTGTCTAATGTGATGGTGATTTTAGGTGCGGAGAAATAGTTTGCATTTTTGCCAAAGAAGTCGGTGCGATATAGCACAAGCCCGTTGGTGAACTCGCGTGCTAACACCATTTCTGATGGACCTTGAGCGACAACATCTGTGCTTGAACGATAGGCAAAGTATGTATAAGTGGGATAAAGGTAAGTAATGTCTTCGGGTAAATCTGCATGAACGACTTCATTCATGGTGGAATCGCCAATGATTGTATAATCGGACTTTGTCGGCGTGCTGGTGGACATCATAAGTGGTATCGCTTCAGAACCTTCAGGTATTAGATTGGCAGGCTCGCCCAAGTCGACGGCGAGTAACGCACTTGGTTGATAAGCGATGTTTTTTGGTACGCCAGCTTTCCAGAAGTTGTCGGCAGTAGTGTTGTTACTGCCATATAAGTAGCTACTATTCCATTGATTAAAAAAGCTACGCTCAGGGTGATGATTTAAGTAGAACGTTGCCAGTGTAGAGTATTGGTCTTGCTTCCAGTTATTTTCAGTGTTGCCAAAGTATTGAACACGACCATAACGCGTGGTTGCTTGATAAATCACTTTCTGACCCGCTTTGGCGAGTGCAGAGTTATCCCAAAACTTCGCTAAGCCAGCATAGCCACTAAAGCCAGTAGAAGGGAAAAGGTAATGCTCGCGTAAATATAGAGAACCAGCTTCAACTAAGTGGTTTTGTCCATTTTGGCCGAATAAGTTTGCCGTGCCGATGTTGAGGCCAATTAACGCATCCGCATCCAGCGTCGCCAGTTTGTTTAAAAATGCCGAGAATTGCGCTTTGTAAGCATCTTCAGCAGCTTGGCTACCCGCGACTAAACCAAGTTCATCCACGGTACCACCGGAATAAACGTAGAACTGATTTGCTCCGAGTAACTTATTCGTATCGTCGTTGTACGCACCGTTTAATCCTTGCTTCGCCCATTCAGCTTGGTAATAGTGGTGCATTGCGTTGGCAAAGTCGGGGTTGCCTAGATTGGTTAATGCCCAAGAAGAGGTTTGGTTCCACATACGACCAAATGGAATAACACGTGACTCCCAACGAAATCGTGCTGTTGCATTCTTATTCGAACGGTTTTTGTATTCATTCCAGGAAAGATAGTTGTCTTGGTTTAGGTCCGCAGACTTGTCGAAGCCACGAATTTTGCGCCAGCGTTGAATGGCTTGACCTTCAGGTGTCGCCGTTGGAGCGTCGGTCAACTTAACGGTTTGGAAGCTGTTTTTGAGCTTTACTTCTTTTAGACGAGGGCGATTCTCGATGTTTTCGTCATGCCAAGTAATTTTCGCAACGTAAAGACGGCCGCCATCGCGTAAAAAGGTGGAGCCAAAGTACTGACCGCCGCCATAGGTCTTTCCGCTGCCATAGTGCGTTGTAGCGCGAACCCAATCCGAAGGAACTGACCAGTTTACCGTTTGGTTTTTGGTCATATTCAGCGTTTTATCTTTCTTAACATCAAACGGCTTCCACTCAGATACCTGACCAAATGAGTCTATGGCAGAAGGGTATTCAATCGTGAAGCTGCCGCCTTGAGCAAACTGGGAGAACTTAAAGGTTAAGCGGTCGAACTTCTCTGAGTGATAAACATAGAGAGCACCACCATTATTCGTCTGACCAAATACGTCAGCGTCCCATGGTGGTTGTTGATATAACCAAAAGCCTGCGTGGTCAGCACTAGCCGTATAACCAACAATCATTGGCTTTCGATTGAGTAGGGTATTCTCGCCATGGCTTGAGTCGACTTCAGCGAGGATAGTGTCTTCCGAAAAATGAAGAAAAAAGTCTTCATAATCGATGTTCTTTGTTTCTGCTTGGTTACGTATATCGTTTTCCAGCCAACCTGAGTTAAGTTCCAGCTTTTGGTTGTACATATAACCAATCGCATTCACGCGTTCGTTATCGCTTTTATTTTCATATGCGCCAAAAACGACATCGGCATTATCTAGTTCCCACTCAAGCGCTGCCGCTGCAGAAACCGGTGCATCTTGTAGATCAACACCTTGTTCATGCAGCCCCGGTAAAACGATTGCTGTGGTTGACCATGTCACAGGTGTAAACAACAGGCTCAAAGAACCCAGCGCAAGCAGCGCAGAACGATATGGCTTCATTATTGAGTTGTCCCAATCAAAAACTTCGATTACTCAAATTGCGAGTCAAATTAGAAGAAAGTATTGGCGATCGGTCAGACCAATTCAAGAAAGTACTAGAACATCTCTTTTTTGATAAATTCTTTATAAGATGAATACGCTAAGCAAATCAGATTTTTACAAAATGAATCCTGTTTGTCTCAATTTTGAGCCTTGAAGAAGTGAAGAAAAGCTACGCGAGATTTTTTCTCAAAATGAGAGGGGAAAATGCTTATACAACCAGTTACTGCCTTTCGGAATAATGCTCTCAATTAGTGGCACTGAAGAGCATTGGCTTGAGTCTCCAATGGAATTCTAAGCTATCGAAATTATGGACTTTTTTGATCAACAAATACGGTTAAAACCTCACTCATTGCACCAGTCATATACTCTACTGGTTTGGTTGTTTCTTATACAAAAAATTAACAATCTAAATTTTTATACATTTTTATTGCATAAAATCTCTTTCTTGCTAGTATAAGCCCCAAATGACAATTAATGCAGTATGGCAGCATGAGTATTCAAGTTAAAAGTATCAATAAGTCTTACGGCGATACCCAAGTTCTACACGATGTCAGTTTTAATTGTGAAAGCGGTGAAACGCTGGTGTTACTCGGTCCAAGTGGTGCAGGGAAGAGCTCTCTACTACGTGTTCTTAACCTTCTTGAAGGGGCGGATAACGGCCAGTTAAACATCGCTGATGACGCATTCGACTTTTCAACTGAAATCAAAGAGAAGCAAGGTTTAGCGCTTCGTCGTAAAGTGGGCATGGTGTTCCAACAGTACAACCTATGGCCACACATGACAGTGATGGAGAACCTGATTGAGGCTCCGGTAAAAGTCTCTGGCATGGATAAAGAAGAAACGAAGAAGCAGGCAATGCAAATTCTCGCGACGCTGCATTTGGCAGACAAAGCGGATGCATGGCCGATGCAACTTTCTGGCGGTCAGCAACAACGTGTGGCGATTGCCCGAGCCCTGATGATGAAACCAGAAGTCTTGCTTTTTGATGAGCCTACCGCGGCGCTTGACCCTGAAATCACGAACCAAGTGGTCAAAATCATTAATGATTTAAGCGAAACCGGAATTACACAAGTCGTTGTGACCCACGAGGTGGATTTCGCCAAGAAAATCGCTAGCCATGTTCTATACCTAGAACAAGGACACATCGTAGAACACGGCACGCACGACGCATTTGTTAATCCGCAAACCACTCAGTTTGCTGATTACCTAAATCACTAAATTACGTTTTTAAAGTTCAGTCTATTTAACAGATAAGCTCGGCTGTCATTGCGAGTGTCAGCCCACTAAGTACACACGGAGTATTGCAATGAAAAAGATTTTACTAGCTTCACTAATCGGCCTTTCTTCTGCAACCATGGCAGCAAACGCAGCAGCACAAGAAGAGATCAAATTTGCGATGGAAGCGACTTACGCACCGTTCGAATACATGGATGAAAACAACCAAATCCAAGGTTTTGATGTGGATCTGGCGAATGCACTATGTAAAGAAATGGAAGCAAAATGTACCTTCCACAACCAATCTTTTGACAGCCTAATCCCTGCATTAAAATTCAAGCGCTACGATGCGGCTATCTCTGCAATGGATATTACTGACGCGCGTTTGGAGCAAGTGAACTTTTCTGACCCTTACTACGACAACTCAGCAGCGTTTGTTTCTATCAAAGAAAAAGTGGCTGACCAAAAAGCACTAGAAGGTAAGCGTGTTGGTGTTCAAAACGGTTCAACACACCAAAGCTACCTGATTGAGCAAATGCCGGGCGTAACAGCGGTTCCTTACTCAAGCTACCAAGACGCATTCATCGATATGAAGAATGGCCGTATTGATTCTGTATTCGGTGACACAGCAGTTGTAGCAGAATGGTTCAAGAAAGAAGACAACCTAGCGTATGTGGGTGAGCACGTCACTAACCCTAAATACTTCGGTAACGGTTTCGGTATCGCAGTAAACAAAGGTAATGATGAGCTAGTAAACAAGCTGAACACGGCACTGAAAACAGTGAAAGCGAACGGCGAATACGACGTAATCTACAACAAGTACTTCGGTAAGTAATATGGCACTAACGGGTTACTCTTTATCGCTTGTTCAAGCTAGTTGGATGACTGTCCAGCTAGCATTCACAAGCCTTCTAGTCGGTTTGATTCTGGCAGTGGTATTCGCCAGTGGTGAAATGTCTCGCCGCGTTTTCGTTAAATGGCCAATGACGGCGTTTGTGACGATTGTACGTGGCTTGCCAGAAATCCTTGTCGTGTTGTTCATCTATTTTGGTTCGACGCAGGTTCTGTTTTTAATCACCGGCGACTTTATTGAAGTTAGCCCGTTCTTGTCTGGCGTGGTGGCGTTGTCATTGATCTTCGCTTCGTACGCTTCTCAAACTCTACGTGGCGCATTAAAAGCCGTTGGAAGAGGGCAGAGAGAAGCAGCAAGTGCACTCGGCATCAGTCAAGCACACGCTTTCGTTCGCATTGTTTTGCCACAAGCAGTAAGACACGCGCTACCAGGTTTAACTAACCAATGGTTGGTTCTGCTGAAAGACACCGCACTTGTATCACTGATTGGTGTAACGGATTTGTTGAAACAAGCGCAGCTAACATCTGCAGCGACCCATGAAGCGTTTACATGGTATGCAACTGCTGCTGCGATTTACTTAGGCATTACTTTGATTACGCAACGTGCCGTCAAACTGATTGATAAGAAGTTCTCAATTCAAGGCATGAGCATGGGACAGGAGGCAACCGCATGAACGAACAACACGTTTGGCAAATGCTGGATGGCTTAGGCACTAGCCTTCAATTGACTGCCGCTTCTTTGGTGGTGGGCTGTCTCTTAGCTTTGATGATGACGCTGACTCTGATCTTACGTACTCCGGGTTTGCATTGGTTAAGTCGTGGCATCATCACCTTGTTTACTGGTACGCCTTTATTGGTGCAGATCTTCTTGGTGTATTACGGACCAGGTCAGTTTGATGTCGTAAGAGAAAGCGTATTCTGGACATGGTTAAGCCAACCTTGGTTTTGTGCGATGTTAGCGCTAGCGCTCAATACCGCGGCGTACAGTACTCAGTTGTTCAAAGGGGCGTTTAACGCGATTCCTTCCGGTCAATGGCAAGCGTGTCGTGCATTAGGTATGAACAAAGCCGCAACGCTGAAAGTGCTACTGCCTTACGCTATTCGTCGTGCTGTTCCGGCTTACTCGAACGAAGTGATTTTGGTCTTCAAAGGCACGTCACTAGCAAGCACGATTACGATCATGGATCTGATGGGTTACGCACAGCGCATTAACGCACAAACTTACGATACGTTGACGGTATTTGGTATTGCAGGCGCATTTTATTTAACGGTAAATGGTCTGCTAACTCTCGTTTTCCGTCAGGTAGAGAAGAAAGCATTGGCGTTCGAAGCCGCATAATCCTTCAATCAACGCTCATCATTTAGTTCCACAGTGCCTCTGCGAATGACTCTCTTGCAGGGGCATTTTTTATATTCGTCATGGCAAATCCCTCAAGTTCCACCAAACTTAATTCAACGCAATTGTATTGGTGGCACCATGGAAAGAAGACACTTTTTAGCGCTGTGGACATTGTTGTTCGCACCCTCTTTAAAAGCGAAAACACCAATGCGGCCAACGCCAGCACAAACAGAAGGGCCATTTTATCCAGTAGTAGATATTCCTCTTCGTCAAAACTTGATTCTGCAATCAGAAGGCTTGGTCGGTGAACCTATCGTGTTGCAAGGCAAAGTCGTGGTTACAATGGGAAATCCTCTCTCAGGCATCAAAGTAGAAATCTGGCAATGCGATGGACAGGGGATTTACGATCATCCTAACCAGCCAAATAATGATAAGTTTGATGCTCACTTTGCAGGCTTTGGCGCGGCAGAAACCCAATCGGATGGTCGCTACTTGTTTCAGACCTTGTATCCTGTGCCTTATGCCTCTCGTCCGCCGCACATTCACGTCAAGTTGTGGCGTGATAACCAAGAGCTGCTGACCACTCAGCTGTACTTAAAAGGCAATACTGGTGATGAATGGTGGGGCGGCAAAGCCCGTGATTCTCTACAGTTTGAAACTATACGAATCGACGGGCGATTAACGGGCGAATTTAACTTTGTGATTGGCTAGCTAATCCGGCTAAGCCATTAACTCCACCAATTGCGCCAAGCATTCTTTATCCAGTATTGGATGAGGCTCGACACCCGTGACCAGCACAATATCCACGGAAGGCAGCGATGGCATATCGTTTAAGATCTCGAGATCATCGCTAACGCTAATACTGCCCATAGCGCCGATAGCCATGCCTGAACGTACAATCGCTCTTTGTGCCGATGCTGTATTGCAACACGCCAGTAGTTGATAAGGGATACCACGTTTGGTTAATCCGTCTACCGCTGCCGCATGGTATTTGCAGTCGGTTTGGAAAAGGGCAAGAGGGAGAGGTTGGGCGGTCTCGATGTTAAAATCAGGGTGAGCAATCCACACGCCTTTGTCGCTTGCTAGCCAATAACCTTCTTCACTGTCCGGTGCTCTAGTCACAATAGCGGCGTCTAGCTTTCCTTCATCCAGCTTTTCTCTCAAGGTGATGCTGGGCTCACTGAAGACTTGAATCGAACACGTGGGTTCAGATTGTTGTAATACACGAATGACTTTAGGCAGGATATTGTCGTTGTAATCTTCTGGACAACCTAAGCGAAGAGGACGCTTATTTTCATAGCGTTTCACCTGTTTCAGCGCTTGATTATGCAAGCTGACTAGTTGCTCTGCATGAGAGCGTAGTGCCAATCCCGCTTCACTTAAGACAAGATTGCGACCTTCTTTTTCAAATAAGCTGACACTGAGTTCGTCTTCCAGCTTACGCATTTGTGCACTGAACGCTGATTGGGTGCGATTGATCTGCTTGGCTGCACGAGTGAAACTTCCCGTTTCTACAAAAGCAAGAAAGCTGCGTAACGCATCGATATCCATATCTAAAACTCATCCATCGTTTTTGTTGAAGTGTTCCATCAAAACTATCCGTTAGTCCCCTTAAATACAATCAGATATTGTTAATGGGTAATCAAAACACGAACCGCATGGAGGCGTCATGAAACTGTTTATTGCTAACCAAAACTACTCGAGCTGGTCACTTCGCGCATGGCTGATCTTTTCTCAATTTAAATTGAATGTGGAAGTCACCAAGCTGAAGTTGTTCACGGAAGATTTTTACAAGACCTTGGAAGGCATAACACCAACGGCGAAAGTACCGACCTTGGTGGATGGCGATGCAACAGTGTGGGATTCATTAGCGATTTTGGAGTACGTTAACGAGCAGTACTTGCAAGGTAGAGCATGGCCAAGCAACTCCGTAGAACGAGCTAAAGCACGCGCTATTGCATCAGAAATGCATTCGGGTTTCTTTGATTTAAGAAACGAACTCCCAATGAACATCCGCGCACGCAGAAAAGTCGATCTAACGGATGGTGCGCGTAAGGATATTGCGCGTATTGATGCTATTTGGACAGAACAAGCCAAGCAGTATCCGAACGGGTGGCTATTTGGAGAATGGTCTATCGCCGATGCCATGTATGCACCTTTGGCATTGCGCTTCCAAACTTATGGCATCGAGTTATCGGAAGGTGCTAAGGCATACCAACAGAAGGTACTAGCAAGTGAATCTTTACAGCAATGGTTGGAAGAGGCGAACCAAGAAACGGATATCGTAGAAGAAGATGAAGCAGGGGTAGAAGTTTAACGGTACTAGAGCCTCACTTGATGGGAGGCTCTATTCAAAAATACCTTATTTACTTTTCATACATTGAAGTACTTCTGTTCGCTCGAAATGATTTTCTTCTGCGTAGGTTCCCATTAAACACCCTGTATAAAAGAGAAACGCATTTTTCAGAGCGTCTTTACTGTCAAATTTGTCCTTTTGTTTTTTGATTTCTCGTGCCATTAATGACTGGCAGCTCTCGGTGTAAGGCTCAAGAGCTTGTTCACATTTACTAGTACTATCGAACCCAAAACAGCGCTGAAAGGCGGTTTCTTTACAAACATAACTAGAACCTTTGCTGAATAAGTTTTGCATGACCAGAGCTTCCTTGATTGAAGTGAGTTCTTTCGGATCATCCATATTGACTAGCTGGAAGGCTTTTTTTGCCACCACGCTATCGCGGTAAAGTATCTCGAGTTGCCAACGGCCAGACACCAGCTCGCTTTTATCGCCGAAATACCACATCGCGAGGTTACGATCATGCTTAAACATGGTGTCAGGCCAAGTAGATTCGGTGAACCCTTTGCCCGTTTTAGGATCGACAATCTTTGGATGTGTCATCCGGACGGTGATTGGGAATTTGTTGGTTTTTGCAAGGCTAGGCTCTACTTCACCCTGCGCATTCTTGGGCAACGTAACCGAGTATCGAAAGCCAATGTATTGGCCGAGTTTTGGCATCACCATTTGTGTTGGAGTCACGGTGTACTCTTTTCCCTCTTGCGTTATTACACCACCTTCAATAATGCTGACACGAGGAGATAGTAGGTTTGAGATGTTTTTCTCTTCGCTTGCTTGAGAGGTCGTCGTTAGAGCGGCGGCATAAGGTGAACCCTCGACTGAAAACAGATCAAACTCATGACCTTTAGCCAATGTAATATCATAAAGTGGGTTGTTGAATGCTATGAACTTCTTCAAGGCCAGTTGTTGAGTCAGGTCCAGTTTGGTCAACTTATTATTGTTTAGCTCTAGTGACGTTAAATTCGGGTTTTTACCCAATTGGAATTCGGCTAACTGGTTGTAGTCTGCTTTAACTTCTTGCAACTGGGTCTGTTGGCTTAAGTCCAAACTGGTGAGCTTATTATTGCGCACGTTAAGGTGCTTAAGATTCGCGTTTTTCGATAAATCAATCTCTTGCAATTGGTTTGATTGAAGAGATACGTGCGAAAGCTTTGGGTTATGGCTTAAGTCGATCGTAGTTAGGCTGCCACTTCCAAGAAAGAGCGTCTTTAGTTCGGAGTTTTGGCTAACATTAAGTTCTGTCAGTTTATGGGCACTGAATCCAAGGTCACGCAACCGTGATAGATGGCGTATGTCTATTTCTGCAATAGGCATTTTGTAGGCGTAGAGACTTTTCAGCTTCAAGTTCTTATTGATGTTGAGCTGTGTCAGGTTGTTTTCTGAAATAGTCAGAGTTTCAAGCTCTGGGTTATGAGAGAGGTCGATATCTCTCAATTGGTTGTTCGCCAAGATAAGGCGTTTGAGCTTTGGATTATGTGTAGTATCGACGCTTTTAATATTGTTATTTAGGAGAATCAAGTCTTCTAGTGCAGGGAAATATTTAATTTCTTCCACTGAGGTAATGTTATTGTTGGAGCAGTCGAGTTCGGTCAAAATGTTTGGTGAAGACGCTTCGTAGCCAGAAAAGCAATCAGCAAAGTTTGGGTCGACAAACTGAATGTCACCAATGGTTTCTGGAGTGGAACCATAAGCAAAACCGGATAACGCCAAACTACTCGTTGCCATCACCATTTTACCGGATAACCAGATTTGGTTTACCACTGACGCCTTCATATATGAATCCTTTTCGAAGTATTTTCTTTTTAGTTTTAGGCGCTCAATTGCCTTGCCGTTAGTGAATGCTGTTTCGACAAGGAATAGAGCAACAATGAATAGATTTGCAGTAGTTTACGCAATTTTTCAAAATAAAACTGTAGTTAAACTACCGGAACTATTAGCTTTTTTATCTGAATTTTTCGAATGGTGATGAAAGTAACGTCAGTGGGAGGGGGTGTTTCGAAATAGCGGACTCCAGTGA
The DNA here is from genome assembly GCF_030248375.1 of Vibrio sp. B181a. Classification (NCBI taxonomy): domain Bacteria; kingdom Pseudomonadati; phylum Pseudomonadota; class Gammaproteobacteria; order Vibrionales; family Vibrionaceae; genus Vibrio; species Vibrio sp. B181a. The sequence continues at coordinate 103,914 of NZ_JAHGAD010000019.1, read as the reverse complement.
TGTATTCACTTAGCCTCCTTTATTCCTCTCTGTCACGGGAAGATTTGACAGTACGCTCATCGTTTTCTGAAGGTAAGTTAACGTCCTAATTATAGTCCTGCACTTAAACTTTGTGTTCGATGAGTTCAAGAGCTACTTATACAAAAATACATCATAATGTTACAATTTCTCAAAGTTGAGAATGCAATGCGCAAAAAGAAAGCTAGTCTCACATGGTATGTAGAGGTCACGTTATATACTGATATCTATACATTAAATCGCTCCAATAAGTTTGTTGAGTGCTATCACTTCTGAGAAGGCAGGCTACAAACTAAACATATATCCCATTAACTAGGCCTTTCATGTTTGCAAACAATAAGAAAAATTCAACGAATCTAGTTTTGCTCTCCTTTCTTCCGAGTCTTTTCGCGCTGGCGTTTTTGTATTTCAGCTTTGGTCAGTCACTTGATGAATTATCTCAGTTAAAAGCGTCGAGTGTGGTCCAAGAGGTCGATGAGATTCTGGAGTATGGTGAAGAGGCTAACAACCAATCCTTAATGCTTCTGGAAAAGCCCGATAGCTGTGAGGCTTACAGTGTGGCTTTGCGCCATTTGGTTGCGACAGTACCGTATGTACGAAGTGCCAACTTAGCCAAAGATAATGTGATTTACTGTACCTCGATCTGGGGAGACAGCCATTACCAGTACGATCTAGCAGATTACAGCTCCGGGCGTTTACGCTTAATGCATGGCAGTAAAGTCGATGCCAAGCATCCTCTTATTGTGGTTCGGTCTGAGTTGGGTGAGGATACCGCATTTAGTGGGATAGACAGCCTGTACTTAAGGCAGTTGTTAGAGCCTCACGACAAGTTGCACTCATACTTGGCTGTAGGTGAACAGTGGCTCGATAGTAAAGACCTTGTGCTTAAAGTTAACCCAGCGGACAAGCTGATCGCTTGGCATAAAGTGTCATCGGCTAACTTTCCTTATAGCGTGTATTCGGGGTTTGATTACCCTGGTATGCTTTCTGCGTTTTGGGAGCAAGATAATCAATATATTGTTGCTATCTTAATCATTCAGACGCTCTTTGCGCTTTACCTTCTGTGGCTATCAAGACGTCCATCAAACTTATACCTAGAGATAGAGAGGGCGATGGAAAACAAAGAGTTCGTCCCTTACGCGCAACCTATTTTGAACAGTGCAAACAGAGAGATTCAGGGAATTGAAATCCTTTTGCGCTGGCAGCACCCAGTGCAAGGGACGGTAAGGCCGGATCTTTTCATTCCTAAAGCTGAACGCTCAGGGTTGATCCGCCCGATCACACATCAATTGATGATACATACTGCGAAAGAAATTCGCCTTTGGAAAGACAAGCTACCAAAACCTTTTCATGTCGGTGTGAATATATCACCGCAACATTGCTCAAAAGGGACGCTTGTTAGCGCTTGCCAAGAGTTCATCGATATTGTTGACTCTAAAGACGTTACCTTGGTCTTAGAACTCACGGAGAGAGAGGCGTTAAATTACTGCGATTTAACCGATGAAATATTCACTCAGATAAAAGGCATGGGTTGTAAAATCGCAATTGATGATTTCGGTACAGGGCATTCTTCTTTGGTCAACTTGCGTAAAGTCGATTTAGATTATCTTAAGATTGATCAAACGTTTGTCCGAGATATTGGCGTTGATACGATAACCGGCCACTTATTGCAGAATATGATTACTTTGTCTCATGACTTGTCGTTGGATGTGGTCGCTGAAGGGGTAGAAACGGAGTTTCAAGCGGAGTACTTAAAGGAGAGGGGCGTAAGCTATCTACAAGGGTTCTTGTTTGCTAAGCCTATGCCGCTTAAAGAATTTTTGAGTAAGGAGTTTGACTCTTAGACTGGCCGACACATTAAGCTAGCGCAACAGCTGTGCCATTGCGCTAGTCATTCATTCGGTTACATGTTCTGATAACTCGGTCCACCGCCACCTTCTGGTGCCTTCCAAGTGATGTTCTGCGACGGATCTTTGATGTCACAGGTTTTGCAATGCACACAGTTTGCGGCGTTGATTTGGAATAACTTCTCGCCCTCTACTTCTACTACTTCATATACACCAGCAGGGCAGTAGCGCTGGCTCGGCTCATCAAACTTCTTCAAATGCACTTGAATCGGAATATGAGGATAGGCGAGTTGCAAATGGCATGGCTGGTTTTCTTCGTGCTGTGTTCCGGACAAAAACACCGATGAGGGCTTGTCGAAACTGATGATGCCATCAGGTTTCGAGTATTCAATGGGTTGGCATGCGTCAATCGGTTTTAATTGTTCATGATCGAGCGAAGTATCGGTAATTGTCCATGGTATTGGTTTCTTGACTAGTGGTTGCCAGATATTGTGTTCAAAGGTGGAAAGTGCACCGCCGAGTAGGCTGCCGAACTTATGAATGTTCGCACCAAAGTTACGCGTCTCGCTGAGTTCTTCATACAACCATGAGCTTTCAAATCGGCTTTGGTAATCCGGTTCTGGATTTGTTTGTGTGAATGCTTCGATTATGGCTTCTGCCGCTAGCAAGCCAGATTTCATCGCAGTGTGACTGCCTTTGATTTTGGCGACGTTCAAGGTGCCTGCATCGCAACCAATTAATAGACCGCCGGGGAATTGTTGTTTCGGCAGAGAAGAAAGTCCACCCTTGGCAATAGCCCTTGCTCCGTAAGCGATGCGTTGAGCACCTTTCAAGTGTTTTTCGATTGCAGGGTGGTGCTTAAAGCGTTGAAACTCGTCAAATGGGCTCAAGTAAGGGTTGCTGTAGTTTAAGTCGACAATAAGCCCAACGGCGATTTGATTGTTTTCCATGTGATAAAGAAAACCGCCACCTGTGGTGTTCGATTCGCTCAGTGGATACCCTGCAGAATGAATCACGCTGCCAGATTGATCTTTGGCGCCAGCAGGTAACTCCCAGATCTCTTTTAGCCCGAGCGCATAATGTTGCGGTTGTTTATCATCGTCTAAACCAAATCGTTGGATGAGCTCTTTACCAAGGTGGCCTCGGCACCCCTCGGCGAATACAGTGTATTTGGCTTTTAACTCGATACCCGCTTCAAAGTTGGGTTTGGCTTCCCCTTGCTTGTCCAAGCCCATGTCACTGGTATTTACTCCGGTTACTGCACCTGATTCGTCGTAGTTTATGGTGGAAGCCGCGAAGCCGGGATAGACCTCGACACCGAGCGATTCCGCTTGCTCTGCTAACCAACGACACAAGTTTGCCAAGCTGATAACGTAGTTGTTTTCATCGTTAAGCATTGGGTTTGGTGTCAGAAAGTGAGGCACGCGGACGTGGTTGAGCTCTGTCGTTAGGTATAAGAAGGCGTCGTTTTTTACGAATGCCGAGAGAGGCGCGCCCATGCTCTGCCAGTCTGGAAAGAGTTCATCCAGCGCATGAGTCTCAAATACCGCGCCAGATAAAATGTGGGCGCCAACTTCTGAACCTTTTTCAACCACACAAATAGAAAGCGGCTCATCCTCTCGCTCTTGATTGAGTTGCGCTAATCTGCAGGCGGCACTCAACCCAGCAGGTCCTGCGCCAACAATCACCACATCAAACTCCATGCATTCTCGTTCCATCATCTTGCTTCCTTTGTGTGAAACCTTTCTTTGTGTTTTAGGTGCTTCTTTTAACAAGCAGTGCTCGTATAAAGAACTATAGTCCAGTTGACGTAAACGTAAACTAAACTAAGCTCAAATGGTAACGTCAAAGGGCGTGATAAGATTTTTAAGTGACAATGTCACTATATGGTTTTTGCAAGCAACACAATGAAAATGCTTAGCTTTAATTAAAATCTTGGTCACGTATGACCCAATTGCTAGGACGCGTATCGCTATTGCGATCTGCTAGGAGGGAATGTGAAAGTACTGGTTGCGATTAAACGTGTAGTTGATCCTTACGTGAAAGTTAGGGTGAAATCGGATGGTTCCGGCGTGGAAACCAACAACGTAAAAATGACGATGAATCCGTTCTGTGAAATTGCGGTGGAAGAGGCTGTACGCCTAAAAGAATCCGGCGTTGCGGAAGAGGTGCTAGTGGTCTCGATTGGAGATACTAGCTGTCAGGAGCAATTACGTTCAGCACTGGCGCTGGGTGCAGACCGTGCGATCCATATCGATGTCGAGCTGCCGCCAGAGCCTCTTGTGGTAGCGAAGTTGCTCAAAGTCGTGATGGAGCAAGAACAGGCTCAACTGGTGCTTTTGGGTAAGCAGTCAATCGATACCGATAACAACCAAGTTGCGCAAATGTTGGCTGCATTGACGAATCGTCCTCAAGGGACGTTTGCATCGGAAGTGAAAGTTGAAGGGGAAACGGCTTTAGTTACGAGAGAAATCGATGGCGGTTTGGAGACGCTCAAACTGGATTTGCCTGCCATTATCAGCACAGATTTACGTCTTAATGAGCCGCGTTATGCCTCTCTACCGAACATCATGAAAGCGAAGAAGAAGCCTTTGTCTGTGATGACACCAGACTTCTTTGATGTGAATGTTGAACGCTCCCAACAGGTACTTGAAGTCATGACACCGTCTGCACGAAAAGCAGGTGAAATGGTAGGCAGTGTGAGCGAGTTAGTCGACAAGCTCAAAAATGAAGCGAAAGTGATTTAGGAGGCATAATCATGGAAAACAAACCGTTAGCAACCTTGGTCATTGTGGAACACGATAACCAATCACTTTCAGTGGACACATTACGCGCATTGAGTGCGGCTTCTGATATTCAACAAGACGGTACACCTTTGCCTGTAACGGCGTTGCTCATCGGCCATCATTGCAGTTCAGTATTGGGCGAGTTGAAGTGTGTACAAGGTATTTCGCAGATCATTGCGATTGATGCTGCCGAATATCAGCATCCGTTGGCAGAAAACCTGTCGACATTAATTGCCGACGTTGGTAAGGATTTTTCTCATATCCTAGCTCCTGCGAGTACTTTTGGTAAAAACCTAATGCCTCGTGTCGCTGCATTGCTGGATGTTGGGCAGCTGTCGGATGTGATTGCGATTGAATCGCCTGATACGGTTGTTCGTCCAATCTATGCCGGTAATGCGTTAGCCAGAGTTCGCTCGGACGATGTTACCAAAGTGATGACGATTCGAAGCTCTGCGTTTGACGCAATTGCTGTGTCTGATTCTCCAGTAGTTGAGAATGTCGCCACGTTAGAAACGGTAATTAAGGCAGAACACTGTGAGTTTGTCTCTCAACAAAAAGCGGAAAGTGAAAGACCAGAGCTACCGGCGGCGAACGTCGTTGTGTCAGGCGGTCGTGGGTTGGGCAGCAAAGAGAACTTTGCGCTGGTGGAACAACTTGCTGACAAGCTTGGTGGCGCTATTGGTGCGTCTCGCGCTGCGGTCGATGCGGGTTTTGTGTCTAACGATTTGCAAGTTGGGCAGACAGGTAAGATTGTCGCGCCTCAGCTGTACATTGCTGTGGGTATCTCTGGTGCAATTCAGCATTTGGCAGGGATGAAGGACTCCAAGGTGATTGTAGCAATCAACAGTGATCCAGAAGCCCCAATCTTCCAAGTTGCAGACTATGGTTTAGTTGGCGACCTGTTTGAGATTATGCCGGAGTTGCTGGAGAAGGTGTAAGTTCGATATTTTTCGGGCGTCATTCTGAGTTGCAAGGAACGAGCGTAATTCAGAACCTGTTATCAAAGTGCGCTGTGGGTTCATTGCTACGAAAGACCTGCGGTGTTCGTTGTTCTTAGATTCCTAGTCGCGCTTAGGCTTGCTGGAATGACGCGCTGGGGTTCATTATTAATAATCATATTATTAGTGCGCTTTTGCTGAGTGAAAACCAAACAGCGTCATTCCCTAGAGCGAAGAATGAGCGAGTAGGGAATCTTTTTTTTGCTCGCTACTTTAAGTCGTCATTCTGAACAGCGAGGAACGAGTGTGATTCAGAATCTGCTATCAAAGTGCGCTGTGGGTTTATGTCTATGAAGTTGCTTCAGCTTTGGTTGCCATTAGATTCCTAGTCGTGCTTAAGCTTGCTGGAATAACGCGCTAGAGTTTCCTTCTAAGTATCAGGTTGTTACGGTGCTTCTTTTTGAGTACACACCACACAGCGTCATTCGCCAGAACGAAGAATGAGCGATCAGGGAATCTCTTCCTTACTCACTACTTTAAGCCGTCATTCTGAACAGCGAGGAACGAGCGTGATTCAGAATCTATCGTCAAAGTGCGCTGTGGGTTCTTGCTACGAAAGACCTTCGGTGTTCGTTGTTCTTAGATTCCTAGTCGCGCCTGGGCTTGCTGGAATGACGCGCTAGAATTTCTTTGAAGAATCAGGTTATTACGGCGTTTTTTGTTGAGTACAGTCCAAATCGCGTCATTCCCTAGAGCGAAGAATGAGGGGGTAGGGAATCTCTTTTTCAAATTCACGCTCAAAACAAAAGGGCTTCCGATTGGAAGCCCTTCGCTAATAATGGCAAAAGCTGCTTAAACACTCGGTTTTCTCAAGTGCTCTGCCAGTACTTTTGTGAACCTTGCTGCCTCACCACCAGTACATGCTCGGTGGTCAAACGTAATCGACAACGGCATGGCTTTCACTGCTACAGCTTGTCCGTCTCGAATTACGACCTTCTCAATGATTCGACCCGCACCGACAATCGCAACTTGCGGAGGAGTTACAACAGGCGTTGCGTAAATACCAGCAATCGCGCCAAAGTTCGAAAGCGTAATGGTGGCGTGTTGCAGCTGATCACGACCAATTTTGCGTTCGCGTATGCCTTGTACGGTTTGATCTAACCAACGGCGCACCTCTTGCGGCTCATACTCGTCAGCATGTCGTAGAACAGGCACGTACAAACCATGTCGGCTATCGACCGCAATACCGATGTTCACCGTGCTGTGGACACAGCGTGTCATGGTTTCCGCATCAAACCATGCATTCATGGCGGGTTCTTCCTGACAAGCATGCACAATAGCTTGGACGAGACGAATGCTGATGTCTTCACCTTGCTTCCAGCCATCTAAGACAGCTTCTTCAGTAATGGTTACTGCTGCGACATTATGGTGAGATTCCGCCATTGTCGACACCATGGTTCGACGTGCACCTTTCAGCACCTCTGTTCCTGGGCGCTGTTTGCCAGCTTCGTCGTAGATATCTGAATCAAGGATCAAACCGTCAGGACCGCTACCTTTCACCAACTCTAAATCGACCCCTAGTTTATTCGCTAACAAACGCGCCGAGGGTAGAGCGCTAATGAGATTATCGAGAGAGGGGTTATGTTCACCGCCAATCCAGAAGTCATCGACATTCACGCTATGCGCGTGCTGGGAGACATTACCAACCACGGTTGCAGCATCAGCCGTTTGCTTTTGTTCTGTTGCTGCTTGTTCTGCCCCAGTTTCATCGATTTCCAGAAGTAGAGCACCGATGTTAATCACATCACCTTCTTCGCCGTGGCGGCTGACAATGCGACCATCATAAGGAGCTGGGACATCCACTGTCGCTTTTGCGGTTTCTACGGTAAGCACTATTTGATCGAGTTGGACCATATCGCCAACACTAATATGCCATTTCACAATTTCTGACTCAGCGAGACCTTCGCCGAGATCGGGTAAGTTAAACGTCTTCATTTCCAATCCTCCACGAGTTCGCGCGCGGCGAGTACAATGTCTTCTTCCTGAACCATGTAATAATCTTCGTTGCGGTAGTACGGCATAATGGTATCCATGCCTGTGACACGTTTTGGTGGCGCTTTAAGTAGACACATCGCATGTTCGGCGGTTCTGGCTAGTAGTTCTGAGCCGACACCACAGGTTTTACTGGCTTCATGTACCACCAAGAGGCGTCCGGTTTTCTCAAGTGAACGGAAGATGGTCGCGGTATCAATGGGTTTGATGCTGGCTAAATCAATTACCTCAACTTCGATACCCTGATTAGACAGCGTTTGAGCTGCTTGCAGTGATTCAACCACGCATGCGCCCCAAGTCACTAATGTGACGTCGCGACCTTTGCGTAAGGTAAAGCAAGTATCTAGAGGAAGTGCCTCGCCGTTATCCACCACTTCAGATTTCACAGTGCGATAGATACGTTTCGGCTCAAAGAACATCACCGGATCGTTGCTACGTATGGCTGCAAGGAGCAAACCGTAAGCACGTTGCGGTGATGAAGGAATCACAACCTTAAAACCCGCTGTATGAGCAAACAGAGCTTCAACACTTTCAGAGTGATGTTCTGGCGCGTGAATACCGCCACCAAAGGGCGCGCGGAATACGGCAGGGCAGGTGAGTCGACCACGAGTACGGTTACGCATTCGCGCTGCGTGACACATTAAATGCTCCAGCGCAGGAAAGACAAAGCCTTGGAATTGAAACTCTGCGACAGGTCTTAAGCCTTGCGTTGCCATCCCGACGGTGACACCGCCAATAAGTGCTTCGGCCAATGGCGTGTCGATAACGCGCTTAAGGCCGTACTTTTGTTTGAGCCCGACAGTGGCGCGGAATACACCGCCGTTGTCACCCACATCTTCGCCAAGGACGATGACATTCGGGTCGTGTTCCATTTCATGGTGCAGTGCGAGGTTCACTGCTTCAACTAACGTCAGTTCAGCCATGTTTCCCTCCCTGCATTCGCATTGCTTTGTTGATCAGTTCATCTCTTTGTGCATGAAGCTCTTGGGGTAGGGATTCATAAAGGAAGTCAAAGCCCGTTTCCGGCGCTTGATTCGGCATATTGAGATAACGTTCAACGGCGAGTTCAACTTGTTCTTTGCAGTGGGCTTGCCACTCTTGCTCTTTCTCGTTACTCCAAACGCCTTGATTGGTGAGAAAGGCTTTAAGGCGACGGACGGGCTCATATTGCCAAGCCGTTTGAACTTCATCCTCGTTACGATAACGGGTTGCGTCGTCGGCGGTGGTGTGGTCGCTCAAGCGGTAACTGACGGCTTCTATTAACGTCGCGCCTTTGCCTTTCCTGGCTCGGTCGAGGGCAGTCATTGTTGCGTCAAACACCGCAACGACGTCATTACCATCCACAGTAATGCCAGGAATACCTGCACCTTTGGCTTTTTCAGATAAAAACTCCGCGGCGCATTGTAAGGTGCGCGGCACGGAGATTGCCCACTGGTTGTTGTTCACGATAAAGACTAATGGAATGTTCCAAGCGCCCGCACAGTTGACGGATTCGAGGAAGTCACCTTTAGATGTCGCGCCGTCACCGCACATCACTAAAGCTGCCTCATGATTGCCTTGGATCTTCAGTGCAGATGCAACGCCGACCGCATGAGTACATTGGGTGGCGATAGGAACACAGAAAGGTAAATCTCGGCTAGGGAATGGGCTGCCTTCTGGTGCGAAGTCGCTACCGCGTTCATCGCCTCCCCAGTATTGCAGGTTCTTTTCCATACCAATACCACGACACCACATCGCTGGCATGTCGCGATAGTAAGGAACAAAGACATCACTGGCTTTTAGTGCTCTGCCAACCGCAATCCCAATAGCTTCCGAGCCAAGGTGTGAAGGGTAGGTGCCTAATTTACCGGTGCGTTGCAGGGCAACGGCTTTGTTATCGTAGGTGCGAGTTAATACCATGTCTTGGTAAAAACCGACCAGTACTTCTAGGTCAGCCCAGTTGGGTAGTTGGCTGACGAGGTTCCCATCATGGTCGATAAACCGATGCATGGGTAATGCCTGAACGTTCATCTCAAGCTCCTTTTGAAGCTGCGGGTCTTTTGGACTGCAGCTGCTTATTGTTAAATCAAAGTCTGTATGGGTACTCAGTCTTTGATATCAGCGCAAAAGGCCATACCTAGGATTGCAGTTGTTTTTGTTAGTTATCGACGCACCTCTTTTCCGTCTCTCTAGCAAAACTGTGTTCTGGTAAAACACAAGGCGTCGTTTAATACTGCTGTTTACACCGCCTAATCCAGTGATGAATCTTGGTATAACCAGATATAGTAAGTGTAAACAAATTGTTAAATTGTGCTTTAATTTGAGTTGTCTTCATCAGTAAAATTTCGCTTACACCGTACTTTTCTAGGATAAAACACTGCTTTTAAGAATTGTACGATTTCAAAGTTGAAGGGATTCACTGAGCTTGACACGAAATTTGTAATAAAATTGTTTTGTGAAATTTTACACATTGCACGATTTATCAGCAGTTTGAGACGATAATGTCGTAACACGTTAATCTCGTTGTCACGCTTTGACGATCGAACGACACTTGTGACTTCCCAATGTCATAGAATGAAGGTAGTGTGACGAAAAATTAAAGCCTGTGATACACATGGAGAAGTTATGTACCACGTTCATGTTTACTTTCCGCTTCAACAACAAGATAAAGCTCAAGCGCTCAATGAGATCATTCGTCAGGAGCGCCAAGATGTTTTGCGAGTATCTCCGTTAGTGTGCAAATTAGTCGGCCCGCACAAGATGCCAATGTTTGAACTGCATATTGAATCGGTCAGTGATGAGTTTCTTGCTTGGCTTGATACCATTAGAGGTGGCTTTTCAGTCCTAATTCATCCAGTCAGCGACAATGAGCTACGTGATCATACCGAGCGTGCGATTTGGTTGGGACGTGAACTTGGCGTGTTTGAAGAAAAGCTCGAAGCATAAATCATTAGTACAGGCCACTTCTTCCCTCCCTGTGGCCTATCTAGATTCAGCAATTCCGTCCATCGTGTGCTAAACCTTAATAACGGTAGTGATAAAGTAGTCACTGCCGTTGTGAGTACATTTAAGATGTTTAACAATGCATTAAAACAAGATTAAGCACAAAAACAGGGAAGTGCAGTTTACGACCCCAACGCCAATGGCAGTGGAAAAGGACATTTCTGGAGGGGGAAGGGTATGCTTACAATACTCTTAGTTGCACTTGCGCTGTATATTTTTTGGCTGTTGTTTCGCAATGGTCCTGCATTTGCTGAGCGAGTGCCAAACAAAAAGCGTAACTGGGTTGGACCCACGTCGAATCAAAAAGAATGGCAGGGCTATTGTTCCGAAGTCTTTCAGCCGTTCAGTTCTCAAACCACCTTTTATGCCATCGCCTATTTTGCCAACTTTGTGGCTGCAGCAAACGCCATTTCTTGGTCGATCGTCTACGAAGGGGACTATTCCATCATCATCAGTCGCTTTGGCAGCTATTTTATCCTCAATACTCATGATGCCTTGGTCGTATCTGGGTTTGTCGCACTGGCATGTTTCATCATTAATTGGCAAATGGCGGTACATTGCGCTGGGATCATGAGTCAGTATTTGGTGCGAATCCTGATCATCAATCGTACTCGATTTGTCGCGATCAGTTTGGTGTTCTGCAGTTACTTTGCGTACTTGCTGACAGTCGGCATTTTCTGGTTGTTCCACGACGGATACTCCATTTGGCATGGGCTTACGCTCACTCCGGTATTTCTGCTGTTGGCTTTGTTGCTCGCGGTTGTGTTGCCATCGGTGAAGAAAGAACCAGCTGAAAAAGAGTAAGCACCACTTATTTCATTGAGTTGCGGTAGTAATTCCACTGAGGTTGAGGTAGGATCGCCGACCTTTTTTTCGTCAGTGGGAGGACTTATGTATATTGGCTTTGACTACGGCACCGCGAACTGTTCGGTGGCGAAAATGGAACAAGGTGAACCGCAACTTTTAAACCTTGAAGGGAATAGCCCTTACATTCCTTCCACCCTTGCTGCGCCAACGCGTGAGTCGGTGTCTGAACACTTGTTCCGCCATCGTAGCATTAAACCTTTAGATCAGGTTGGTGAGCAGGTTTTGCGTCGTGCTATCAACCTTAATCGTGAAGAAAGCATTGAACTTGAGCCAGAAGACATGGCGTTTGGCCAAGCGGCACTGAATCGCTATTTGGAAGATCCTCGCGATATCTACTATGTGAAATCACCAAAGTCTTTCCTCGGTGCTTCTGGTTTGCGTGATGTTCAGTTGAGTTTCTTTGAAGATCTGGTTTGCGCCATGATGGACAACATCAAATCGCAGGCAGAGAACAGTGCACAGCAAATTATTACTGATGCGGTGATTGGTCGTCCGATAAACTTTCACGGTCGTGGCGGTGAGACGGCGAACATTCAAGCAGAAGGCATTCTTTTGAGAGCAGCAAAACGCGCTGGTTTTCAGAATATCGAATTCCAATTTGAGCCTGTAGCGGCAGGTCTAGAATACGAAGCAACGCTAACCGAAGATAAAACCATTCTGGTGGTCGATATCGGTGGTGGTACGACAGACTGTTCTTTGATTCAGATGGGACCATCTTGGCGAGGTAAAGCCGATCGTACAGCAAGTCTGTTGGCGCACAGTGGTCAGCGTATTGGTGGTAACGATTTGGATATCGCCTTGGCGTTCAAACAACTGATGTTCCCATTCGGTATGGAGAGCAAGATGGAATCGGGCATCATGATGCCAACCACGCAGTTCTGGAACCCAATTGCGATCAACAATGTGGAAGCGCAAAGCGATTTCTACTCACGTGAAAACTTATCGGCGTTGAAACTGCTGCACAAGCAAGCGCAAGAGCCTGAGAAACTGGCTCGTTTGTTAGAGGTTTACCATGAGTCGCTAGGCTACAACATCGTGCGTCGCGCAGAAGAAGCCAAAGTCGCGTTGTCTGACCAAGCGACTTACCGTGCGGGCATTAACTTGTTGTCTGAGTTGATTGAAGTCGATGTTCAACGTGATGAGATGATTGAAGCGATTGAATCACCGAAGAATAAGATGACTGCTTTGGTTACTGAAGCAGTAGAGCAAGCAGGTGTGAAACCGGACGCGATCTTTATGACAGGCGGTTCGGCACGTTCACCTATTTTGCGTGATGCAGTGCAGACCGTGCTGCCAAACATTCCGGTGGTGAGTGGTAACTACTTTGGTTCGGTCACCGCAGGTCTAGCGCGCTGGGCAGAGGTTTGCTTTAAGTAAGCTTGAGTTAGCTGATATTAGATTCCTGATCTCGCCTAGGCTCGTCGGAATGACGAGGGTCGAGTTTGGCTAATGTGCTGAGAACTAAGCCACTCAAACTTTCGCAGAAGATTAAATAGGGTCATTCCCTAGAGCGAGGAACGAGCGAGTAGGGAACCTCTCAAGTACACATAATTAAAGTCTTAATTACCAAAAGAAAAAGAGCCCGCTGAAGTAGCGGGCTCTTTTCGTTTAAGCGATTAATGATGGTGAGTATGCTTCTCCATGTGGTCTTTCTTCTCAACCGCCATTTCGACTTCCACTTGACCGGCTTTTTTGAACGTCAAAGTCACAGGGAAACGGTCGCCTTCTTTAAGCGTTTGGGTTGGGTTGAAGATCATGAGATGGAAGCTGCCTGGCTTGAATTCCACTTTCTGCTGAGGCTCTACCACGACTTCATCAATTTTAATCATCTTCATCATGCCGTCTTCTTTCGTGTGAGTATGAATCTCCACACGATCTGCAATCGGCGTTGAGGCTGCAATCAGAGCATCATCAGCATCACCTAGGTTACTTAGCTGGAAAAAACCGCCAATCACAGGTGCATTTGGTGGTGCCTCACGGCTCCATGGGTGATCAATGTGAATTTTGCCTGCTTCGTATTCATGAGCAAGGCTCAGTGGGCTAAGCATTAAAGCGATAAGGGCGATAGCTGTTGTTTTGATTGTTTTAAGCATTGGTATTTTCCTTTTGAAATTTAGCTTCTCCGATTCGAAAGATCGGTTTATCAGTTGTTTTCATGTGCCATACAGATGGTATTAGGCAAGGAAAGCACAAGGTGGCGATTGCTTGGGTGCGATGTGTTTGTAGACTTGTTTGCCACAACTCGCGAATTGGTAATGTATGAGCGTGTTCTTACTGCGCCTTAGCCAAGAAAGCGTAGCAAGATAAAGCCCTAGCGCGACAGAAATAAAGAACTGAGCCGCTTGCAGTAGCGGACACTCAAATTGAAATCCATCATGCAGATTGAGGCCTTGGATGAAGTCAGAGTTGGGTAGAGCGTTCGCTTCAATCAGCTCATTGATATCCACCCACTTAAAGCCGTCTGCGGTACACAGCAATACTTTTTCGTCTTGGACTTGGCTCAGCCAGTTATCACGGTGAATTTGTGTTGGATTGAGGGCGACGTTGGATGTGAGGTACAACTGAAACAGCACAGCAATGATTATTGCGACTGCGCTTACTGCCACTTTTCCTTGTTGTGTTCTGAATGTATCCATACGACGCGATAGTGAGAATTTTTAACGCGGCGATACTAACAAACGAATAATAAATTGTAACTATCCGTTTATAAAACGGTGATGTGAGTGTGTTTTATTTGTTTTATGGTGGTTTGTTCTGAGACGCGAAATCGCAAATACCCTTATCTGGCTGTGGCTCCAAATCATTGTTGAACTGAATGTTTCAAATTTAGCTGGTGGTTTTGCGTGCTAGAATCGTGCTTATTCGATTCAAAGTGACTATCTATTCTTCACTTGTTTTCCATTAACGGAATTATGACAGTAATTTAATAAAGGATACGGTATCCTCCGCACCTTTGTAGTTGCTTGAAGCGCCCGTCATATAAGGGCTGCGGAATCTTAAGAAATTTCTCCAATGAAATACGAACAACAGATCGGATATCGATATCCTAAAGGTCGATTTGCTATGGTGAGCGTGTACGCGTTTACTGGCGCTGCGATTTTAGCATCGACTATTTTTTCTCTTTTACTGTTTTTGTCGATTGACGAAAACCCAATGATGCAGGCGTTGTTTGGCGGTCTGGCTATCATCTTTGAAGCGGGTAAGTTTTACGCTTGGTATGAATACGGTGAGCGTCGTGCACACAGAAACTACACCGGGGCCCTAACGGCGTTAGTGTTCTATTTGGTGTTGGCTGCCATTTCTATTGGCGGTAGTATCGGCGGTATTAACAGTGCGACCAACAGCGCCCAAAGTCATATCTCTGTAGAACAAGCGAAAGTGGAAGCGTACAACCGTCAGATTGCGTCAATCGATAAGCAGATTGAACTGAACAACATGGCGGCGCAAAAGTACATCGAGATGGAGCGCATCGCGACAGGCGTAACGCGCATTCAAGAGCAGAACAGGAAACTACGTGAAGAGCAGCAACGCTTGGCAACAGAGCGAGATAGCTTACCGCCAGTGGCGCAAGGTTCCGTGATTGGCTTGATCGACAGCTTAGCGAAAGCATTTGGAACGACATCTTCCCAAGCGCAGTTGGGCTTGGTGGTGTTCTTATCTATCTTGTTGGATTTCTTTGCTGCTTTCTTTGTGGGTTTGATTGGTGAAGAGAACCGCTTCCGCCATTTCTTCCGTCGTAACGATGGTATAACGCTAGCAAACGTTCGAGATATTGAGCCGGAGCCAGCAGGATACCTACCTCATATCAAAGAGGAAGCTGAGCCTGAAGCGCAACAAGAGCTTGAGCCAGAAGAGCCAAAAACATTATTAGAGCAGGTGAGTGATGCGTTAAAAGGTCACCAAATCACTTGCACTAAAAAGGCAGTAGCCAAGCAATTCAGACTCTCGGCAGAAGAGGTCGACAAAGTGTTTGAAGAACTAGCCGAACTTGGCTTAGTCGGTAAGAAAGCCAACCACCATTACCACTGGATTGGTCAAACCGAAGCGGCTTAAGCATTCCGAACTAAAAACAAAAGAGCGTCCAGGTGGACGCTCTTTTTTATGAGAAATAACTCTAAGTTATAGAAATATAATTAATTTATTTGCCTTTGTTATTGGTATCCTATGCGCTTATATTCAGAACCGTTGGGTTATCTGAAGCACAGGTAGCGGAGTCTACAGAAAAGAATTGCAGATTTAGGCGAGTTTAGTAAGGATACTTTCATGAGATATACACTGCTATCAGCAGCTATGTTGTTGCTGCTAAGTGGATGTGGTGGCTCTGATTCAGGAACTGACGCAGGAAGCGAAACAGATTCTGGAAGCACAGGCAACGACACGAACACAAATACCAATTCATCACCAGAAATCCTATCTGGCCGTTTTTCAACTCTGGAAGACACCCCTTTATCCATCAAGCTTACTGACTACGTGAGTGACCCAGAACAAGATGCATTGACCATCGAAGTGAGCCAGCATTGTTCTGACTATTTGACGTGTTCAATTAAAGATGACGTTTTATTGGTGACACCCGCTCTTAACTATTTTGGCCCCGATAATTCAATCGCGATAACGGCGAAGGATGGTAAAGGGAATCAAAAACAAGGTCAGTTCACAGTATCGGTGGAAGCAGTTAATGACGCCCCTTCATTGGAGTTAAGCGATATTGTTCTTAATGAAGATGATAGGGTAACGATTGAACTCCTGCCTTTCGTGCAAGATGTCGATAGTCATAGCTTTTCATTCACTGTTGAATCGTGTGCGGAAAATATGCAATGTGCGATCGATGCTCAGCGCTTAACCGTGACTCCTAAAGAAAACTATTTTGGTTCAATTAACTCTGTATCAATAGGCGTTAGTGATGATGATGGCGCCTCAAGTAATGTCACGTTCAATGTCGATATAAACTCGATATATGACATGCCAAGCTTCAATGCTCAGGAAATCTCAATCAATGAGGATACCAGTAAATCAATTGACCTAGCAGATTGGTACCATTCTGTTGAAGACATACCAGTTGAGTTCTACTTGAATGAATGTGCCTCAAACCTAACCTGTCAGCTTGAAGGGAGCGTTCTCAGCCTAACCCCTAGTGAGAACTATAACGGTGCAGATAATTCAATTCTAGTGGCGACAAAAGATACATTTGGGTTTTCTCAGTCAGAAGAGGTGAATGTTGTTGTTTTGCCGAAAAATGACCTTCCATCGCTAATGATACCTGATCAGTCTACTGAAGAGGATTCAATTTTCTCGCTCAATCTTTGGAGCTTTTCTTATGATATCGACGGTGATGAAATGCTTTACAACGTTGAGTCATGCCCTAGTAATGTAGAATGTTTGCTCATTTGGGAGATGTTATATTTGATTCCAAACCGCGAATATTCGAGCCCTGAAAACGCGGTAACAGTCTCCGTCACGGACTCAAACAGTGCCAAAGTAATGCATACCTTCAACTTAGAAGTCACAGAGGTCAACGACAGCCCGACTTGGACCTCTATTCCGACGCAAACTATGCAACTAAACAGTACTTTGGAGGTTGACTTATCACCTTACGTTTCCGACAAAGAGGGGAATGCTATTTCACTTTCGGTATCGAGTTGTAACGAAGGTATTACATGCAAGCTTGAAAATGAAAAACTGATTTTAGAGAAACCTCAGATCGCGGACGATGTTTATCGAATCGATGTTCTGGCAGATGATGGAAACAGTTCCTCTCCCGCAGCAATTTTAGTATTTAGTGAACGCGAGAGCGTCGACTTGATTGATGGTATTACGTTCTTTCCACCAGTCGATGCGATTTCAGAAAACGCCGACATGCCATATTCGATGAATGCTGAAGTGGATGTTCAGAGTTTGGTGATTAATGGGCAAGAGTTTGAGGTCTCGGATCCTCGTTTTTGGCAAGATAATCTGAGCCTAACAGAAGAAAATAATCGCTTTGAGATTACTGTAGAAACAGAAACGCAGACGTCCACATTTATCCGAACCTTTAAGTATCAAGGGCCGCTGCATCACGGAAGCAAAGATCTTACGTATCTTAGTGATGGTCAAATATTGGTTAATGATTACCGTCGTGATGCTTTATTGAGTTTTAACTTGACCTCGGGTCAAACAGAGCAGTTCACACCCCAATCTGTCCAAGGTTTACCAGCAACGCCGGAATCCTATGTGGTGTCGGGGCAAACTGTTGTTGGCCATGTCGTTAATCCAGACAGTGGTGATAATGAGCTGTATCTTCTCGATATGGAAAATAATGAAGCACAACTGCTTTACAATTTAACTAATGACAACATCAGGCTGTCCAGAATGACAATGTCTCAGGATGGCGCTTCAGTGTTCATCGTGTTTGTTGGTGCTAAACAGGTGGGACCAAACTCTTGGCAGAATTATGAAGAGTTCTACGATTTTGATATCGCATCAAAACAAATGGTGTTCATCGCAGATACGATATTGGCGAGCGATGATGGAATTTTGAGAAGTGTTGATTCAGTTAAATACTCAGACGCGGAACATAAGCTTTATCTACTGGACAGGGGGCTTGGGTTTAATGACGACACTAGTCTCTATTCGTTAGCGCTCTCTGGAGATCAACAAGGTAAAATTCGCAAAGTTCCAATGACGGCGGGTGAGCAGTGTGTTCAGCTAGACAGCTTAGAGCTATCAGAAGGCAATGCACGTGCAGACTCTGAATGGTACTTGGTGTCGAACCAAGACCACGGCGTGGTTTATGAAATGGATATTGAGGCTGGATGTTTGAAAGAATATTTCCGAATACCATCCGACCTGCATGCTGAGCGTGAGTCGCTACAAGGGTTTGATATCAATCCAAATACGGGAGAGATGTACCTTGGTTTTTATTCTGGGCCAATATCGTACGATCAAGCGACAGACTCCTTTGACTCTCTCGAAATCAAGGGTTTTTCTGGTCAACCATGGGAAATTGATGAGATTACAAGCCTAATCGTTGATCGCCAGAGAGAGCGCGTTCTGTTTATTGATGGCTATAAATTAAATGCCTACGACCTTAAAACGGGTCAACTCTCTTTGCTCTATACCTTAGGTGGCGAAGGGCTTTCTTTGGCTTGGGATGAGAGTCTAGAGAAACTGTATATTGGGGATGATTCTGGAACATTAAGTGTTTTTGATTCCGCTACCGAACAACTGCAAGTATTGGTTGATCCTAAAATTGGGCTCGAATTTGAATTTATTGCACTATCAGGAAGTGAGGCCATTTACTTCATCGATGGAGACGAAATAAAGCAGTACGACCTACAGGATGGCGGTGTTGAGGTCGTATCTGCAAATGACCCCAATGCTGAGTTTTACAGTGTCACAGGGCTATTAGTCGATGAGTTGAATAATCGTTTAGTTGTGGACTCACAGAAACGCCGTGATTTTGGCCGAACGTATTTTATCTCAGTGGATATAGAGACTGGTGTGCGCACTTTCCTTAATGAGTCAGAAGCCATTGCATTGAATATCGAGGGTTCCATCTCTTGGGATCAAGATGCCACAGGGATTATTTATCAGAATTACACTAATGACAGTTTGTATCGCTATGACTTGGTGTCCAAGTCGACTGCTGTTATTGCGGACAGTGAAGCAAGCCCGAGCCTACTTGGTTCGATTTCGGTTGCCCGGTGGTACAGCGAGAGCGTGTTATTGGTCGGTTCTTATGAGTTGAATGGGTTTTGGCTAATTGATCTAAACACGAATCGAAGAGTGTTATTACGTTAGCTTTTAAACTGAAAACAAAAGAGCGTCCAAATGGACGCTCTTTTTATTGGCTATATATCTATTATTCACAGCAACCGGATACTCACAGCAATCAGAAGTTAATCCGTGATGACTTTCTTGGTTGTGTTTTTGAGTGGTTTCTTCTCTTGCTCTGGCATGGCTGCGTCTACCGCTTTGCCAGCCAGTCCATCATCGGGTAGGGCTTCTTTCCCTGCATCGACGGTGGTGTCTTTCAACGCCTCTTTTGGTGTACAACGACCGCCAACACCAACAACCGCTTTAGTCGCTGTGGCCTTAGCGGCTTTTTCAGCATCACAATCTGGATCCATGACACCCGCATAGCTCGCAGTTGAACCGAACAAGAAAAGGAGGAGGGCAAGGTTACGTTTTTTCATTGCAGTTACCGTATTCATGTAAACATTAATTAAGTGTAACTGAGAGCGGTGAGTTTGCAGGAAAAGAAAAGTGCCGCCGACGCGACACTTGAGAGTTTCTGTTGTATTTTCGGAAGTTTAGTCGTTAGCGAGCTCAATTTCTCTTGCGATATTTTGATCATTCATAACCACGCCATCAACTTCGATGGTGGCCCCGTCTAAGTTCGCTTCTTGCACCCCGTTAATCTGAGTATTGCTATCAATCACGACAGTTTTGGTTTGGAAGTCTGGTCCGTGTTCGTTTTGGCAAGCCAGTACGAAAGTTCGGGAGTTTGCGTCGTAACTGTTTACAAGGCCTGTACACTCAAAAGACTCTAGTCGTTCTGGTGCATCCTGAGCATTTGTCGCAGCGAAACTGCTTGCTGAAATACAAGCACCGAAAAGCATAATTAGAGGTAGTGTTATTTTACGCATTATTAATCCCTCATTTGGTCATACGTATCTGTTTTAAAGAGGATAGAAGAAAAGTCGATACGGAAGGAAAAGAAGCACCAAACTGTGATGCTTCTTAAATATTTGCGTGTATTTACATTGCGTTAGTCGTCGTGGCCTTCTGCTTCCACTTCACGCGCGATGTTTTGGTTGTTGATGATCACACCTTCCACTTCAACTCGAGAACCATTTAGGTTGTGTTGACTTAAACCTTCGAAACGAGTTTGAGCGTCAATCACAACCGTGTTGTTCGACATAGTTTGGTCAGCGTCATTCTCACAACGCGTTACTTGGAAAGTCTCAGTGTTGATATTGTAGTTGGATACCACACCTTCACATTCAAACTCTTTACCTTGCCAGTTGCTGTCGTGGTCGCCATCGAAATCAGGGCCGTCGATTTCAACGTTTGTCGCTGTGCGAACACCATTTTTCATTACCGATGTCACTTCAACTTCTTGGCCTTGTTTAAGATCGGCTTTGGTGCCATCTTCAAAGCGTGTTGCGCTGTCGACAGCGAAGTTACCACGGTAGTTTAATGAGAATTGGCTGTAATCGTTCGCAACCCATGTCACGATGCCTTCCACATCATTATCGCCAACAAGGCTGTCATAGTTTTCAACTTCTACTTCGGTTGCTACAAATAGGTCGCCTTGCATTGAGCCTTCAGCTTCAACCCATTGACCAACTTCTAAGCCATCAACACGGTCGTAAGAAACGATTGTGTTTGCACCCAGTTTGAAGGTGCTGTTATTTGCATCAATGCTTGAGATACGGCCTTCGATTTCATCAGGACCGTTGTAGTCGAAGTCAAACTTCACAACGGATAGCACTTTGTAGCCAGCATCAGCGGTTGGCAGTGAGGACACCATAACCCAATCGCCTTGGTCGATTTCATTACTCAAACCTTCAAAATGAAGTTCGACACCGTTAACAGTGAAGGTTTTGTTTACATGATTAATTGCCGTCACTGTACCTGTCATGGTTGGCTCTAGCGTAACGACTACTGGTTCTTCTGCCGATTTCTCTGTTCCAGAACCAACCTGAACCATCATGTTTGGCTGAACAGCACCTAGATTCGTTTCTTTTGAACCATACATGACTTCAGAAACATGGTAGGTGTAGCCGTTTACTGTAATGGTGCTTTTCGCTTCGTTGACTGATTCAACCGTGCCAATCGCAGAGCTTGGTTTTGCCGCCGGTTGAGGTGAAGAACTACCACCGTCTCCAGAACCGCCACAACCAGATAATGCCAAACCCACTGCCGCTACAAGCGCTAATTTTTTCATGATATCGACCTATTTTTGAAAGCTTATTTATGAATTTGGTTGTATCTTATGACGCGTATCGTGAAGTGTTCGTGAAGAAACGTGAGCCTATGAAAATATTAATTGTCGATGATAATCACAATGTTTCAGAAACTATTGCTGATTATCTAGAACTGGAAGGGATGACGATAGATTGCGCTTACCATGGAGAGGCTGCGCTAAATTTAATTCAAGAAAATCACTATGATGTCATCATTATGGACATCATGATGCCAAAACTCGATGGCATTAGTACGGTTGAAAAGCTGCGTCGAGAATTCTTATGTGGAACACCAATTTTATTCTTAACCGCCAAAGATACCTTAGATGATAAAGTGGCTGCCTTTAATGCGGGTGGCGATGACTATTTGATGAAGCCTTTTGCGATGCAAGAGCTTAGCTTGAGAGTTCACGCGCTGGCTAATCGAGGCCCAAGACAAGACATCGGAACGCTGAAGTTTGCTGATATTAGCTTGGATGCCCGCACTGATGAAGTGACTCGGATGGGTAAACACATCAAGCTCAGTCGCATTCAAACCAAAATCCTGAAGCTATTATTGAAACGCGCTCCCTCAGCGGTTTCTCGTAATGAAGTGATTGAGAACGTGTGGGGTGATGAGCCGCCGGGAAGTGATGCGTTGAGAAGCCACATTTATGGTTTAAGAACGGCACTCGACAAGGGTTTTGATGATTCCAGATTAGAGACGATTCATGGACAAGGTTACCGACTCAAAGCATAAAGAATACCCAAGTATATATCGCAAGATCCGCTGGGGTTTTGGCTTGATGACCTTTGCTATGTTTACGTTGTTTTGGTCGTTGATCTACGTTGCAGAGAACAAACTTGAAGTATTGAGCTTGCACCATTGGTTAGATACAGAAGTTGAGCTTTATAAAGAAAACTACCAAAAACAAGGGTGGGACGCACCATTGCCCAATGTGCTGGAGTTTGATTCTTATTGGAGTGAAGCGCCAACGCCGGATTGGTTATTGTCGTTTAAGTTTCCTGGATTCTACGAGTATCTTTTAGGGGAAGAGGATAAGCACTTCGTGGTGTTTGAGCATCCTTCTGGAAAAGGTTTGATGTACATCGTTTTCCAAGATGACTCAGACGACTATTTGGATGAATACGAAAGCTCGTTGCACCAGTTTACCTTTTTCTTAGGGGGCTTGTTCTCCATTATCATGGTCGGGTATGGCGTATACATGGTGCGGATTTTGTCTCGACCTTTAGCTAAGATCGAAGACAAAATTGGTCACATGCCTCCGGATCAACCGACGTTTAATGTTGATACCAAGTTCAGTGAGACTCGCCATATTGAGCAGACGTTGCTCGACAGCAAAAATGAGATTGCAGGTTACTTCCGCCGTGAACAAGAGTTTAGCCGCTTTGCCTCTCATGAGTTACGTACGCCAATCATGGTAATCAAAGGCTCTGCCGATATTTTAGCTCGTGTGCCGGATCAGCCTCCGGTGGCTCAAAAGGCGGTGAGACGAATGCAAACGGCTTGTGACGAGATGCGAGTGTTAACTGAAGCGTTCCTCTTGTTGGGCAAAGAGAAAGTTGAAGATCAACATTACGCGGATCACGCTTTACTAGGGTGCTTGAATCAACAATTAGCGGAACTGGCACCACTATTTGCCAAACAAGGTGCAGAGTACAAACTGGATGAGCTTAATAGTGGTATGGTGCATGCGCCTGAAAGCTTTGTGACGATCGTGATCAACAACCTGATCAAGAACGCATTCAGTTACAGTATCGGAGATATCGAAATTGTCCTTAATGGAACTCAATTGACCATAGTGAACCGTCACGATGGCAATGAGACCTACAACGCCGGCTATGGATGTGGCTTAGTGATCGTTGAACGTATTTGTGAACGCATGAGCTGGCCGTTTGAACTCAATGATGATGGAATGAGGTTTACTGCCAAGGTCGACTTTTATTCCTAAACCTTGTGTGCACGTTTTGAAAGCCAGAGAACATACTCTGGCTTTTTTGCATCTAACTGCCAGTCAAACAAGAAATAAATTCGATATCGATTAGACTCAAAAGAGTCAAAGTGAATTCAGAGGAGTGGCTATGCTCTCATATCAGGTCAATCGAAGTATCGAGATAGAAAAAACACAAAGTGAAATCATCAACTACCTAAAAGATTTTACTCGTTGGCCTGAGTGGTCGCCGTGGATCATTCTCGAGCCAGACTGTGAGCTAACTTTCAGTGATGAGCAAGGTGTGGTAGGAGCAGGGTACCAATGGAACGGAAAACGAATTGGTACTGGTGCCATGGTTCTCGAAAGTACTCAAGAGCATCGATTGGACATGGAACTTCACTTTTTTCGGCCTTTAAAAACTCATGCGAAAGTTACTTTAATAGTGACGCCGTCACAAGCTGGTTGTACCGTCGAGTGGCTAATGCAATCACGTGTACCTTGGTTCTTGTTCTTTCTAAAAAACGTGTTTAAGTCCATGATCGAGATGGATTATGACCGTGGCTTACGTATGTTGAAAAGCCAGTTGGAAACAGGGCAAGTGTTATCCCTGCTCACTGATTTGGGTTCCCGAAAACAAAATGAAATCAGCTACATTGGATTATCCGGTGCAGGTACGATTCCTGATCTTGGCCCCATGATGCAATCGCATGTGGCGCGATTGTATGAGATGGCAGAGCAAGAAAATCTGCCTGTCACTGGTGAGCTATTTTGCTACTACCTATCAATGGACATGAAGCAAGGATACTTTGAGTTCATTACTTGCTTGCCTGTCAAAGCTGGCGTTGTCGCGACTGGTGAGTTTGTTGCCGGA
The DNA here is from genome assembly GCF_030248375.1 of Vibrio sp. B181a. Classification (NCBI taxonomy): domain Bacteria; kingdom Pseudomonadati; phylum Pseudomonadota; class Gammaproteobacteria; order Vibrionales; family Vibrionaceae; genus Vibrio; species Vibrio sp. B181a. The sequence continues at coordinate 79,672 of NZ_JAHGAD010000019.1, read as the reverse complement.
ACCATTCCCGAAAGTGACACCTATGTGATTGAACACAAGGGAGAGTATCAATTTTTGGGGAATGCATGGTCGTATGCGATGAATCTTACTCGGCACAATGGCATCAAAGTGAAGACCAAACCGTTGGGCATCGAACGTTACCTTAATAACCCAAATGACACTGACAAAGCAGACTTGTTGACTGAGGTGATTGTGTTTAAGAAATGATGTGCGTTGTAAAACTATGAAGCAACGCCATGTTTCATCCTAAGTGCATGATAGTATTGGTATACAAATTAGAACGATACTCAAGTTGATGTGTGCCTTTATGGTGCCATCGCACTATGTCATGGATGAGATATGAGACTTAAATACTCCCTAATTACCGCGAGCCTCTTGGCTACCCATTCTTACGCAGGTGACGCGCCGAAGAACATTATCTATATGATCGGTGATGGCATGGGGCCAGCCTTTACGACCGCTTATCGCTATTATCATGATGATCCAAATACAGATGATATAGAGCCGACGGTTTTTGATTCTATTTTGGTTGGCATGGCGAAGACGTATCCTGATGATGTGACTTACGTTACTGATAGCGCTGCAAGTGCCACCGCTCTGAGTACTGGTGTCAAAAGCTACAACGGTGCTATCGCAGTGGATACGGATAAGAAGCCGATCAAAACGATGTTAGAGATGGCGAAAGAGAAGGGCATGACCACTGGCTTGGTGGCTACATCGCAAATTAACCACGCAACACCTGCAAGTTTTGCCGCTCATAATGAATCTCGCAGAAACTATGACGATATAGCCAATGATTACATCGACAATAAAGTGGGTGAGAAATTACCAGTCGATCTACTCTTGGGCGGTGGTGTTCGTTATTTCGAGCGTGAAGATCGTAACTTAGTTGAGGAGTTTAAGCAGCAAGGCTACCAATACGTTGCCGACTTTGGTCAGCTTCCTGCACTGCAAACCTTACCCGCCTTAGGCTTGTTCGCGGATAAGGCATTTCCGTTCGCACTAGATGAAAATCCCACTCGCCTAGAAGAGATGACCAACAAAGCGCTTTCTTTATTACAACGTCAAGACAATGGCTTCTTCGTGATGATTGAAGGTAGCCAGATCGACTGGTGTGGGCATGCGAATGATATTGCGTGTGCAATGGCAGAAATGAATGATTTTGCTAAATCCATTGAGTTGGCTAAAGCGTATGTCGATGCTCACCCTGATACTTTATTGGTGATTACCGCGGACCACTCAACTGGTGGCTTAACAATTGGCTCGAATGGTCAGTATCAGTGGGACACCGAGGTGATTAAGGGTGTTCACAAAACAGCATGGCCTTTAGCGATGTCTCTTGCGCAATCCCATGACATGATCGCGACATGGGATGAGTCGGTCGATTGGTCATTATCTAAAGATCAAGGTCGAAAGCTGGCATACGCTAAATTGAGTGAAGAGCCAGCTAAAGCCCTCTACAAGGAAGTGAAAGCGATCATTAATGAGAAGAGCTACACTGGTTGGACGACAAAAGGCCATACTGCTATTGACGTCCAAGTGTTTGCTTATGGGCAAGGTGCGGATAAGTTTGTTGGTTCGCAAAATAACACTGACATCGCGAAGAAGTTAATCAGCTTTATTCAGTAGGCTCTCAACTCTATAGATTTAAACTGTCCGTTTCTCATAAGCGAAAAGAAAATGCCTCAGCATGTGCTGAGGCATTTTTTATAGGCCAACTTCTCTTGTTAGAGAATTATTGTGCACGGTATTTACCGCTGTTTAGTTCAATTTTAGACGCTTTTACGCGACTGTCAGCATTTAGGTAATCGCTGATACCCAGTAGATCTTGACCTTCCGCAGCTTTGAACACGGCTGATTCACCTTGTGCAAAGACGACGTCAAGTTTGAGCTCTTTAGCTACTGCCTTAGCATCGGCTGGGCTTTTCACCGTAACAAAGATAAGGCCAGTTGCTTTAGATACGTTACTAAACGCATTCTTAAACACCTCGTCACCAGCGTGTAGCTCTGCCGCTTCGGCAAGGCTATCAACAGAAAGCTTACGGTAATCTTGGCCGTTAATTTGTACGGCATCAGATGCAACAAACAGTTCAGGTGTCGGTTGCTGAGCCAATTGTTGCTCTGCTTGTACAGCCGCTGCCATTGTCGATAGAGCCAGAATAGAAAATGTCATAAATTTCATGTGAATGACTCCTTAGTGACCGAAGATACGCATAGACCAGTTTTTGATAACACCTGGTTTTGCGTTGTTAGCCATCGGTACATCATAGATAGCTGAAGAATTGAAATATGCAATGAATGAGAACACTTCATCGCCGTTGGTATCGATCGCTCGTAGTGTCCATTCGCCTTTCGCGTTTTCACCGTAGAATTGGTTAGAAAGCATCAACTGGTTTTCATAACCCGCTACTGTTGGATCAAGAGATTGACCAACGAGACCATTACGCGGTGTTTGCAGAACTGAACGTGTACCTGATGGAGAAATGAGCTCAATTGCCAAATCTGGTAGACGCGAGTGTTCAAGTGTCAGTTTCACTTGTACTGACTCAACAGTAATGTCATCGGTAACAGCAATCGTTGAAGAACCACCCGCCAAGCTTGCGTCTGGAACACTCACTTCCGTCGCATTGCTTGCCCAAGGTGTAATAACTTGTGCTGGTAGAACATTGTTTGTCATACGAGCACGTTTCATTGCTTCATCTAGGTTAACTGCGCCAAAACCATAGAAGGTATGGAAGTCAACGCCAGCTGCGTTTGTCTGCCATGGTGAAATCGCTTCGTAGCTGACCAAGTCTCCTTGGCTATTAACGAACTCAAGTTGAACACCTGGGTGGTCTTTGTCGGTTACGCTTGCTGTTTCTGCTAGTAACGCACGGACATCACGAGCGGTCAGCGCATGGTTGGTTGACATAATCGCCGCAATTGCACCAGAAGTGTTTGGCGCCGCTGAAGACGTACCATTCATTGTGCTGGTGTAGTTACAGTTCGGATCTTGCTCAGTACCGCCGTGAAGGCCGTTAATACCTAAATCTGCACTGGTGTTTTGACCTTCTTCACAGCCTACTAGGTCTGTCGTTACCATTGCTGGAAAGTCTTGACCGTATTCACCCGCTGGTGCCGCGACCCACACGTTTGAACCTACAGATGAGTAGCTTGCGCGAGTTCCGTCAGCACGAAGTGCGCTGGTTACAAGGTTGTAGTAACTCGCATTGTCGTAAGACTGTGCTGCGTTATGCATTGGTAGGCCTTTATTGCCACCGCCTGCGAAGAAGTCGCTAGGAAGCACGAAGAAACGGCCAGTGTTGAAGTAGCGGTAACCATTACCAGCAGATTTTACGAAGACAGCACCACGACCCCAAGCATTGCCTTCGCTGACGTCTTTCATTACATCCATTTCAAGCTTGAACTGCGGATCGTTCTCATCGAATGGAATAGGGTAGATTGGACTAAAACCATAACTTTGGTTGAAAACGCGAACATCGCTGGTTGCAGCGTCCACGCCGTGAGAAATCAACCAACCTTCCAGTGTTTGGTTCGCGAGCCAGTTAAAGCCCATTAGAGAAGAGCGAGAAGCTACGCCGCGAACGCCTTCACCGTTGTTACCAACTGCACTGATTAGGCCAGCAACAGCGGTACCGTGGCCATTTGTATCAACTGGGTAATCGGCTGGGAATGAAGAGTCTTCAACGAAGTTTCTACTGCCTGCGACTACGTTACCTGCAAGGTCTGGGTGATCGATCTGTACGCCAGAGTCAATAACGGCAACTTTTACACCAACACCAGCAATGCCCATCGCTTGTGTCAGTTTGGTGTTCAAGTCATTACCCGCAACGGCAGGGTTTGCTGCAAATGCAGTTTGGCCTGTGTTGTCTAGGTGCCATTGCTCAGAGTAGAGCGGATCATAAGCCGAGACGGCAGGTGAAAGGCCTACTGCTAACATTGCAGCGAATAGGCGATTAATGCGTGTTTCCATTTGTGACCTCATGTCTTTGTTTGGAATTTTTGTCCCTGTTCGATACTCCTTTAAACAGGTCTAAACAAAGCTAGCGGCTTAGAATGGAAACGAAAACTGTTTACATCTTATTTACTTTTGTTTTTCGACGCACGACATTTTCTTGACGATAAGTGCTTGAAGTCACATTGGAATCTAGATATTTGCAGGAAAGATTGCATGTTTAAAAAGCAGAAAAACTAGAGAATTTTTCTGCTTTTTATGGAATGGGATGATTTATATGGCAGGTTGTATGGTTGCCGCAGGTTCTGTAGGGGCTTGTTCTTTACGAGACAGCAGACCGTCAACCACTTTTTCTACATAAAACTTCTTATACTCCTTATCACACCAACGCTTGTTCAAACCGCGACGGTTGAATTCGGCACCAATTGCCACGCGGGTTTGATTTGATGCGCGGTTGTAATACAGGGTTTCACATAACTGCATGTTGCTCATCTGCTGAGCGTACACATTAACACTGCTGCTTCTCATTCCTAATTGCGCGGCTTGCTGATTGCTGCACGCGGCCAATACTAAGGGCGACAGTGCAGCGAGAATCCATGTTTTTTTCATTGTGTTTTTCTATGACGTCGAGTGAATTTGGTACTGGTTTCGACCAGATTGTTTGGCATCGTACAGAGCTTGGTCAGCGGCAAAGAACCATTGATCCCACTCCTGTTTGATGCTTTGCGCACTTAGCTCGTTAACTGCGCCGAGTGAGATTGTCGCGCCTAGCGATTCAGAGTCAACCTCAAGGTTGTTGTTTTCAACTGCAAGTCTCAAACGATCTAACGTTTTTGCACAGTCATCAGCGTGTCTAATTTCGAACAGCAGCACAAACTCTTCGCCACCCCAACGGACGAGTAAGTCTCCGGCGCGCGTCGCCTCGTCGAGAACGCGTGCAACGTGCAACAGCATTTTATCGCCTAGGTCATGGCCATATTGGTCATTGAAGGCTTTGAAATGGTCAATGTCAATAACGGCAAGGGCGAACTTACGATCAGGGCTTCGACGCGCCATTTGATCCAGCCAACTAGGCAGATAGCGACGATTATGTACCTTCGTTAGCGGGTCAGTGGTATTTTGCTGCGCCAATTCTTCGTTGATCTTGTTCATTTGGCGAATGTAACGGAAAAGCCAAAAACCGATAGCGGCCACAATAAGGAAGTAGAAGATTTCGCGATAGCGTTGGGATTCAAGCTCAGAAGCTTGGAGCGCATTCTTCGCTTCGAGAAGGGTCAATTCTTTCTGAGCCAGCTTCGCCTCTAAGTCGAGTTTGATATTGATCATCTCATCGCCATGAACATGGCTATCAAAGCTTTTTTCTAAGTTACGTAAACGACCCAAATTATCGAATGCTTTTTCAAAATGTTTTAATTCTTGGTTGGCGCGCACGAGCACTAAATACAGGTCCATTTGCTGCTTAGTCTCTGCACTTGCCGTTTCACTTAGGCCTTCTAATGCAGTTTTTGCACTCTCAATCGCTTGCTCATACTTCCCATCCTTAAGGTAGGCTTCGGCAAAAGCTTCGTGGCAGGCGGCTTTTAGGCCTTTTAAGTTTTGCGGGTTCGGAAGTTCTAAACATGTCTGTGCAAGTTGATAAGATTCTTCCATCTTACCTAGTGTGCTAAGAAGTTGGGATAAGTTAGAAACGGAGTTATGCTTAATTCTGACTGAGCCCGTTGCCATGGAAAGTTGGGCTGCTTGCTCAAAGTAACGTTCTGATTCTTCGTACTTTTCCATGCCATAGTTAATGACACTTAAGTTCGCATACATGATGGCAAGGAACAAGCTGTTGTCATACTTATCATCGCTGTTTAAGTATCCGTTTATCGCTTGATCGATATAGGTTTTTGCCCGATCCCAGTCCGACAGTTCCATATAAAGTGAAGCGATGTTGTTGAGTGTCATCGCAATCTGGATTTCAAACTCAGATCCTTCAAGCAAATCATAAGCGGTTCGATAATGTTTTAAACCGGTTTGTACTTGAGCGCGCTGAACCTCTGCATTTCCAAGCCAGCGGTAAGCTCGACCTTGAAGAGAGTTATAGCCAATCTGGCGAGAGATATTGATGACATCGTGCAGAAGAAGCTCGCCTTGCCAAACTTCGTCTGCTTCTATCAGTTCGACGGCTTGGTTTAACTTTGCTTCTGCAATCACCCAAGGCAAATCATGTTGTTTGCCGAATTCAACGAGGTCAGGGAGCTCTGGAATTGGAACGCCTTCGTAACGCTCAAGATAAATATGTGCGAAGTAATAAAGTGCTTGTGAATCCGGAGACGCGTCCGCGGGTAATGTGAAGTCGCTTGATTTGATTGAGCGAGGCTTACCGATAGAGTTGAAATAAAATTCCAACATCGGGTCGTCTTTTATCGAGATATGGTGTCTGAGGTAACTTTCTTTGTTCGCGTGGTCTGCAGAGAAACTGCTGGTTGAACACATCGCGCCAAACACAATCGGAAATAGATACCATAACGTTTTAAACGGTATAAGCTTTAGACGGTTGATAAAAGCGAACTCTTCAAAGTGAAACACGCAAGAAGTCTATCATTTCTCATCTATGAATAACCACAGATTTAGTTGTTTTATCTGTACATTAAAAGTAACTGTTCAATGAGTGAAAATAGGCCACTGAAATACCGGCGTTTTTAACACAAAATGCTCAAAAGTACCCGGTTGAACGGATGTCTTTCTGCTTTTCTCGTTAAAGGCTGTTGCCATAAGAATCTTAACAATAGAGTAGGGGAAAGATGAGTAGGTAACTCTGTTCATAAAGAGGATAAACGATGGGGTAACAGCTCGTAAAAAATCCTCCGATCTCTAAAATTTCATTTAGCTGTCATAAATATTTAATATTGGTATGTCTTGTGAAAAAACATCTTTTTAGACATAGTGTTATTAAGCCATGAAAAACTGGTTGTTCCAACTAAAAAGGAGATTGCCTATGCACAACGAAATGATTCAACCTTCTCGCTTTGGTATTATCGGTCGTACTTGTATCGCTTCAGTACTTATGATCGCAGGTGTTTTCACTCTTATGTAATAAGACGGTAGTTCATCAGTACTGCTAAGAAAATATGGCAAAATTCAGGGAATTACCTTAACAAAAAATAAGGTATTCCCCTGAAAATCCTATCTAAGTCTCTATTCTTAACTCAACAAGCTAAAAACCAACGCACTTACTGCGATAACTCCCGTCATAAGTACAAAGTAGGTCGATGCTTTTCCACGATACTTCTGCAGTCCTTTTACTTTGTATACCGCTAGCATTGGCATAATGAACAAGATCATTGCGATGACAGGTCCCGACAGGGCTTCCATCATCCCCAAGATGCTAGGGTTCATGATCGCAGCAATCCAAATAGACACAAACAGTACAACAACACTGATGCGATCTACGCGTTGCTTTGGCATATCAGAATGCTTAGTGATCAAACCATTCAAGCTTTCACGTGCACCAAGGAAGTGACCAAGGAAAGAAGAGGTGATCGCGACAAATGCGACAAGTGGACCTAACGTTGCAATAAAAGGATTGTCCGTAGCGTTTGCTAAGTAAGACAACACAGATACGTTTTGCTCTTTTGCTTCTGCCAGCTGTTCCGGAGATAGCGCAAGCACGCAAGAGAAGACAAACAACAGCACAAAAGCGATCAGCATGATGCTAGTGCGACGTAAAATAAGCTCAGACTTCGCATCCGCTGCCTCACCATAGTGACGACGTTGAACATTGGCAAAGCTTGAGATTGCTGCCGCGTGGCTGAAAGAAAAAATGACGACAGGAATCGCCAGCCACATGGTGCTTGCAAAAGACGACATTTCTGGCGCGTCCATTACTGGCATGCTCCAGTTTGGCATTAAGTAGAATGATAGAAACGCCAGAATCGCCACCAACGGATAAACCATGATGGCAAAGGCACGCAGCATTACTTTTTCACCCGCCATCATGATAGCAATTAAGCTAAACACTAATACGCCAGACAGTAGGGCACGCGGTAATGGCTCCATACCCGCTTGATTGACCATAAAGCTGTCGACAGTATTGGTAATGCCAACGCCATAGATTAGTAGGATTGGGAAGATAGAGAGGAAGTACAGCAGCGAAATTGAACGACCCGCTTTCGCGCCAAAGTGTTCTTCTACCACATCGGTAAAATCAGCGTTCTTGATCTTTGAGGACAGGACAAATCGGGCAAGACCACGGTGAGCTAAGTAAGTCATTGGGTATGCAAGAACCGCCATGACAACGAGAGGCCAAAAGCCGCCAATACCAAGGTTAATCGGCAAAAATAGAATACCTGCACCAACAGCAGTACCAAACAAGCTTAATAGCCAGTGTGTATCGTGCTTTGTCCAAGTATTTGTGGTGTTTAATTCACTAAAGTTTAACGTATCTCGAGATTCTTTCACTTAAAACTCGCTTTTATAAAAATAATAATCGCGCGGATGGTATATGTTTTAGTGATTGTTATCACATCGAGTTTGTGGTGAATCGTGCTAGTGAAAAGGTGGTGGTGTAAACTATCGAACCATGAAAATTTGAAAAAAGCGATATATAGTTTCAGTTTGGTGTGTATTAATTGAAATAATATCGCGAAATTTTATGATTTTATGGTTTTAGATGTTGTGGTTAAGCTTTGTTCGATAACATTGTAAGGTGTTCAGAGAGCGGAATCGGTTTAGAAACGCCAAACCCTTGAGCAAACTGGATATTTAATGCTCTTAATGTCTCTATATGAGCTTCTGACTCTACAAATTCAGCAACAGTCACGAGGTTCATGCTCCTTGCTACTTGGCTAATGGCTTGGACGATAATTCTGTCGTTTTCACTAGCAACGATATCTTTGACAAAAGAACCATCCACTTTTAGTACATCCAGTGGAAGGCGACGCAAATAGTCAAAGCTCGCGTACCCTGTACCGAAGTCGTCAAGTGCGATAGTTGAGCCCGCTTTGCGTAGTAAGTTCAGGTTCAGGATGGCGATCGGCTCATTACAAAGGGCATCAGATTCTGTGATCTCAAAGCAGAGCTTATTCATCGGAATTTCGTGCAGTGCGGCTTTTGTTTGTATCTGCTCTGCCAAACCTTCTGAGTTGAGCGCTTTTGCCGTTAGATTAATAGAGCAACGACCGACTGAACGCCAATCGTGAATTTGTGCTTTTAGTGAGAGAAAGGTGTGCTCAATTACCCAGTTATCCAGTTCAAGTTCTAAACCAAATTCGTTAATCAGCGGAAAGAACTCCCCCGGTGACATCAACGTATCTTCGCTGGGTCTAAGACGTAAAAGTATCTCAAAGTTCGCTGCTTGGTGTGCCTCACTAAGTGCGCGGTAAGGTTGGCAGTAGAGCTCGAACTCGTTTTTACGAAAACACTGCTGAATAAAACTTAATTGATCAAGTGTATTCTTTTGCTCTTGATCCTGAGTAATCCAGTTCACACAGCGATGTTCGTGACCTTGCTGTTCGCACAGTTTAGAAATTAATGGATCGAGGCTTTTGTCTCCGTAAACCGAAGCACACTGTATGGTACGCTTTACCAAGCTTATCGCTTTATCATCAAAGTAAAAGTAAAAACGATCTAACAGAGCGATAAGGGTTTCTAACTCAGCGTCCATATCAGGTAGGCGCGGAGCGATACACAGCAAGCCGCTGGCAAACGGGGGTAAATAGGCGCGTTTTAAATGCTCAGTGTTGGAGGCAAGATATTGGCTGAGCTGTTTCATTAGCTGAGCCCTACCTTGGTGGCCTAAACCATTGAGTTTGGATAGCGTTGGTTCTAGGTCGATATATATCACGGTTGCATTGGCTTGCTTGGCAACATCCTCTTTTAGCTGGGCGAGATTATATAAACCCGTAAAGCTGTCGATACGTTCTTTGCGAATGGCATTGCGTGTTGTGACATAGTTTTTAATGGTGTGCGCGCCCAACATAAACGTGAGCATGGTGAGAACGAACAACACCAGAAGCATCGCATAAACTTGTTCACGTGAAAGCAGTTCGGCATTAAAACGATTAATGATGCTAAAAACACAAATCAGCAATGTTGCAGCACCAACTAACATAGGGCGAATCAGTCCAAACTTACCCAATCCCATACCAACCAAGCAGAGCAGAATCAAACTGAGCGTGTTCAGTGTGAGTGGGTTGTTTGTTGATATGCCCCCGACTAGGAATAATGCACAAATCATCACCCATATACGAAAGTGAAATGGACTAGAGTGTGCGCTCATCATTGCACGGTCGAGCTTTAGGTATGGGGCATTTTCTCCATCGAGAACGTAACTCAACCCTAGACTCAATAAGGGAGTTAGTACCATCTGTGTCAGAACCGCACTTAAAACCGAATAGGCGATAAATTCAAATGAAAAGCTGGGGTTACCGCCGAGTAGCACACTGATTAACAACAATAAAGCCGTATTGGCGATTGGGTAAAGAATACCGATAAACAGAGCGAAATAGCTTAGCTTTACAGTAAAGTTGTAGGCAGCAACATGTTTCAAAGCCGAGCGATAGAGCTGGCAAAACAATAATGGAAGCGCAGGAAGGAACAGAGCGAACATCAGCGCCATATCAAATGGACGTTCAGAGCAAATGGTGTAGTAAAACAGCAAGCTCACGATGATCGTGGGCAGTACCCTAAAATTGTATCTGAGCGTAACTGCAACAACGAAAGCGGCCGTAAAAGAGAGCACGTGAACGCGATCTTGCGCAATCACATAGAAATTGGAGAGGCTATAGCTAACTTGTATTGCGCAAAAGATTAGGATCTGAGTCCCTAAAAACTGCCACCACTTTTTATTTTTATAATCGAGCAAAGGGCTGATTTGCTCGAGTCCAGACATCGACATTATTCAACTCTAATTATGACAGCGTAATTGAAGTCTCTGCACTAATAATGCGAGAGCCTCATTTTTATAATGATTCGCCTAGCTAAAGGAGCGCAATGGCTCATGGTGGGCGAGTTCGCCCTTATTGTTGTTATTGTTTCTGCTTATGAGAGCGGCGATTATTCTACAAAAAACAAGCAACAATCAAATAAAAACTGGTACGACGTTCCATTAATCAAAACTACCTCTCATCAATGAGAAGTGGTCTTACCAATCTACTGAGTGTGATTATTCTAACAGATTGCTAGGAAAGGTATGAAATCATTAGGTTTTATCGCTTTTCGCTACTATATTCCGCTTCTTAAGTTCAAAAGGAACCGTTTTAATGAAGATTACCCCAGCAGGAAAACAGGATTTGGCGTTAGTACACGCACTTGAACACGTATTGTTTGGTCATCACGCTTACCCTCAGTTTTTCTTTCGACAAGTATTTGATTGCTGGCCGCAAGGTTTGTTGATTGCCAAAGAAGAAGACCAAATTACGGGTTATGTACTGATGGCGACAAGTGATGAGCGAAACACACAATGGATCTTGTCACTTGCGGTTGATAGCCAACATAGAGGCAAAGGGATTGCGCGTTTACTTGTACAAGCGGTTCTAACTAAAGCCAGCGCGGGTTCTGTTGTCAAACTGACTGTCGACCCGAACAATGTGCCTGCGTGCAAGTTGTACACTTCGCTAGGCTTTAAGGTTCTGGAAAGAGAAGAAGATTACTTTGGTGATGGAGAGGCAAGATTGGTCATGGAACTAGCCCGTTAATCTTGCACTTCTGTGATTCAAACTCGCACCTAATCAGTGCATTGCCAATGATAAAGTGTAAGCTGGTTTTGCTAAGTTATTGAAATATAGTGCAATATAAAATTGGCATCGGGTTTGCAATTTAGATTGTGTTCATCGTTAACTCGATGCGCCGCTTTCCCTTAGCAGGCGGTTAAGCGGATAGGGTATTACTTTTTTGAGCTTTTATAGGCAATGCAGCCTCTCTCGTTTCGGGAGAGGTTTTTTTCGCTTGTAGCTCGTCATTCTAAGGAAAGAATCAGGGGGCGGAATGTCGCAAGGATGCAAAAAAACCACTTGTCCCTATTGTGGTGTTGGATGTGGTGTCGAGGTCAATGCGAAAGGAATCGTTGGGGATGCGTGTCATCCTGCAAATGCGGGATCACTGTGCGTAAAGGGCGTCGCGCTGGCAGAGAGCTTGAATATGCCTTCTCGCTTGCTGTATCCAAAGCTTGTCACCAAGCAGCGACCTCAAGGGCAAGAAGTACAATGGCAACAAGCCACAGATCTGATTGCAGAAAAGATTCATCAAGCGAAAGCGGAGTTTGGACCGGATTCCGTCGCGATGTACGTGTCAGGTCAGTTGCTAACGGAAGACTATTACGTCGCCAACAAACTCATGAAAGGCTATGTTGGCAGCGCAAACATCGATACGAACTCCCGTTTGTGTATGTCTTCGGCGGTTGCGGCTCATGTACGAGCATTTGGTGAAGATGTCGTTCCCGTCAACTACGATGACATTGATAATACCGAGCTGTTGATCATCTGCGGTTCGAATACCGCTTGGACGCACCCTGTTTTATTTCGACGCATTCAACAAGCGAGAGAGAACAATCCTAATCTCAAGCTGGTGGTCATTGACCCGCGTGAAACGGTCACAGCACAGCAAGCCGATTTGCATCTACCGATTAAAAATGATGGGGATGTATCACTTTTTAATGGGCTGCTTAAGTTTCTTGTTGAGCAGCAATGCGTTGATTCTGAGTACATAAATTCTTGTACCGACGGGTTTGATGCGCTTGCAGAAGAAGTTTCTGACTTGCGTTACGATGTCACTAATCTAACGTCTTCCATTGGGATTTCAGAAGAAAAACTCACGACATTCTTCCAATGGTTCGCACAAAGTCCAAACGCAATCACGCTGTTTTGCCAAGGGGTTAACCAAGCTGAAAATGGTGTCGATAAAGGCAATGCCATTATTAATGCACATTTGGCGACAGGTAAGATTGGGAAAGCTGGTTGCGGTCCTTTTTCTATAACTGGTCAGCCAAATGCGATGGGTGGGCGAGAAGTCGGTGGATTGGCAAACCAGTTAGCGGTTCATCGCGCTTTTGACGCAGAGTCTATCAAGCAGGTACAAGCGTTTTGGGATTCACCAGAAATTGCCACTAAGCCCGGATTAAAAGCCGTCGAGCTGTTTGAGGCGGTAGAGCGCGGTGGGGTTAAAGTTCTGTGGATCATGGCAACCAATCCCGTTGTGTCTTTGCCAGACAACCAATTGGTAAAACGTGCACTAGAGGTTTGTCCGTTTGTGATTGTTTCCGATATCACAGCGGATTCGGATGTCGCGCATTTTGCGGATCTGTTGCTACCCGCCGCTGGTTGGGGTGAGAAACAAGGTATGGTAACCAACTCTGAGCGTCGACTTTCAAGGCAGCGCCAGTTTCAAACGCCTCCGGGTGAAGCAAAATCAGATTGGTGGGCGATAAACCAAGTTGGGCAAGCTTTGTGTGAACTAGAGAAGACCAAGAGTGGTTTTGCATTTACCTCAGAACACGCGGTATTCAGGGAGTATGCGGCGATGACAGGCATGAATGCAGATTCGCCATTGAAGCTAGATCTTTCTCAACACGCGAACTTAACCGAGCAAGAATACGAAGCTTGGAAGCCTACTCAATGGGGAGGAGTACGCCCTTTTTCTGATGGCGTCTATTCACACCCAGATGGAAAAGCGCGTTTTGTCGTGACCAGCGAATTGCCTCAACGCTTAGAGAGAACAAAAGGCTGGTGGCTAAATACGGGCAGACAACGCGATCAATGGCATACCATGACGCGCACAGGGCATATCGCACACCTTGCCGCCTCTGAATTAGAACCAACCGTGTACATGAACACACTCTCTGCTACTCAAAATCGCTTAAAAGCAGGACAACTCACCAAGCTGTTCCAGCCCAATTCAAACACCAGTATTTATGCCAAAGTTGCCATTGATGAGGGGTTAGGTTTTCAGGAGCTGTTTATGTCAATGCACTGGGCGGGTCGATATGGCGGTGAAAGCGGTGTTAACGCAATAGTAAACAGCGCGAAAGACCCTATTTCTGGGCAGCCTGCGTTTAAGTCGTCTTATGTTGAAGTGCAAGACGCGGCGGTAAAAACCTATGGTATGTTCATCGGTACACAGTTTGATTCCGGCAAGTTTCTCTACAGCGCATTTCAAGCAGAAAGTAATTTGGGCATCTGGCGCTTTGCACACGATAAGCGACCAAAGAAGCAGAGTTTTTGTCGAACGGAAAAGAGCCGCAGAATTACGATAGATATTGCCCAAGGTTGGCTAGCGGTGGATTACGACCTTGTTGGAGACGTTCGTATCATTCGCTCTGTTTTAGTGGTGTCTAGTGAACCGATTCAAACCGACTACACCAACTTTACTGGCTTGATTGGCAAACCGATGGAGCTATCGCAACTGCTTACCATCACTCAATCGCAAAGCTGCGCCAAACTGGTTTGTAGTTGTTTCCGCGTCACCGATAAACAAATAAATGACGCGATGGAGAAACAAGACTGCACGTCAGTGACCCAACTTCAAAACAAGCTCAAGTGCGGTACTAACTGTGGCTCGTGCGTCTCTCAAATCAAACAAATGGTCGACAGCCATCAGTATCAAAAGGGCAAACAGCAAGCGAACCAGCAAAGTTTGGCTATTCAAATAAAGTAAGTCATAAAGAGGATAAGCACATGGAAGCGCCTTATCAAAAGTCTTGGTTTAAGAAAGGACAAGCGAGTCAGAAACAAGAACGCTCGTCTCGCTTTTCTAAGCATGATCAAGCGAGCAAACTGAACAAGTTTTTAGAAGACCATTCGGTAGATCTAGATGCGAACCACAAAGGTTTTGTCTCGATTGTCGGAGCAGGGCCGCACGATCCTGACTTGTTAACGGTAAAGGCTGTGAAAGCGATTATGTCGGCAGAGGTTCTGCTGTACGACCGTTTGGTTAACAAAGATATGTTGGAGTTGGCTTCGCCACAAGCCGATTGGATTTACGTGGGCAAACGATGCGGAGAACCTAGTATTGGTCAGGAAGAAATCTGTGACTTGATGGTATCGCTCGCTCAGCAAGGAAAGCGAGTTGTGCGCTTAAAAGGGGGAGATCCTTTTGTATTTGGTCGTGGAGGCGAAGAGGCGTTAGCGCTCGTCAAACACTCGATCGCGTACGAAGTCATACCGGGTATTACCGCTGCGATTGGGTGTTCAGCAAACAGCTTGATTCCGCTGACTCATCGTGGCGTTGCTCGCAGCGTTACCTTTGTGACAGGGCAAGTGGTAACAGGCGCATTTGAAGCGTGGAGCCAATTGATGCAAAGCGGACAAACGTTAGTCTTCTATATGGGTTTAGAAAAGTCATCGCAAATACAAACGGGTTTAATCAATTCCGGTTTGAGAGCAGATTTCCCAGTAGCGATCATCACTCATGGTTGCAGTCCTCAACAGCAAGTGCACGTTACACAACTCAATCAGCTCAATGATTTATCGATTACACTTAAAGGCGTGAGCCCGGCATTGATTGTGATGGGAGAAGTTGTCAAACTGCGCGAACAACTAATAGAAACCGTACAGTCAGTGGCGGAATACGAGGGAATATGAGCAGCATTTTGGAATGTATTAGAACAGTCGGTCGTGGCGAACGTGGTAGAAAACCACTGAACTTTGACCAAGCGTTTCGAGTTATGGATGAATACCTAAACGGTGAGTGCGACGACGATCAGATGGCGATGTTATTGATGCTGATCCGTGTACAAAACGAGACTCAACAAGAAATCGCTGGCTTTGTGAAAGCATTCCAATCCCGCATGCCAGCTATTGGTGCAGATATTGATTGGCCATGTTATGCAGGCAAACGTGAAGCAGCAGGTCAGCCTTGGCACCTATTGGCAGCGAAGATCCTTGCCGATAATGGTCATAAAGTGCTGATGCACGGCTATCACGACCGTCAATCTGGTCGTTTACACGCAGAAGATTACCTCGACAAGTTTGCTATCGAGAAAGCGGAATCAGCAGAAGACGCAAAGCGTGTGTTAGAAACACAAAACATCGTGTATCTACCGCTCAGTGCGTTTGCCCCTCAAGCAGAAACCATGATCGGTTGGAAGAATCGTTATGGGCTTAGAACGCCAATTAATACCGTGGTTCGAGCATTGAACCCGGGGCAAGCAACGATTGGTATTCGTGGTAGTTTCCATCCTGGATTCCAGCAACTTCATGCTGAAGTCGAATACGAGATTGGTCAAACCGCTCATGCCGTTGTGTCATTCAAAGGGCAATCTGGTGAGTCAGAGTACAACCCAAAAGTAAGCCAAACGGTATGGCTAAGCCAAACAAGGGGCGTGACATCGCACTACTGGACGGAGCAAATGCTGTCTGAGGTGCCAATGCCTGCAAACTGCCCATTTGGGACGTCAGAAGATGATATGAACCAAATGGCGAATACGGTTCTCGCTACGATGACAGTGGTCTTGTTTGCACAAATGCACGACAGGGAAAAAGCATTTGAACGTGCTTTTTCTTACTGGCAAGCCTATTGCGGCCAGCAATAACGTACTATTGTCAATGAATGTAAAACCGACGACGCAAAGTTGTTGAATCTGAATCCATTATCTATTGTTTGAAGAAGGTAAAGATCCTAGCTCACCAGTGATGTGTTTCACCGCCGCGTTCCGTATCAGGGGTGAAACCACCGTTCAAGAATCAGTCGCGTTCGACTTCGTTTCGCCGCTGAGAGTTTGAAATAAACATATGGTAAGACGTAGAGGACATGGATAATGGTTCTAAAGCATACCACTACCAAACAAAAGGCTTCTCATCCTATCCCGCAAGAAGCCTTCGATTGGTACGACGAATACGCCCACGGAAAAATCTCGCGCCGTGAG
This sequence comes from Vibrio sp. B181a, assembly GCF_030248375.1. Taxonomy (NCBI): domain Bacteria; kingdom Pseudomonadati; phylum Pseudomonadota; class Gammaproteobacteria; order Vibrionales; family Vibrionaceae; genus Vibrio; species Vibrio sp. B181a. Next base: position 62,876 of record NZ_JAHGAD010000019.1, on the reverse strand, counting down.
TTTCTTAACAGGCTGGGTGGCCTTGCGGTGCTTGGCTTTAGCATGACAGCACTGGTCGATGCGTTAACCCCGAATTACGCACTTGCAGAACAAGTTTCATTTAACGATCCTGACATCAAAGCAACTTACGAAACCTTTCCATCTCCAAATGGGCATGGAGAAGGGCGTGGTTATTTGGTGATGCCACAGAAGAAGACCTTAAAATCGCCGACCGTGTTGGTGATCCATGAAAACCGAGGTCTGAACCCTTATATCAAAGATGTCGCAAGACGACTTGCAAAAGATGGCTTTATTGCTTTCGCTCCAGACGCACTTTATCCACTCGGCGGCTATCCGGGGAATGATGATGAGGGTCGCGCCATGCAGAAAGAGATGGACAGAGCTAAGATCGAGCAAGACTTTATTGCGGCGGCTAATTTCATCAAACAGCATGAGGATGGAAATGGTAAGTTGGGGGCGGTCGGGTTCTGCTTCGGTGGATACATCGTCAACATGCTTGCAGCAGTGATGCCCGATGAGCTCGATGCAGGTGTGCCTTTTTATGGAACACCTGCGGCGCAAGAGATCCAAAAGCAAGTCAAAGGGCCGTTGATGATTCACTTTGCAGGACTCGATAAGCGTGTTAACGACACATGGCCTGCTTATGAACAGCAATTGATTGCAACCGACGCACAGTATCAAGCGTTAATGTATGAGAACGTCAACCACGGCTTCCATAACGACTCAACGGCACGCTACGCACCGGAAGAAGCGGCGCTCGCTTGGGAACGCACACTCGGCTTCTTCAAAGAACATCTCGCCTCTAGTTAAAACGCGTCTACTTTAGTTGGCACATTCCTTGTTATGTCCTCTTAGTGAGTGAGATATAAACAAGGAATGTGCATGACTCAATCAACGTCAAAAACACCCATCATAGTATGCTGTGATAGCCTCGAAGAGCAGGCTCGATTGTCCGGCTTATTGAGCAAAGATTACGACAACATCATCGGCTGCCAATTGGCACAACTAGAAACGTTAATGCAACGAGAACCGTCGGCAAGCGTTGTGGTTGGATGGCAGCAGCCAACCGCGGAACTGCGTTTGATCGTCGATTTCTGCCGCAGAAAATCGGCACCACTTCTTATCGTCTTAAAGCAGTTATCATCTAATGATATCAATCGGTTATCAGAAAAAATGGACTATGTGCTCATGCCGCATGATAGTGAGTTTGCACTTCAACCTTGGATTGAACATGCGACATTAGTGAGAGCGAAATTCGAAAGTATGCAATCGGAAATTGAATCGCTGACCCACAAGATTGAAGAGCGCAAGCTGGTGGAAAAAGCCAAAGGTCTGCTGATGAAGATGCACAGCGTTGATGAAGAACAAGCTTATAAAGCGCTCAGAAATTCAGCTATGCAATCGAGCCAAACGCTCGCACAAGTTGCCAAGAATTTGATAACTACTTTGGAGGTGCTTGATTAGTTGCTCTACCACTTTGGGGTTAGGGTGCATTTTCTAACGTGGTGCGTGTTGCACTATCAGCAAGCAATAACAGGGAATAACAAACGGCAAGATATACTAATCTATTGTATTTACTGTGAAAAATAAGTTGGCACAGTAATTGATTATCTTAATAGTGAAAAAGTTAGAATTGGGTTTATTGTTGAATCGCTTATCTCAATTATCAACGGCGGTAATTGTAGACTTAGCAACGGCGCTACTGCTCTTCGGAGTAGTGGCGCTTTTTTTATGGGAGCAAACCAATGAAATGGAGTTCGATGCTGAAAGTGTCAGCAATTTCGTTATCGGTACTCACCACGGTCAGCGTAAAGGCAGAGTTGGGTGAGCCAGAAATTGAAGACCTGAAGTTTGGTTTTATTAAGTTAACCGATATGGCACCGCTTGCGGTTGCTTATGAGAAAGGCTTTTTTGAAGACGAAGGCTTGTACGTCACTTTAGAAGCGCAAGCAAACTGGAAGGTGCTTTTAGACCGAGTCATCGATGGTGAGCTTGCTGGCGCGCACATGCTTGCTGGTCAGCCATTGGGCGCAACGATTGGTGTCGGCACAAAAGCAGAAGTGATTACCGCGTTCAGTATGGATTTGAACGGCAACGCAATTACGGTTTCCAATGATACTTGGGAACAGATGAAGCAGTACATTCCAAAACAACCAGATGGCAAACCTGTTCACCCAATCAAAGCGGATGCACTGAAGCCTGTGGTCGACAGCTATCTGGATAAAGGCAAACCGTTCAACATGGGCATGGTGTTCCCTGTATCGACGCACAACTATGAGTTGCGATACTGGTTAGCGGCAGGAGGGATTCATCCAGGCTTTTATGCCCCAGAATCAGGTGACAATAGTGGCCAGTTGGATGCTGACGTTCTTTTGAGTGTTACGCCGCCACCACAAATGCCAGCCACAATGGAAGCGGGCACGATTAAAGGGTACTGCGTCGGCGAACCATGGAACCAACAAGCCGTATTCAAAGGCATTGGTACGCCAGTCGTGACCGACTACGAAATCTGGAAGAACAACCCAGAGAAAGTGTTTGGTGTTTCTAAAGCTTGGGCTGAGAAATATCCAAACACGCACATTCGTGTAGTGAAGGCCTTGATTCGAGCGGCACATTGGTTGGATGAAAACGACAATGCCAACCGCCAAGAAGCAGTGAAGATGCTATCAAAAAGCGAATACGTTGGAGCGGATGCCGAAGTTATCGCCAACTCAATGACGGGCACATTTGAATACGAGAAAGGCGACAAACGAGACGTGCCAGACTTCAACGTGTTCTTCCGTCATAACGCCACGTATCCGTATTACAGCGATGCGATTTGGTACCTAACCCAAATGCGTCGCTGGGGACAGATCTCAAGCGAGAAATCCGATGATTGGTACATGGATGTGGCCAAAGAGGTTTACCGTCCAGATATCTACCAACAAGCAGCTCAAGCGCTAATTGAAGATGGTGTGTTGAACAAAAAAGACTTCCCAGATTTCAGCGCTGAAGATGGTTTTCGCGCGCCACAAACACACTTTATCGACAACATCGTTTATGACGGTCGTGAGCCAAATAAATATCTAGAGAAGTTCTCTATCGGGCTTAAAGGAAAAGACAAGGTTTAACCATAACGATAAACGCCACAGGTGAGTGGATTCGCTTGTGGCAACAAGGATGTAAATTTCTTAGGAGTGAGTATGTCTAGTAATGTCATTTCCCTGCTTCCTGCTAAGCAGGTAGTGAACCGAAGTCGGTTGGTGCTTTTGCCCGTCATTGGCTTGCTGACCTTTTTGGCAATGTGGCACTTAGCAGCGAGAGAAGTGCAAACTTCATTAGGTACGCTACCGGGACCTGTGCAAACTTTTCAGCAGTTCAGCCACCTTGTCGATGACCATTGGCAAGAGCGAGAAAAGGAACAAGCGTTTATCGAACGTCAGGAAAAACGTAATGCTGCGAAGTTAGCGAAGAATCCAGATGCGGAAGTGAAGATTCGTCCCTACACAGGTAAACCGACGTTCTTCGACCAAATCATAACAAGCTTAGTGACCGTAACTGCGGGCTTTTTGCTGGCGACGGTTATCGCGATTCCGCTTGGCATCGTGCTTGGTCTGAATCAAGGGCTGTATCAAGCGTTCAACCCAATCATTCAACTGCTCAAGCCCGTATCACCTTTAGCTTGGCTGCCTATCGTCACTATGGTTGTAAGTGCCACTTATGTGAGTGATGACCCGATGTTTGCTAAGTCGTTCATTAACTCTCTGATCACAGTGGCGCTGTGTAGCTTATGGCCGACGCTGATTAATACCGCCGTGGGCGTAACGAGCGTTGATAAAGACTTGGTCAACGTGAGCAAAGTGCTTCAACTTTCGTGGTGGCAGCACATTCGCACTATCGTTTTACCTTCTGCCATTCCAATGATCTTCACCGGTTTACGTCTCTCTTTAGGTATCGCTTGGATGGTGTTGATTGCGGCAGAGATGCTCGCGCAGAACCCTGGATTAGGCAAGTTTGTTTGGGATGAGTTCCAGAACGGCAGTTCAGCATCATTGGGTCGCATTATGGTGGCAGTCATTACTATTGGTTTTATCGGTTTGATGCTCGATAGAGGCATGCTGCAACTTCAAAAGTGGTTGTCTTGGAATAAACAACAAGCGTTGAGATAAGGGAAAAGATCATGGAAAAAGCACTATTAGATCTAACGCGATTAGGGATGCGATTCCCAACGCCAGATGGAGAATTCATCGCGCTAAAGAACGTCGATTTACAAATTAATAAAGGCGAGTTTGTGTCTCTAATTGGTCACTCTGGCTGTGGTAAATCAACGGTATTGAACTTAGTCGCAGGGCTACACATGCCAACAGACGGCGGCGTGATCGTCGATGGACGAGAGGTGGCTGGACCGGGACCTGACCGCGCAGTCGTGTTCCAAAACCATTCACTATTGCCTTGGCTCACTGTGTATCAAAACGTTGAGCTCGCAGTAAAACAAGTTGCCGGCAAAAAGGGCAAAGCGTGGATTCAGGAGCAAGTGAACCACTATTTGGAGTTGATTCAAATGCAGCATGCCGCGCACAAAAAGCCGGATGAAATCTCGGGTGGTATGAAGCAGCGCGTCGGCATTGCGAGAGCACTGGCACTTCAACCAAAGGTTCTGCTGATGGATGAGCCATTTGGTGCGTTGGATGCGTTAACTCGTGCGCATTTGCAGGATGCACTGATGAAGATTCAAGCCGAGCTAAACAACACTGTCATCATGATTACCCACGACGTGGATGAAGCCGTGCTGCTATCCGACAAAATCGTGATGATGACTAACGGACCGGCTGCAACTATTGGTGAAGTGTTAGAAGTGAATCTACCGCGTCCTCGCGAGCGTGTCGCACTGGCAGATGATGCGCAGTATCAGAAGTGTCGACAAGCGGTGCTGAAGTTCCTTTACGAGAAGCAATCCAAAGTCGAGATTCCTGCTTCGAAAGAAGACAAACCCAAAACCGCAGCGCAAACGGCATAAGGAGGCAGCAATGAACAGTCCTTTAACGATTCCAGTAAAGAACGCATTGAGCCACATCGTTGTGGTAGGTAACGGTATGGTCGGGCAGCATCTCGTCGAGCAGTTAGTGCAGAAAAACGCGCATATGGAGCACAGAATTACCGTGGTCGGTGCAGAGCGTTTTATCGCGTATGACCGTGTACAGTTGTCCTCTTTATTTGCGGGTAAGTCTCATGATGATTTGATGCTGAGTAACCAAGAATGGTACGACATGCATGGCATTCAACTCGTACTTGGCAGCCAAGTAACAGGCATCGACAGAGAGCAAAAGCTCATTCTGCTTGATGCTGAAGATGTGCTGGGTTACGACCAACTCGTGCTCGCGACCGGTTCGTACCCATTTGTACCGCCAATTGAAGGTAAAGACCGCGACAACGTGTTTGTCTACCGCACGCTTGATGACCTTTCACAAATCAAAAAGGCATGCGAAGGCGCAAGAACAGGCGCAGTGATTGGTGGTGGTTTGTTGGGTTTAGAAGCGGCAAACGCACTCAAACTATTGGGGTTAGAAACTCACGTTATTGAATTTGCACCCCGCCTGATGCCCGTGCAGTTAGACGATGGTGCTGGCTTAGTGCTAAAAGAGAAGATTGAAGCGCTAGGGCTAACCGTTCACACCTCAACGGGTACGGAACGAATCTGCGATGGTGAAACGGCTAAGCATCGTATGGTGTTTAAAGACAAAGATCCTCTCGAAGTGGATGTGATTATCTTTTCCGCAGGTATTCGCCCTCAAGATGAGCTGGCAAAAATGGCTGAGCTGGAAGTAGGCGAGCGAGGCGGTATTGTGATTAACAACCAATGCCAAACCAGCGATGAGAATATTTATGCGATTGGCGAATGTGCTCTTTGGGAGCAAAAGATCTTTGGCTTAGTCGCACCCGGTTACACCATGGCGAGAACCACTGCCGATGTCTTGACTGGGATGCCGAGCGATGGTTTTAAAGGTGCAGACATGAGCACTAAACTTAAGCTGCTTGGGGTAGATGTGGCGTCTATCGGCGATGCACAAATGCAAACCGAAGGTGCACAAGAAATGGTATTGCAAGATGCGGTTGCAGGCATCTACAAAAAGCTGGTGGTTGATGCGAGCGGCACCCAATTACTTGGTGCGATTCTCGTCGGTGATAACAGCGATTACGATGCGCTCTTACAGTGCTATTTGAACAAAACAGTCTTGCCAGACCACGCGGCGAACCTGCTGTTTGATACCGGAATGCTTGATGGAGAGATGCCAGACAGCGCCATCATCTGTTCTTGTCACAACGTCACAAAGGGCGACTTAGTTGCTGAGATTCAAGCTGGCACTACCAACCTGACGGACCTTAAAGCCAACACCAAAGCCGGTACTGGCTGTGGTGGCTGTAGCAATATGGTCAAGTCGGTATTGGATACTCAATTAGCAGCCATGGGGGTAGAGGTTAGCAACCACCTTTGTGAGCACTTTGAGCTCAGTCGCCAAGAGATGTTCCATATTTGCCAAGTGGAACAGATCAAAGACTTCGACACCTTAATCGCACTGCATGGCAAAGGGCATGGGTGTGATATCTGTAAGCCAACAGCGGCATCTGTGTTTGCTTCTTTGTGGAATGAACACATCATGGAGCCACAGCATCAATCTCTGCAAGATTCTAACGATGCTTTTATGGCTAACCTGCAAAAAGATGGCTCTTACTCGATTGTGCCTCGTGTTCCGGGCGGCGAAATCACGCCAGATAAACTTATCGTACTTAGTGAAGTCGCTCAGCAATACGATCTATACACCAAGATCACTGGCGGTCAGCGCGTGGATTTATTTGGCGCGCAGTTAGAACAGCTTCCTGAAATCTGGCAAACCTTAATTGATGCTGGTTTTGAAACAGGGCACGCCTACGGCAAATCGGTGCGCACTGTGAAATCTTGCGTCGGCTCTACTTGGTGTCGTTATGGTGTTGATGATTCAGTTGGATTAGCCATTGAGTTAGAGAACCGCTACAAAGGATTGCGAGCGCCCCATAAGCTTAAGTTTGCCGTATCGGGCTGTACTCGCGAGTGTGCAGAAGCGCAAAGTAAAGACATTGGGGTGATCGCCACCGAAAACGGCTGGAATCTATACGTTTGCGGGAATGGCGGCATGAGACCAAGACACGCTGATTTGTTTGCATCCGACCTATCCAAATCAGAGTTGATCACCATGATCGACCGGGTTTTGATGTTCTACGTCAGCACCGCTGATCGCTTGCAGCGCACGTCAGTGTGGATGGAGAACATGGAAGGGGGCTTAGATTACCTTAAACAAGTGATTTTGGATGACTCTCTCAACTTATGTGACTCTTTGGATGAACAAATGGCGCGCGTCGTAGATACCTATCAATGTGAGTGGAAGAGTACGCTGGATAATCCTCAAAAATTGCAACGCTTCCGTCCTTTCTTGAACAGCACGTCGGGCAGCAAAGTCTTGCCGTATCAACGTGTGCGCGGTCAGCGTATTCCAGTGAAACAGGAGGTGTAAATGGCAGCGTTAACCAAAGTGAAATTGTGTCAGCTTGATGACCTAATGCCGTTCATCGGTGCCACGGTGTTGATTGAAGGCGAGCATGTCGCGTTATTCTACATTCCAGATAGCGGTGTTTACGCCGTTCAAGATTGGGACCCAATTGGTAAGGCTTATGTGATGAGTCGAGGGATTGTCGGTGATATCGATGGTGAGATGTGTGTTGCATCACCACTGTACAAACAGCATTTCAGCTTAAAGAGCGGGCAGTGTTTAGAAGACGAAGCGCACTGTCTAAAAACCTGGCAAGTAACGGTCGACGATAATCAGGTTTGTTACTTACTCGAAGAATGATCCTCGAAATTAGCTTGCTCGATATGAATAAATTATTGGCATAAGAGAAAAGCGAATAAAGCTCCAGAGACAGCACAGTATCGCTCTGGAGCTTTTTGTTATTTGGAAGGATTCACTTGGAGTTCGGTATAGCCAGTCGAGTCGTCCATCGCTCTAGTGAACTCAAGTTCTGAGTACGAATGGATGATCAACTCTGCGGTAGTATCAATCACTGTGCCTTCCAGCAAATGCCCACCCCAAACTCGTCCTTCACGATCAGACACCGAGATATGAACGTGTTGATGTTCAGGCGTTAGTGTTCCCATCACAGAGACGATTTCAAATGGCTCATGTTTGGTTAACGTACTCTCTGCACCTGCCAAACGAAGGTTGAGGTCAGAGACACAGCCAACGCATGAGGCAATCGAGCCTGCTTTGATACCATGCTGCTCGACCAATTTCGCTAGGCTCAGCTTTAAGTCCATGCCTTTGGTAAGACGTACTGCTATCACTTCAATCGACATATTACTTCCTAATCAAAACCAGCAAGCAGGAAAGCGCGGTATCCAAGTCGGCATAACGTTTGGCTTTGCCAAGTACGCGCATACCTTGCATGTTGTTGAGAACAAAACGAGCGAGTTCTTCTGGTTTCAGCGTTTTGGGCACTAAGGTTTCTTTTTGCGCATTGGTCAGCGCATCTGCAATGATGTCGATAAGATGGTCAAACAAAAAATGCCCTTTGCGCAGTACATCATCGTCTTCACCAGCGTGCTCAATCAACGCATTTTGGATAAAGCACCCACAGTTGCGTTTGCGTTGCAGTTCAGCAAAAGATTTAAGGAACGATTCCAACTCAGGTAAAGACGCGTCGTCTTTTTCCAAATCATTCAGTGAGGGTAGCGAGACCTTTTTCAAGTAAGTATCGAGCGCTTCGTAGTAGAGCTGCTGCTTGTCACCGTAGGTGTTGTAAAGACTGAAGCGGTTGATGTTCAACTCGTCGGTGAGATCCGAGATTGACGTGTTCGCAAAGCCCTTACGCCAAAACACATCCATAGCCACGAGAAGCTTTTCATCTCGGTCGAAATTGGCTTTTCTTGCCATAAATTACCTGCCTGGGTCTGCTTATCGGGTAATTAAATTGCTTTGGAGGGATGGTACAGAGAACCTCTAGCGTTCGAACTGAACCAATATGATGAATACCCATCTATTCTTGGGTATCAGCCCCCAAATTCATGTGAACTCACAAACGGCATCAAAAATCTCGCTCAGCAAACAGACCCACAACTGTTTGAAAATTTTTGATAGTGAAGTTCTTGACTGATCGTTTATAAACTGGCTACAGTATATCCTAACCAATCGGTTAGAAAAAGATAAAAGGATGTGAAATGAAGCTGTATGAAACCGCAATGACTCCAAGTTGTAAGCGAGTTAGCATTTTTCTAAAGGAAATCGGTGGCGAGGTTGAGCGAATTGCGCTGAATGTGCGCGAGGGCGATAACCTATCTGAACCGTATAAATCGAAAAGCGTCAACGGCAAAGTACCTTTACTGGAACTGGATGATGGCACGACGATCTGTGAAAGCGTGGCGATTTGTCGCTACCTAGATGAAGCGTTTGAAAATGATCTGGCTCTGTTTGGCGCTAACCAGCTCGAACGTGCTCAGGTGGAAATGTGGCATCGCGTTGTCGAATTCCAAGGCTTGTACACGGCTTTTCAGGCGTTTCGCAATATCACAGCAATTTACCAAGATCGTGAAAACTGTGTTGCTGCGTGGGGTGACGAATCGAAATCTCGCGTGTTAGAGTTCCTACCTACGCTAGATAAGCGCTTGTCAGAAAGTGAGCACATCGCGACGGACAACTTCACTATCGTGGACATTACTGGCTACATTTTTGTTGGTTTTGCCGTAAATGGTTTGAGTATTGAAGTGTTCGAAACTTACCCAAGTATTGCGCGTTGGTTTGAACAAGTATCGGTGCGTGAGGCATTCCAAGATTGAGGCTTAGTCTGCATCAACAAAGCAGTGAAGCTTGTATGAGTTCGCTGCTTTTTGTCGTTTTAAGCGTAAAGATCTTCAATTTTCTAGGGTTTTCTCTTTTTTCAGCCTCTCTCCTATAATTAACTTTGTTAATGTAACAACCTCAATTGGCTCTCACGGCGTTTTAGAACGTTACGTTCTTAGTCTGTAGACGTCCCAATCATTATTGGACTTCACCAAGTAATGAAGGACACCAAGCGACAAGGAGAGGTTATGCGTGTTCGAAGTAAAACCATCAATGGCGTGTTGTGTACGCTGCTCGTAGCGTCTGTGTGCGGGCTCGTGGCCATGTATCAAAGTCACACTCAGCAACATCAACAAATTGAACGGCTGCGTGGGCAACTGGTGGAAAAAGAAAACCAAATTGTCATCTCGAATGAGGCATTATCTTACACCCGTTATCAACACCAACTTTTAGCGGAAGATTACAGCCGTTTTAGAGATGCCCAATCCATGAATAGCGTGCTGCAATAGAACAAACGGGCAAGGAGACGCATGAAGTCCATATTGTTGGTTGACGACAGTAAAACGGTTCTGCTCTACATGACCAGTGCATTGCAAAAGCAAGGGTACGAGGTCATTGCCGTTGAAGATGGTGAGTCTGCGTTAGAAGTGCTGACTCACCGAACTGACATTCAGTTTGTCCTCAGTGATTTGATGATGCCGGGTATTAGTGGCATTGAGCTTTGTCGTGAGCTTAAGTCGTCGGCGTTTTCTCGTTATATCTTCTTTGTTCTCCTTTCTTCATATAACGATCAAGAATCCATCATCAAAGGCATGGATGCAGGTGCCGATGACTTTGTTGATAAGAAGACTTCTGTCGCTGAGCTGCAAGCGCGAATTCGAGCGGGTTTTCGTACTTTAGAACTGCACAATACGCTCACGACAAAAAACCAAGAGCTCGATTTAGCGTATCAAACCATTCAGCAGGATCTGGATTCTGCTGGAGAGTTAATGGGGCAACTGTTGCCCGTTGAAGAACAAATTCATACGGCACAATTTAGCTTCACTTATGTCCCTTGTACCAAGATCGGTGGGGATATGTTGGGTTATGTCGAGCTTGATGAATCGCATGTTGCGTTTTATGTCTTCGATGTTTCCGGGCACGGTATTTCTTCGGCGTTAATGGCGTTCTCGATTCAACAAACTTTGTCACAACGTAACAAATCGGAGTCGATAACGTTAGACTGGAGCGACAATGAGTACCACATCAGTGAGCCTGCCGCTGTGATTGAAAGGCTCAATCGACGCTACCAGCAAACGCAGAACAGCAAGCTTTATTTCACTATCGAATACGCCGTGTTGAACACCGAAACCGGTGAATTGAATTATTGCACAGCAGGACACCCTAAATTTGTTTGGCAACAGACGGAACAAAACCGCTTGGAACTTGTTGGTGACAACAACTTCATCGTCGGGGCATTGGAACCGATGATGTACCAAGGTGGGCGCATCCAACTCAAGCCTAATGACGCGCTTTGGTTTTTCTCCGATGGTTTATTGGAAGCTAAGCAAGGCGAGGAGCTTTACGACATTGACCGACTGTTAGCCAACATCGAAAGGAGTAAAGCGATGCCAGAAAAAGCAAAAACCAATGCTGTTTTAAAGCAAGTGCAAAACTGGCAAGGAAAACCAGAACTCGACGATGATGTGAGCTTGTTGAAAGTGCGATGGTTGGGCTGTGCACAATCGCAAGCCGTTAATTCGCCGAGGGTGGTGTTCCAGAAATCCTATCAATCATCTTTAGAAGTTTCGCGCCAAGCGAGTCTCGAATTGGTTGAGTTCCTTCAACAACATTCGGTTTCTTCTCATGCCATGCAAGCATTGGAGTTATGTGTGGTAGAACTCATGAACAATGCGTTTATTCATGCCTACCAAGAACAAGCAGGAAAGACGGTTGAGTTAGAATGCGAACTAACACAGGGTGATCAGCGCAACATAGAAGTGCGTGTATTTGATTATGGTAATCGCATTTCTGATGAAACCTTCCAAAGTTACACCTCAAAGAAAATTGAGACGCCAAATCTATTCGACGAAAAGAGTTGGATGCCTTCAGGGCGAGGTTTGATGCTCATAGCCCAAATGACAAACGGGTTTTCTGTATCACATCAAGGGGAGCGCAATTGCTTTACGGTGGTGATAACTCCCGACGAAAAGACAAAGTCTATAATTCTTTAAAGACTTTATCTGAGGAAACCAAACATGTCGCAAATCGAAATTAAATTGGAGCGTCCACGCGTCGAATTGCTGTTTGCCAAATATAAAGATCAAATTGGAGATGACTTTCCGGGCTATCGTAATCATGTTTATCGAACCATCACTTATGCGATGCATTTCCTCGGCAATGATGAGCAGTACGAGCAGTTAGTAGAAACGGCATTTGTTTATCACGACATTGGCTTGTGGACTGACCATGAGTTGGTTTATCTCGAACCCTCTGAAGCTACAGCGTTAGCTGACAATGAACACTTTGAATGGGGTTTAGATCCTGATGCATTACGTGGCGCGATTCATTGGCACCATAAGATTTCGCCTTATAAAGGGCCGCACCAGAAAGTCATCGAAGCATGCCGAAAAGCAGACTGGATTGATGCGACCAAAGGCAGTGTTCGCAAAGGGGTGAGTAAAGAAACCATCGCAGAAGTTGAAGCGGCTTTTCCAAACTTAGGCTTTCATGACACCTTGCTGCGCCTAGCAAAAGACTATGGTGGTTCAACGTTAGTTGGCGGCGTCAAAGTGACGTTGGGGATCGTTAAGTGGTAAATCCTCTACTGCTTTAATCGTGATTAAAAATAAGCGAGAAAATATAGATAACCAGAAACAACGACAAAAACAAAAACAAAAAATGCCGAGGTGATGCAGCTCACTTCGGCATTTGTTTTTTGAATAGGGAGGTTATGCGCTGACTTCTTGCTGCATGATTTGCTGGTTGAAAGCGAGAGGGTCTTTCAATACGGCACGGCCGACGGCTGCCAAATCGAGCCAGCCGTTGTTTACCGCTTGATCGATGTATTCTGCACTTTCAATTCCACCCACACCGATGATTGGAACACCCAAGTCTGCTTGTTTTAAGAAGGTTGACTCTGATACAAGATAGCCCTCGCCACGGCGGTCTTTAGGGCGATTCCAGCCCCCAATACCCGATGAAACGTCGATAACATCTAAACCCGCTTTGATGAGTAACTGACACACTTTCACCATGTCGTTTTGCGTTAACCCTTCTGGGTAGAGGTCTTGCCCGGGGATGCGAACCATCACGCCAATATGGCTCTGAGCTTTGATGGCTTCGATGATCTCGACCACCAAACGAGCGCGGTTTTCTAATGACCCGCCGTATTGGTCATTACGCTGGTTTGTGACCGGAGAAATAACTTGGTTTAAACCATAACCGTGGGCACAGTGCAGTTCGACAAAATCAAACCCAGCTTTGTCGGCACGCAGGGCTGCATCAATAAAGTTCTGACGCCAAACAAGTATGTCTTCCTGTGTCATTGCTTTTGGTTGTGGTAACACGCGATCGAAAGCGGGCACGGTTATGCCGGAAGGTCCCATTAATTCTGGGCAAACATCTAACTGGGCTTTACCGCCACAGTGGGTAATTTGGAAGCCTGCTTTTGCTCCGCGAGCATGAATGACTGCTGCGATCGCTTGCATTCCCTCGATACAATTATCGCTGTATGCCCCTAATTGGTTTGGCTCACTTCGACCAGTAAAGTCGACAAAGCTGTATTCCACCATCACAAGACCCGCACCAGATTGCGCCAGTTTGTCATATTGTTGAATGGTGGTTTGTGTAGCAATGCCATCGGTCGTCGCGGTTTGGGAAGCCATGGGTGGCACAACTAGACGGTTTTTGAGCTGGTGGTTAGCGGCTTTTAGCGGAGCGAAACGAGTCATAAGATCCTTCGTATGTCTTAAATTCTTTGGCAACGTAAACGTGGTGTTTCTTACTGAGTAAGTTGCGACTAACAACTGATGCTCAATGGTTATACTCAAAAAGCCGATTCATTTCGTCTGTTATTCAGAGGATTGCCATGCTTGGTCACAGATTTAGGGGAGGGTAATGTAATTTACAGCCGTGCATTTTACGTCAGTACGTTTATAATGCAGAGGCAGTTTCTAGCGCCTTTTTGTGCACTTCTATTGATTTCCTCTCGAACCGTTATCCTAATCTTCCCCGCATAATGTCGTCTAAGACCAACTTTGCGTCATGACATCCATTTTTTCTCGTTGTTTCTACGTTAATGCCACTAACGCCCTTAAGTCGGAATAAGCGGCGATAAGACAACCCTTTACCTTTAACCTTTATCTTCAACCTTCTATTTTTAACCTTCTATTTTTAACCATTGAGGTCTAAATGAATAACCTAATCGTATTTACTGGTGGTCCGGGTTCGGGCAAAACCTCAGTGATTGAGCATCTTACTAAGCTTGGTTACGTTTGCGCACCAGAAACTGGGCGTAAGGTGATCCAACATCAAGTGGCACTTGGTGGTGACGCTTTACCTTGGAAAAACAAAATCGCTTTTCGTGATGAAATGGTGCGCGAAGAGCAAAACAACTATGAAGCCCACAAGCATCATAAGGAGTTCGTCTTCTTTGACCGCGGTATTGTGGATTCATATGGCTATAGCCAACTCGAAAGTTTACCTATCCCGCAATCGTTAACGAATGCCTGTGAGGAACAACAATACGCCAAACACATTTTCATCTTCCCACCTTGGGAGGCCATTTTTGTCAACGATGAAGAGAGAAAGCAAAACTTTTCGGAAGCCGTGAGAACTTATCAATTGATGGTTGCAGCATACGAACGATTTGGATATACGCTGATTGAGGTTCCAACACTTAACGTCGAACAACGAGTGCAATTTATACTCGAAAGCCTAAAAGGTGGTCCCATGATTGGCCAGTATTTCCGCTCATAGAGGGGCCGTTAAGACGAATTTGCAGAAGTTTTGTCAGTCCGATGAACTAAAACACGATTTGGTAATCATAGAGAAGGGCAAGGTTGACTTGGCCTTTTTTTCTATAAGCTTTCCTGATCAAAAGAGCGGCTTATAGAACCCAATAAAGCTTAGAAACAAAGTTCTCAAATACGTAATGTTTTCATTGTGACTGCATGATGTTATAACATAACAACTATTGTTTTCAGTCAATCCAAGTATTATGAAGTTTGTTCGTTATTCACTCATTGCTGTCGCTGCTACCGCATTCTCTCTCGCAGCATACCTCACCTATCAAGCAGAAACGAAACCTGAAGAAATCACCATTAAGGTGACACCTTATTCTCAGTTAGAGAGCGCTCCAAAGTCTGGCGCTCAATCAACGGAGGCGACACAAAAGAATGACCGCTCCGCTCAAGGTCATGACAACATTGCTCGTATTCATTACTTCGTCAAAGTCGGCGATACGCTTAGCACCATTTTTTCTTCATGGGGTGTGCCGTACGAAACGACGCAGAAGCTTCTTGAAGCTGACTTAATCTCACTTAAGCTCGATACCATTAAACCAGGCGACCACCTCGAGTTTGTGGTGGATAGAGACACTAAAACCTTACAGCAAGTGATTTTTCATGAGAGTCTCGTTGAACGCGCGATCTACACGCAAAACAGCGATGGTACTTTTGCGTATGACTTTGTGGAAGAGCCGGGTGAATGGCGTGAGGAAATGCACTCAGGGACGATCAACGGTAGCTTCTCATCGTCTGCTCATCGACAAGGCTTAACTACGACCCAGATTGCCAACATCACACGTGTATTGCGCGATAAAGTGAATTTTGCTCGCGAACTTCGTGCTGGTGATAGTTTTCATGTGTTGGTTCGTCGCCAATATGTTGATGATCATTTAACTGGCAATACAGAAGTACAAGGCATTGCAATCAAGATGCGCGGCAAAGATGTGGAGGCGTTTTTGGCGGAAGATGGGCGTTTTTATGACCGAGATGGGAACAGCCTTGAGCAAGCATTCAATCGTTACCCAGTCGACAAACAGTTCCGTCGTATTACCTCACCTTTCAACCCTTATCGGAAACACCCAGTGACAGGGCGTATCTCACCACATAATGGCACGGATTTCGCGACGCCTGTTGGCTCTCCAGTCTACTCTACTGGCGATGGTAAAGTGATTGCGATTCGTAACCATCCTTATGCGGGGAAATACTTGGTAATAGAGCATAACAGTGTCTACAAAACGCGTTATCTGCATCTGAGCCGTTTCTTAGTTAAGAAAGGAGACCATGTTAAGCGTGGGCAGAAGATTGCGCTTTCCGGAGCGACAGGCCGTCTAACAGGCCCACACCTGCACTTCGAAGTACTGGTACGAAATCGAGCGGTCGATTCAATGAAAGCAGACTTGCCACTTGCAAGCTCGATCCCAAGTAAAGACAAGCCTGCATTCTTGGCAAGAATTTCTCAGTTTGATGACATGGTTGCCACAGAGCAAAACGCGAGCAATGTGGACGCGAAAGAGGAAAAACGGACTTCTTGAGCCTAATCTCAGATAAAAAGTGCAATACGCAGTGAAAGGCAGGCTTCGGCTTGCCTTTTTTGATTATAATACTTGGAGAAATAGTGGGTAAAATAAACACAAAACAAGCGTAAATACATTATCGTCAAGGTCGAGCTATATTAGAAAAAGTGAAAGGATTAGAATGATAGTTAGATTGTTAATTGAACTATTAAGTTGAAAATAGAATTAATACTCTAGATGTTGTAGGATAATTATTATTTCTGTAGCCCATGAAAAATGTGTGACGTTAATTCCAAATAAAAGCAAATGTTGACTTCAGTTTTTTATTAATTTTGCATCTTTACTTCATATTTCAAAGTGATATTGAAATGAAATAACCATTCATGTGACTTATTTATTGTGCGAAATTTACTACATGGCAATCAAGTGGTTTATTCTTTTAAATATGATATTTTATTGAGCTGTATCATTTAAGTTGTTGTTATATTGGGTTTTTATTCTTTTGTTGACCGGCTTGTTATAGTCTCTTTTTATGTCGTTGAAACCTTTCCTTTCCTGCTAAATTCAATAGCTTTTGTTTCGCTAAATTAAAGGTGGCTAATTAAGTTTATTCTATAAATAGTATTTAATTAGCTCTTATATAATCATATGGTTTATAAAATTGTGGTTTTATTCCCATAAATAGATAAATTTTGATATTTATCCCAGAAGTGAAAATGAATTTTTGCCTTGGTTATTTTTATTTATAAATTAAGTGTGCTTGCAAGGAATCGTTGAATTGCCAATTGCAGGTTTTTGTACAGTACCTAAATAATTAATATAAGACTAAGGACTTAAATATGTATCTAAGAAAGGGCAGTGCTAATCAGACCAGTTCCATTGGTTATCGTACGTTAGGGCTAACAATGCTTTGTTCTGGCTTATTGTTGAATCCAATTTCACAAGCCATGGCCGCAGAGTTCAGCACCGATGCGGTAGCTCAGTCAGAAAGTGAATACTGGAGCACCTATAAGCTAGATATCACAAACACAGGCTCAGATAGCGCAGACATGCGTGAAGCCGTGATCGAATTTTTATTGCCGGTAGCGATTAACGAAATCAATTGGGCGTCAAACCATCTTTCTTACCCATCATGGAAAATCTCTCATACGACGCAAGCGGATGGTGTATTGAACTCGGTGACATTGACGTTCCCAGAAGGCTCTTGGGTTGATAGTGAGCTGGCCTCAGGTGAATCTGCGGCATTGACTATCTCTTTCGGTGGCGAATTGAATGACCTGAACGCGTTTGAGAATTCTGTTGTGGTGAAAGTGGATGGCGAAGTTGTTCCGCCACCAGAGTTTTCACTGGATATCTTAGCGCCTGCTCAAAACTCAGTGGTTTACACAGGTACGAATGTTGACATCATCACGGGTGTCGAAGGTGACGGTGCAAGCAAACTAGAATTCTGGGCAAACAGTACCAAATTGGGCGAGCAAAACGTTGTAGAAGGCACAACAGAATACCAGCAAGCTTGGCTTCCAACAGAAGTTGGTGCTGCGTCGATCACTGTAATGGCGTTCAATGACAATGGTGACAAACTCACAGAGAAAGCGATTCAAGTGACGGTAGAGTCAGAATCGACGGCGCCAAATCCACCTGTAATTGAGTTTATCTCGCCAGACGCAGGCTCTTCTCACCAAAAAGGTGACAGCATCACAATTTCAGCGCATGTGACGGATGCAGATGATGACTTAGCGACCGTTAAGTTCTTCGCTAACGATGCAGAAGTGTGTTCTCTTGATGCGAAAGCGACGCAAGATTTCTCTTGTGACTGGACAACGCAAACAGCAGGCTCTACAACGCTTCGTGCGGAAGCAAAAGATGACGAGCAACATGTCTCTAGTAAGAACTTAACCATCACGGTGACAGATACAAGCACAAGCTGTGGTGACATACCTCAGTACGAAGATGGTGTGGCTTATCAAGTCGGTGATGAAGTCACTAACATTGGCAATATCTACTCGTGTACGGTAGCTGGTTGGTGTGGCAACCCAGTATGGACACCGGGAACAGGTCACCCTGATTACCCGGATGCGTGGAAAGATGCATGGAATGAAGTTGGTGAGTGTGATCCAAACCCAGTACCAGTGGTGGACGTTCAATCGCCGCAAGATGGACAGAAAATCGCACCTAACCAAGCATTCGACGTGGTTGTCGATGCTACGGATGACACTGAAGTTGCCCGCGTTGATGTTCAATTGAATGGTCAAGTGGTTGCAACATCAAACACGCCTTCACAAGGAGATACTTACACCATCACGGTGCCTGCTCAAGTCGAAGGCCAATACACATTGACGGTAGTTGCTTACGATGATCAAGGTGCGAGTGCAGAGGCGGCGCCAATTTCTTTAGCGATTACCGATAAAGACTTGGTTGTTTCTTTAACATCTCCTGTCGATGGTTCAAGCTACTTCGAAGGTCGTGCGATTTCGATCAAAGCAGACGCGAAGAGCTACGAAGGCGATATTTCCTCGGTTAGCTTCATCGCGAATGGCAGCGAGCTGTTTAAAGACACTGAAGCACCTTATGAATATGAATGGCTAGGTGCTCAAAAGGGTACATACGCTATCACAGCAAAAGCGGTGAATACGGCCAACCAAGAGCAAACGTCTGCAACGTCTAACATTACGGTGAAAGAAAGCACAGGTGGTGGCGGCTTAGTCGATAACCCTGACCGCTCTATCAGTTACCTAACGTCTTGGGGTTTGAATGACTACGAAGAGTTATTCAACTCAGAAGGTGATGGTTACCTATTGTCATTTGGTAAGTGGGACGCAAGCGGTAATATCACGATCTCTGATAGCATGCTTACGCCACCGGATTACAACCCGGACTGGATGCCAACACAGTACCTAGCATGGTCAACGCTCAAGCATGACAATGAAAATGTCACTATGATGGTGGCGTTTGGTGGTCAAACTTACGAAAGCATTTGGTCGGCTATCAGTACGCCTGAAAGCCGTGAATCGGTTGCGACAGGTTTGGTTGATTTGGTGCATACACCATTCCCAGTGTACAAAAAGAACCTAAAACCTGAAGAGATGGAAGGCGAGTGTCTTGCAACAAATTCAGACGGTAGTTGTGACTACAGCAAGTACCAATTAGCGGGTTACGTGCACATTGATGGTTTAGATTTCGACTTCGAGAAAGCGGCACGAATCACGGACAAAGAGAATCAGGACTTGACGGCTTTGATCAAACTGATCCGTGAGAAAGTGGGCAATACGAAGGTTCTGTCTCTGACGACTTACCACGTAGGCGCAGATCCAGTTGAATGTATGGACGCGAGCGTATTTGAAAACTGTTCTTACATTGAAGAGTCTGGCCGCTCATCTCACCACGGTGAAGTGATTGATTTGTTGAAAGCGACCAAGAATGACTTTGATTTCTTCAACGTGATGACATACGACGCGGGTCGAAACTTCCTATACGAAGTGGCGATGGCAAACTATGCTGAATACATTGGAGACAAGTCGAAGATTGTTTTAGGTAATACGATCAACAGTCAGTGGGCACCAGGTGGTAACTTTGTCGAAACACGCCAGAACAACCTAGACCGTGCTAAATGGCAGAAAGATAACGGTTATGGTGGCTTCTTTATGTGGACGTTGGGTTCAAACAACCAAGGTTTGAGCATGGCAGAGCAAGTGGACTACTTTAACGACATGATCGGCGTAAGCAAGTAGTACTCACCTCATCTTGTAATCTACTTGAACGACGGAAGGCTCTTATGCCTTCCGTTATTTCTTCAATCTTCATCATGGGAACGCTCTTGCTCGCCGTATTCCCATGCCAATCTCAAATAAAAGTCAGTGGTGACAATATGTCGAAATTAGATTCTGGTCAGAACCAGAAAGCGATTCCGCACGTCCAAAATACATCCACTCAACAATACGACGCGTTCAGCAAATGGCTACACTGGATTATGGCAGTGATTATTATCTATGCAACGATTGCAGGCTACGGCATGTTATTCGTTATGGATATGCCGCAACTGTTCCACGTTTTATCGACGCTTAATATGTCGTTTGCAACGATCGCTTCGGTACTATTAATTGTGAGGTGGGGGTGGTCATTTTTTCGTGAGACACCAGAGCTACCAGACACAATTCCAAACACTCAGAAAAGCATGGCCAAACTTGCACATGGCACTCTCTATCTAGTGATGTTCGTTGTGTTTGTTAGCGGTTTTTTAATGCTTAAGCACGAGTACCCATTCTTTTGGCTGTTTACTATTCCAAACCCAATTTCAAATGCTGAAGTGAATGCGTTCTTTTTTATGGTTCATCGTTTTGGTTGCGCGACTTTGGCAAGCTTGGTTTTGCTACACGCACTGGCCGCTCTGAAACATCATTTCGTGAATAAGAATGATGTCTTAAGAAGTATGGCGTTTAACTTGTCCAAGCTAAGTCGGTCATAAACCTTAAAGAAAGGTTTGTTTGATGGCGCATAAAAAAAGGCTTGGTGAGCCTATCCAAGCCTTTGTTTCCAGTTAGCAAGCCGCTTTTGGGCTACTAAACTACTTTTTAAAGGTTAGGTTCAGAGTAAGTGGAACTCTATCCGAAATCTTAATTCCACCAACCGTTGCCGCCAAGTTGGTCAAGTTTTCCGTTGGGATACCAAAATCACTAGCACCGATGATGACAGGTGCACTTGAACTTACCATTACGGTATTACCTGCATTGAGTACCACAACAGGGAATTCTACGGATTTCGTCTTACCAAACAACGTCACTTCTGCCGGTACTTTTACCTTGTGTGAGCCTTCACCCAGAGCGGCCCAATCCACTTTGCCAGCCACTTTTACTGGTGCGTGTTTTGCAGATTCAAAGAAGATCTCGTTCAGGCGTGTATTTCGGATTGGAATCCCTGTATTGATGCTGTTTAGGTCGATAGCGACATCGAATTGCCCATCACTGTTGAGTGTTCCGGATAGGGCATCAATGGTCGCGGGCTCGACAATATACTGCTTTTTGATTGTTGCGAAGCTTAGGGAAGAGAGATCGGAATCAAGCGTGTAGTTGTCTGCAGCAAATGCGGCACTAGAAAACAGTGCGACTGCGATGCTTAGAGTAGAGAAAGCCTTTTTCATTATTGTTAACCTTATTTATGTTGAGCGATGGTTCTACATGATAGTAGTTCGGATTTATAAAAGTTAATAAGGAATTAAATCGATTGATTTCAATGATTTTTTCGATGTGATTGACCGCGCAATTATCATAAGTAGATATCAATACAACTGATGTTGTGTCTGCTCTGAATGTCAAAAATACGCTAATTAGCAAGGGCTTATTAAGTATGTACGAATGTGTGAGCTTAGTTCTAATGAACAATTCGCGACTTGCTTGGTTTGTCGTTACACTCTTCGCACTGTTTAATAATTGGTTAGGTTAGTTGGCTTATGTATACCGTTGGCATTGTGTTGTTTGATGACTTCACTGACGTAGACTTTTTCTTGATGTATGACCTGTTGGGAAGAACCCAAGACAGTTGGACTGTCAAAGTGTTAGGAACCAAGCCAGAACATATTTCTCACCTAGGTATGGCGGTAAAAACGGATGGCCATATCTCTGAAGCTGCTGCACAAGACGTTGTGCTAATCGCAAGTGGCAAGAAAGGGATCCCAGCAGCACTCCAAGATAGAGAGTTTATGTCGGCAATGAAGCTTGCCCCTGAAAAGCAACTGATTGGCTCGATTTGCGCCGGCTCTTTTATCTTGCATGAATTGGGTTTACTTGATGGTAAACAGCTCACAACAAACCCAGATGCGAAACCAGTATTGGAAAGCATGGGAGGGGATGTTCAAGATGCTCCTCTCGTTGTAGAAGGCAATATTGCAACAGCAGGTGGTTGCTTATCACTCATGTATCTCATTGGTTGGCTAGCAGAGCGTCTGTTCGATTCTGATAAGCGACGCGAAATTCAAAACCAGTTGATACCTGCTGGCCAGTTGGAGCACTTTGAGTTGTTGATATCTAAAACAATCGCGGATGCGGAGCAGAAAAATCACTCTTAGTTCCCGGGCTGATGTGTAAAAGAATTCCAGTCAAAATTCCAAATAAATTGATCGATTGAATAATTTGGTGCGTAGGCATCAGTGCGATTGAAAGTGTTTTAAACACGCTCGTGAAAGGGAGACTGAAAATGGGACTTTTACTACGTTCACTCACCACACTGATAGCTTCCTTCGCACTTACTTTTAGTGCAGTAAGCTATTCCGAGAAACCAAAATGGGCAAACCAGATCGATGCCTCGATTGTGGAATTTGCCGTTGGTGCTTCCGGCGAACCGTTTGGTTTTGATGACAACGGTGGAGACTCGATATTTTGGTTGCCGCTCTGATCGCTACAGGCGTTGTCGAGGCTTTTGATGGCACTGACTTAACGGTTATTTGCGCCGAATGATAACGCATTCTATATGCTCACCGGCACAGATAACGATACAGGTGCGAGCGAAAATGATTGTCATGCTCGAAGGCAATACGGTCAATTTTGAAGGAGGGTTGATCATCGCAACCAACTCAGAAGCTGGGTTGCTTGATATCGATAACCGATTATCAGATGGTATGGTTCATGTTATCGACACGGTTTTATTGCCATAGAGACTGGCTAGTCATATATCGTAGTTAAAGCCAACTAAAAGACGGTGCCTCGCTGCCGTCTTTTTTATTTCCGTCTTAGTCTTTTTATTGGCAATGCTGATTGTTTGGTTACCCATTGAACAAGTTTGCGCGAAAATATTTTCCGTCTAGATCAATCTTTTTAATCAAGATAATCGATCGTGTCGATCACCGCCGTCGATCGATAGAAAATTAATCAATCTTGATAAAAAAGTTTTTCCTTAACGATACCCATTGGGCATCGACCGTTATTCAATTATGCGTATAATCCCTGCTTCTTGAATTTCTCGAACATAATAACGTCGATAAGAAAAGAAATTATTGACATATAGATGGAATTTTTAGAACCAAGTAATGGATATGGAGAACCAAACGAACTGGGATTGTTATCATGAACAAAAGCATCAAAGTAGCATTAGTCATTTCGGTAATGATATTAACCGAATTACTAGCGACTCAACTGAGTAGAATCAATAACCAAAAAGAGTCAGTTAATGTCATCAATGCGATAAACAAAGAGATGAAGAAGGTGTTCAACGATGCCTTGATTACCGCAGAAGTATTGAAGGAAGTCGTAGTACTTTCTGAAGATAGCCAAATCTCACTTGAAGCGTTTAACAAACTGAGTCGGACTTTGTTGTTTACCTATAGTAACGTTGATTCCTTGCTATATTTGCCAAAGGGCGTTGTGACGCTCGTCTACCCATATGAAGAAAATAAACGGGCGCTAGGTCACAATGTGCTTCAAGATCAAAGCAGAAGGCTAGGAGCAGAGCAGTCGATTAATTGCCGTAAAAACATGGTAATTGGGCCGGTAACGCTGGTTCAAAATGGCAAGCAAGCTTTTATCCTGCGTAAAGGAATTACCAATGAATCTGGATTCGTGGGCTTTTCCTCTTCGGTTATCTATTTAGAAACGATTTTACAATCGCTAGAGAATATTCTAGAAGATAAAAATATCTCTAATTATTCGATCGTTGGATTCGATCCAGATAATCGCAACTTTCATGAAAAAGTGATCAGTAGTAAAGGTGAGGTTGA
This sequence comes from Vibrio sp. B181a, assembly GCF_030248375.1. Classification (NCBI taxonomy): domain Bacteria; kingdom Pseudomonadati; phylum Pseudomonadota; class Gammaproteobacteria; order Vibrionales; family Vibrionaceae; genus Vibrio; species Vibrio sp. B181a. The sequence goes on along the minus strand of NZ_JAHGAD010000019.1, from coordinate 38,827 downwards.
TTGCGATGCTGACACTAGCATCGTGACAATATTTAACACCAACTGGCAGGTATCTATTTCGCCGAGCGATTCAGGAGTACTGGCCAGAGTTCTTATTTTCTCGACGTTGCTTATCTCCTTGCTTTTGATAATGTCCCCCGTAAAGTTTTTTAATCAATATCGCCGGTCTGAGAAACAACGTTTCGATTTACAAAACGAAGCATACACAGACTTTCTTACAGGATTACTAAATAGACGAGGTTTGGAAAATCGACTTTACACTTTAAAAGAACAACAGGTTTTTGGCTCTATTGCTGTTTTTGATATCGATTTCTTTAAAGCCATCAACGATACCTACGGCCATGAAGTTGGCGATGTGGTTCTGGTTCAGTTTGCTTTGCTGTGTGGGGCGAAGACCGATTTGAATTTTACTTTGTCACGTACTGGTGGCGAGGAATTTGTTCTCCTTATGCCAGGTGCTACGAGAGCAGAAGCAGTGTTGTTCTGTGAAGAGCTTCGACAAGAGGTCGCTGCAACTCCAATTCTTATTAATGATTTGAATATAGAAATTACGGTGAGTATCGGCGTTGCCCATTTTCATTCTGCTGATGATGTAAGGATCGCCCTGGCAGAGGCCGACGAAGCGCTATACAAAGCTAAGCAAACCGGTAGAAACCGCGTTTACGTCAAGGGTTGATAGTGGCTTTGTATATCAATTATAATTGTAGGCCTTTTAGCTAAAACGTTCATAGGCAAAGTAAAAGTGAGAAAACAGTACACTTGTGACGATTTGATATTCGACATCGAAAAGATGAGCGTCAGCACAGGCCGCCTTGAACGCTCATTGAATTACAACGAATGTCTTTTATTCAAAGCGTTTCTGGACAATGCAAACCAAGTTATTGATAAAGAGACGCTCAAACAAGCAGGGTGGCCGGATACGATCGTAACGGATTCTTCTCTGCAAAAGTCGGTACAAAAGCTGAGGCTTGCCATTGCCATCTCTGATTGCGTAGAGCTACGAACCATTGCGGGTGTCGGGTACATGCTCTATTGCAGTTGTGCGGGAGCTAAGGTATCAACGCCAAATCGTCGCGCTTTTAACTCACTTACGTTAGCGAAAGCCTCTCTGGCATTCTTTTCTCTTGTGCTCGTGCTGTTGTCTTTCTTCAATTTTTCTAGGGTAACCAACACACATTTGGTTTCCTACCTCCACGAAGACTATGAGTTCATCGAGATTAACCATCATAAAGTTCTAAAACAAAAAGCGACGACAATACCGCCAGAGCTTGAGTCTATGATTCATCGCTCGGAATGTGATTGCTTCTATTTTGTGGCGGAAACCGAAGGAATTTATACTCTGTCGGTTTATGAGAACGCACACCAACGCAGTGAAAACTATCTGTTCGAAATGGACACGTTACCAAAGCTGATTAAGGAGCTCGGATGAAACGTAGCTTGAGACCTTGGATTGGGCTGTTCCTACTTTCGCTCACCCTTTACGGCGTTTCTGTGTATGTGAGTGAAAAGAAGCTTTTGCTCAGTGGTAGATACACCACCACAGTACAGCAATACTCAGCGGACGGCGGTGTGTGGAAAGAGCGCATTGAGGTTGATTTAAATAATGAGAACCTCGAATCAACGGTATCCATAGAGGGAAATGGGTTAGAGGGTGTTGCGCTTTTTGCGGTGACGGGGAAAATTAACAATTCATTTAATGGGGAGTTTGAGTTTTCTTATACGACTGAGCCCATTCAAACCACCAAAGTGCTAGATGGTTACCAAGCGGCGAGTTACAGCTCATTGTTTCTTTCTGGTACGTCTAAGAACCAACTCATCTATCACGATGAAAACCTTGATGTGATCGCGAGAGAGCGAAACCACTTAATGCTAAGCCGAGTTTGGTAATTACCTTCTTTTAAAACGAACAAACTCCCGGTTTCCCGGGAGAAAAAGCCAACTAAGATTGTTGTTATTAGAAGTGGTATTTCACGTTTGCTGTTAGCAGAACTTCGTCACCGATCTTATATGATGAAGTTTCTGTTTGACCGTTGTAGGTCTCTGAAGATTCGAATTCGTGTGTGTGGTGAAGGTAGCTCACCTCAGTACCTACGCTCCAAGCGTTAAAGCGGTAGTTTAGGCCTGTTTGTGCACCCAATACGACACCGTTTAGCTCGTCTGCATTATCAAAATCTGAGTTATACATCTCGTAACCAAGCTTGCCACCAATAGTCCACGCCAGCTTTTGCGTGATAGGTACAAGGTAATCGTACTGTGTGTATAGCGTGCCAACTTCAAGATCGTCATCAGTGTAGTCAACACTCACTCCACGGTAGTCGTAACCGATGCTGAACTGATGCGCTTGGTTAAGGATTACACCACCTTCCACGCCAAATACCATTGATGATTTTAGGTCTAGGTGATCTTCTTTTCCGTCATATTTGGATTCAGCTTGCCCACTTAAGCGTGTACCAGCATCAATACCAACAAACGACTCGTATTTTGCCGCTGCGTTAGCGGTGAACGTTGTTGCTGCTGTTAATGCTGTTAGAGCGAAAAGTGCTGCAGTTTTATTTTTCATTATGTGTTTCCCAGTGTTATAGCTGCTGATTGATAACTTGTTATTAGCGGTTATCATCGTTGCCTTTCATGTCGTTGTGAAAGTGGTGGTCAAGCTAGAGATTTATCAACAAAAAGAGAAACGAATTGCGCGGAAAGCTACGGAAAAAAGCTCAAAGTTCATCTTTATAAAAATTTATTGTTTTTATTGTTATTGTAAGATTATGAAAATAAGTGGAATTTACCGCGGGGTGGAGTGGGCTTATTGTTGAAGTTCGAATGCCTCTGGGTGACAGAGTTTCACTGTGATTTAGTGTCGCACTCACAGATATGGCTTTATCGCCTTGTAAATCAGGTACGTATCCGGTGTAGTTTGTACGACTACTTGGCATGACGAGGGCGTTAATCACGCACTCATAAAGGTGAATGTGTCAGCGCTAGACTGGCCAATGACGCCAGAGCAAATAGTGGATTTGATAGCTCACACATGACCAGTAATTAACTGCGTGTGGGATTGAGTGATTATGGACGAGCGCATCATCGATCAGGAGGATTGACATGCTATGGATTGTAACCAAGTACCTGACAACCGCTGCTATTGTGGTACTAATATCTGAAGTCGCAAAGCGAAGCGATAGATTAGGCGCATTGGTTGCTGCATTGCCTACCGTGACCATACTGGCGTTGGTTTGGATGTATATCGAAGGGCAGGGAACGGAGAAACTGTCTAATCATGCGTTTTATACTTTTTGGTTTGTTGTGCCAACACTGCCAATGTTTCTTCTTTTCCCTTACCTACTCAGTAAGTATTCCTTTTGGACCACTTTACTGATCAGTTGCATCGTGTCTGTCGTTTGCTTTGCTATAACCAACTTGATAGCTAAACAGTTTGGTATCAACTTGCTATAACGCTCCGCTAAACATCTTTATTATTTCCTCAAGTTGAGCTTTGGGGACGCGTCTTTATGTTTGCTTATAAATGGGGTGGCAAACATGAATACCTTGATGAAAAGAAACAATGCATTCATCACAAAAATTGATTTATTACCCATTAAATTAGCTAGATAGGTTGTTTTATAAATACATAAGGCGTTAATGTCGCCGAATAATAATGTATATCAATAACAATCAGTTGGAACCTATCGAACATGAAAAACAATCTTCTTAAAAAACTACAAGTGCTTACCGTTATAGTAATGGCTTCTTTGACGGTGGGATGTTCATCTATGGATGCCCATGCTAGAGGTGGTTACGGTAAACCATTCTCCGGTACGGCGTTGTCAGTTGCGCGCCAGCCATGCTTCTTGGATGGCTCTGCAGTGTCATATGCTTTATATCCTATTTCATTTGTGGATATGCCTTTGTCTTTGGTTACTGATGTAGTGTTCTTGCCAGCAGATTTAGTCATGTTATTTACTCCGACGACAAGCTACGGAAGTGTTTTGTCCCAAGGGTGTCCGAGCGGAAGTATGATCTAATAGCGTTGTGACTTTTAATTCTCATTTATCTTGAGTCTTTAACAAAGCGTGAAATTCCTTCTTGACCTCAGGTTAACTTGAGGTCTTACCTTCAAATACTTTCAGAACACGAACCACAAATCTTTAAGTAAGAACTAGGAAAAGGAATTTCTATGAATCTAAATCAAGTACTGTTAACCGTAAAAGACATCGAACTGTCCATCCAGTTTTATCAAAAGCTGGGGTTTAAATTGATCGTGGAAGCAGACCATTATGCGCGTTTTGAATGCCCTGAAGGAGAAGCGACCTTTTCACTTTATCTCGGTGAGTCACAGTCTAAAAATAACAGCGTTATCTATTTTGAGCACAAAGAGCTTGATGTTTTAGTCGCAAAGTTAAAGACAAGAGGAATCGAGTTTGTACAAGAGCCAACTGACAAAGAGTATCTTTGGAGAGAGGCGATGCTGACCGATCCCTCGGGTAACGAAATTAAGCTGTATTGGGCAGGGGAAAATCGAAAGAATCCACCTTGGCGTGTTGAGGCCTTGAGAGAGGCTTCTGACCATTCGTTGGCTTGAATGTAGTACGCCATACATGTGATCGACATTCACATTTTTCTATGCTGTGGCACGAAGATAGTGGTGTCATTTCGAAGTCGATCATACGCTGCGCCAGTTGTAAGAATTTGTAACAGTAGGTGTAGGTATGGATGCGTTTTTCTTGTCACAGGTACTCGTAGCAATTGCCATTTGCTTCGATTTGTTGTCGTTTCAATTCAAAGAGAGAAAGAAGATTGTTGCCAGTTTATTCTGTGCCGGCGTTTTAATATCTAGCCATTTCGCATTATTGGAGCAATGGACAGGTGCCTCTCTAATGGGGATCGCTACTGTGCGTTATCTGATCAGCATCTTCTCAACCTCTTCAAAGCTAAAGTATTTATTCTGTGGCGCGTCGGTTATTGCGGCAGGTGTGACGTTTACGGGCGTAACGAGCATCGTAAGTTGCTTCGGCTCTGTCTTTCAAACAATGGCGGCGTTTCAAGAAGATGATCGCCGCTTACGTCAGCTGATGATTGTCGGCACTTCCTTCTGGTTGCTTCATAATTACCTGATTGGTTCACCAACCGCTGTGCTAATGGAAGTCCTATTTATCTCCAGCAACCTTGTGGGCTACTACCGTTATTACTTCAAAAAGCCAAAGTTGGCATGATAGCGTGTTTTAATGCGGCCAAACACGTAGAGCGAATCGCTACAGATATAAATAGATGCAATTTCAAAGGAAGAAAATGATGGAATCAGTCATCCAGCAGGCCATTGAGCTACGCAAAGCGTCCAACTACCAAGAGTCTAGAGCGTTGCTCACAACGCTATTAGGTGATGAGAATTACGCGGCGAAAGCTCACCTGCATATTGCATGGTCTTACGATAATGAAGGTAAAGAACAAGAAGCCATTAAGCACTATACGGCGTCTCTTGAAGGGATACTTTCTGCTGATGAAAGGTTTGATGCTTTATTTGGTCTCGCGAGTACTTACCGTAGTCTTGGAGAGTACCAAGAAGCACTAAGTTACTTCGAGCAAACCATCAACGAATACCCTAATGCGGTAGAAGTTCAGCCGTTTTACGCGATGTGTTTATACAACCTCGGTCGTCATAAAGAAGCAACGTCGTTGTTACTAGAGTTATTGGTTTCAACCACGAACAGTGAAGCCATTAAAGCGTATCAGCGTGCGATCTCTCTGTATGCAAAAGACTTAGATAGAAAGTGGTAGTTTGAACCTTCCTACCAACAGGCGATCTAAAAGATCGCCTGCTTTTTGTCTTTGATATAGAAAAAGACGCTGATTGCGACAAATAAGAACGTAAAGTAATAGAAGAATGAAGACAGGGACGCGATAAAATCAATGTGCTGTTCTATCTGTTCCTCGGTGTAGTTTTGCGATAGCAGCTTGTAGTAGTAGGCATAGAGCATACCGATCAACCCGTAGCCTAGGTTGAACATCAAACCTTTGAAGCTCAATACCGTTGCTCGGTTATGTGACTCGGTCTTTTTGTTCAGGTGGTAGCTGATGAAGATGTTCATCGTCATGATAATAAAGATCAGAATCAGCGCAGGAATCACCCCATAAATCGACCAGCCCATACTAATCCAATAGTAAGTTGCCATTGTGGCAATCCCCATCATTAAGATGAACGTCTTCGGCGCCATGCTTTCCGCCAATCGGCGGCTTTGACCAGCCAAGATGATCTGCAATAAGCTAATGCCAGCCCCGATAAAACCGAAGTAAATAATTGGAATATCAATTGCGCGATAGTACTGACTGTTCATGGTTAAAAACATACGCGAAGTGTGTTCGAACAAACTGTAATAAAGCAAGATAAACAGTACGTAAGGCGTAGACAGTACCCATTTCGCTGTTGTGAGCGTCAGTTTCATACTTGCTATGGTCGAAGCTAATTTATTCTCGTTGCTAGGAATAACCCTTTTTGCTTCACTCATGCCCAGCGCCGCGTAGATGGCGATCAACGCAACAAGCAATGTCGCGTAAACAGGGATGCGCATGATGTCTTGGGTCGTTTCTGGCTCTGCCAGTCCAAGGAAGTGATACACCGACGCCATAAAGTTAACGTCGTACATGGCTGCCCCCAATAGTGTGACAACAATACCAACGCTTGACGAAAGGCGAAGTTGAATCTGCAACACACGTGGCCACTGCTCCTCTTTGCCTTGTTCTTTTAACGTATCGTACGCCAATGCTTCATCCGCGCCGCTTGCCAACGCCATCGCTAAGCCGCTCAATACTCGGTTAATCAAAAACACAATGAAAACAAAAGTGGGGTTCCCGGTTGGGACAAAGGCGATCATTGCGATTTCGATGAACATGACGAGCGATGATAAAACCACCAGTCTTTTACGACCTAGCGTATCAGCGAAGGCGCCAGACGGTACTTCAGCTAAAACAATGGTCGCCGCCCACACGACATTGAGCATGGCAAACTGAGAAAGTGTTAACCCGTAGTCCAAATAGAGCAGGGTAAATACGGGATAATAGAAGCGCGCAAAATAGCTGGTTCGGAACATAAGGAAACAGCGGACATTGCGAATTTTTAGAATTTCTTTTGACGTCATGAAATATTCAGTAGCTTGAATAACATAATGTTATGTATAAACCTTTTTGAGATTGATGGGAAAGGTTTATGCTCAAACTGCGCGAGATAATGATGAATAGTCGCTATTCACGTATCAACGACTTAGGGCATCTCCCAAAGGGCGAAAGTACGCTTGCAGTGCGTCATTAATGATATGTCTGTGCGCTATATCGGGATAGAGGGGCAAGGTATCAGGCCTGGTTGTACCCGAAACTAGATAAGCGTTCTCTATGCCAGAGCATGACTCTACGACGGCCTCAAAGGCTCTTGCCATCATCTCAGTAGGCTGTGAAAAGTAGCTCGATCCCATTGCTTGGTCTGCTTTTACACTTCGAGACACATAATCGTGTCTATCTTGGCCGTCTGGCGTGAGCAATGTGGCGTCAAATATCTTAAGCAATCGCTCATTGAGTGGGTGCGGAAAATGATCGGCATTTTGGAGCCAACAATCGCTGGCGAAAATCGTCTTACGCTGAGGGCCGGAACGGTCGCCAATATCAAACGCCTTTTCAGCAATGTAATGGTCAAATGCGTGCCAAAACTCATGGGCCAGTGCTCCGGCTCCTGCATTTTTCGCTAGTGCCAACTCGCGCTGATTCGGGGCGTAATGCGCTTGAACGCCTTTTCGTCCTCCAGTTCCGAAAGCAAGATTCAGGTTGCCACGAAGACCAATTGCTGAAGGTGGCAGTGCCAATATAAAGGCCAAGTCTGCTAAAGAATCGAAGATCAAGTTCGCGGCGAGATCTTTTTCTTCCTTGTTCACCCACTTACCAATACGAATACCACCGATGCTAAACGTCTCTTTAATATCGATGAACGACACTTGGTCGCCGTGACGATAATCAGGGCCTTTACGCGTTCTGTATTTAAAGCTGGTTAGCTGCAAGAGATGCCTCGACAATGGTACAGGTTGAGTGATGTGGACGTTTATACTCCAAATATTGGATGCGGGATTATACCTGATTAGAGGACTCATAGAGAGACTGACATAAGTTGAAACGTCAAACCCTACCTCTGAGTCGTATTTAAGACAAACTCGCGAACAAACCTAATCCATCTACACTAAAACTAACGCGTTATTTTTCAATCGCTTTCGGTGTGACTGATTAAAGCCGATCCCTTTATTTAAATACGGAGATTTTATGGGGCAAAGATTTCTTGTTTTTAAGCACAATAGAGTGAACAAACCGTGGATCCATTCACTCAGGGATTAGTTGGGGCATCCTTGTCCCTGTCAGCGAGTAAAAAGCAGCATCTAGTGGCCGCTGGAGCACTTGGCTTACTTGCAGGCATGGCGCCAGACTTGGACATATTGATCCGATCAGCCAATGACCCATTGCTGTTTTTGGAATTTCACCGACAGTTCACTCATTCACTTTTCTTTATCCCTATTGGAAGCTTTATCTGTGCCCTGATATTGCATCCACTTATTGCTAAAAAAGGTGGATTATCCTTCAAACAAAGCTGGTGGTACTGCGCATTAGGATACGCTACGCATGGCTTATTGGACGCATGTACCAGCTACGGGACCCAGCTCTTATGGCCGTTCACCAATACCCGTTATTCTTGGAGTACGGTTTCCGTGATTGACCCTCTTTTTACCTTACCAATCTTGTTCACTTTGATACTTGGCCTGATGAAGCGTAACCCTTGGTATCCGCGTATTGCTGTAGTTTGGGCGCTTGTTTATCTCACATTTGGCATGTATCAAAGAGACCGAGCAGAAGAGGCAGGTTGGGCGTTAGCTGAAGCAAGGCGGCATACACCCCAACGATTAGAAGCCAAACCCACGTTCGCAAATACCTTGGTTTGGAAAGTCATCTACGAAACCGAACACTATTACCACGTTGATGCCATAAGAGCAGGGAGGTCAATAAAAACGTATACCGGAGAGTCCATTGCCAAGTTGAATGTGGCTGCAGATTTTCCATGGTTGGATCCTGCATCGCAGCAAGCCAAAGACATTGAACGATTTCGTTGGTTTTCTGATGGCTTCATCGCCGGAGACCCAAACAATGCATTGCGAGTCATTGACGTGCGTTACTCTATCGTACCAAATGAGTTCAACGCTCTGTGGGGGATTGAGTTATCAGAGACAGCCGATAAAGGTACGCATGTAGAATACACCACACATCGCGACAGCTCTCAGCAATCAAGGCAAGCTTTTATCGAGATGTTGAAAGGCGATTAACCGAACGACACCACAAGTTACGACGTGTATTGAAAGTCTTTAATCAGAGTCGGTTTGTGCGAAAAAAATAGCCTGCTAAATAGAGATTTATATTCCCATCCCCGCGACAGTAACCGCTTAGCCAGATGTTGGTTTTCAATGATAGCGACTTCAACGCCTTGATACTGGTACGGGTGATTTCTAACGTAACTAAGAAATGATGTAAAAACACCTTGTCCTCTGATCTTGGGAGCGAAGTTAACTGAAACAATCGAGAAGCGTTGGCTGCCGACGGAACAATGAACGAAGCAGTTCCACAATGGGTGAGAAATGGTCTCTGAAAACTCAGGGAAAGGGCGAGATTCTAGGTCCTGTGACAGTTTGTCGTATTGGTGGCACAAATGTTCAAGTAGTTGTTTCGCATCGCTATTCATGTCGTTCTCACTCACGTGTTATTGGGGGGGGGGGGGCCGGCATTGGTTTCGTTACTATTTTAAGCACAGCAATGAGCACAAAACGCGGTGAAGTTTCCGCAGTGTAATTTCCTCTTTTTGAAGTTTTAATGGTTTCAAATGAAGGTTTTGGGTCTCTATATGGAATAGGGCTGGGAAGTTTTGCTACTCTAAAGGCGGGATAGTATTCAGAAGGACGTTTAAAGATGGTGCTCAAGAGCAACAATGATTCTGTGCCGATCCTTTACTCATTGCACAATTGCCCCTACGCGATTCGAGCTCGACTTGCATTGTTCAAAGCCCAGAAACGCGTGTTAATGCGTTCCATTAAGCTCGATAACAAACCATCGGAGATGTTAGAAGCTTCACCGAAAGGAAGTGTGCCTGTACTAGTGATTTCTCAATCAGAGCAAAAGGATGCTTCGGTTCCTAACCAAGTACTTGAAGAAAGCTTAGATATCATGATTTGGGCATTGGGCAAGAATGATCCGGATAACTTGATGAGAAGTGATAACCCTGATGCTTTGCCTCGTATGCTGGAGATCATCGAACTGTTCGAGACTCAGTTTGTTCCCGCAATGAACGCATTTGGGTGTGCCAAGCGTTACCATGAAGACAACGTCGCAGAGCTGCGACAAGTGTGTGAAGCCGAACTCATAAAGCTTGAATCACGTTTAACGGAGCACGCTTTTCTACTTTCAAACCAAGAGAGCTTAGTTGATATTGCGATACTGCCATTCATCCGAAAATACGCTCGCATCGACAAGCAATGTTTTCGTCAAAGTCCATACCCGAACTTAAAAGCGTGGTTGAACGGTTACATTCAGAGCTCTCAGTTCTCCAAAGTGATGAAAAACTATGACTTGTGGCTCGAAGAACGGCGAGATGAGTTTTTTGGTAGTTAAGGTGCGGCACTTAAGATTTATGTAGCCAAAATCGCTAAGCGCACCCCCACATTTGCAATATTAGCTTACTCGTCCACGCATTGACGGCTAACCCCAAGACGCGCATTCTTTTACGCTCACTCAGAGCAGGTTTGCCCTTGTTGGCAAGTAGATTGATCGTTGTTTGCTGTGCTTGTATTGGAATGGGAAGATCGTATGAACAAAATTATTATGTTGGTGATGGGGCTGCTTTTTACCAGTCGTTTATTTGCAAGTATTGTCCCTCATGCTAGCCAGCTAGAACACGATGCACCTATTCTGCTTCGTTCAGCATTAATTGTTGGCGTTGCGGGGTTCCTTGTTTGGAAAGTTTTCCAGTATTTTCAGAAGAGCAAATCTTCCGATTAACCTCTGTTATCTGCGTTTGTATTTACATCAAAGATAATAAACGCTGGTAATTGAAGCCACAGTCTTTAGAATGCGCACCCTAAAAGTGATAACTAATGTAGAGTGATTTTATGCTTCGTGATTACACATTCGATTGTCTAGTGACTATGCCACGCCATGAACTGGAAGAGTTCAGTGCGCGCATGATCGGCAAAATGGTACCAGAAGACGTGATGAACGAGCTGTTTACCTTTGATCAAGAAGAAGTAGACAGTGAAGACCGCATGTTGTCGGCGCGCCTAGATGCGATGTTACGTATGACAGCAATCGCGCTAAGTGAAATTCAACAAGCGTTTGATGAATCGGATAACGCGAAGCAAAACAGCGAGCGAATGACGCGTCTAGTCCTTTGGCACTTCTACGCAATTTCATTCCGTCTTGAAGAAGCAATCACATTGGAAACCCATTGTGAACAAGTAGAAAAGCTACTAGAAAACACACCAACAGATGTTTTCGCTTGGGTGAAAACTCTGACAGAGCTTCTGCACACATACGCAGAGATCAACGCGAAAGAAAACCCACAAGATTAATCTGGGTTGCCAAATTCAACATTACAAAGGCGAGCGTTTTAGCTCGCCTTTGTTTTATCTGATTGTCTATATAAGACCCCGATTATCAGTTCAAGAGTGTACTGATAACCGCGTCATATTTTAAGCTCTCATTCCGATACTTGCTTGGAGTCTGGTTAAAAATTTGTTTGAAAGCATAGATATAGGCGGAGTCAGAACCATACCCCAGATCTAACGCAATTTCTTGAATACTCTTGTTTGTTGCCAACAACTGTAGCGATAACACTAGCCTTAAATTTTGTCGCCACAATGAAAATGACTGAGAGAATTCTCGCGCGCATATACGAGACAAAGTGCGTTCCGATGCGCCTACTTTTGTCGCCCATTGCTTCAATGTAAAGGGCAGATCAGGTTGCTGCCTAATTTGTGAAAAGATGGCCAGCAGACGTTTATCTTTCGGAATCAGTAGGGGCAACTCGTAACGGTCGGAGGCGCCAATTTGGTCTCTCAATACGGTGAGTAAATGCGTGATATTCGATTCAGGTTGTGAGACCGTCTCTTTTTCAAACAGCAAAAGTATCAGCTCTTTAATGAAGGCTTTCACTAGGCAGTATTTAGGCGTCTCTGCGTATTGCACAAACTTATCTGGGTTGAGATAAATCGCCAGAAATTGTGTTTCCGTTACCGCAATAGATTTGTGGATGGTGTATGCGGGAATGTAAAGCATGCCGTTATGCGGAAGGATCAGGCATTTGTCGTCGATGCTTGATTGTAACAAGCCTTTCAAGGGAAAGATTATCTGATGCCAAGGATGGGTATGAACGTCATCGATGTAGCCAGCCACCATAGTTGTGGCTTTGGTTATCAGCTGTTTATCTGCGTTAAGTCGTATGAGTTCGTTTGCTTGCATGTTTGGCGGCTTATCTATGTTAATGGTCATTTAGTATAAAGTTGGTCATTGGGATTTTATATAACATCTGGGGTGAAACGTTATATAAAAAGGAAAAGAGATGCGTATTCACTTTATTATCCATGAAAGTTTTGAAGCCCCCGGAGCCTATGAAACTTGGGCACAACAGCGTGGCCACAGTATTACTTATTCGCGTGTGTACGAAGGGGAACCGCTACCTCAGAAAATAGAAGATATCGATTTTCTTATTATTATGGGAGGACCACAGGATCCGAGTGTGACACGTGAACAATGCGCCCATTTTGATTCCAAAGCAGAACAGCAGGTGATCTTAAAGGCGGTCTTATTCGACAAAGTTGTGCTGGGTGTCTGCTTGGGAGCTCAACTTATTGGTGAATCTTTGGGGGCGAAATATGAGCACAGCCCTGAGCGTGAGATTGGTAAATTCCCGATAACATTAACCGAGGAGGGCACAACAGATCCTATGTTCGAGCATTTTGGCAGTGTAATAGAGGTTGGGCACTGGCATAACGACATGCCGGGCTTAACGGATAAGTCTAGGGTTATCGCGCACAGTGAAGGTTGCCCAAGACAAATTGTTGCTTACAGCGACAGGGTGTTTGGCTTTCAGTGCCACATGGAGCTGAATAAAGAAATCGTTGCTGCACTCATTAAAAACGACGACCTCAGCGATGCAAAATACCAAAGATTCGTTGAGGAGCCAGAGGTATTGTTGAACCATGACTATCAAGAAATGAACCAGAAGCTCCATACGTTTTTGGATAAACTAGAGCGAGTTTATTCCCAACATCGTTCCAAGTAGATCATTAAGAATCTAAAAGTACCCTACAGTGAAAAGGAGAGCGTTGACATGCTCTCCTTGTTTTATTTACGAGTGATTAGTTGGCGTCTGATAAACCTGACGTTGTTTTCACGCGCACATAATTCGCCAGCCAAAGGGTAGCCAAAACGAGAACGACAAGCGTCATGATTTGGACGACTGACTGCGATGTTCCCTTGTAAGCATTACTGCCAATATCGATAGCGGCAGATACTATAAACAGTCTTATCGCTGTCACTAGAGATGCCGCAATGCCCGTGAGTTCTGGAAATACCTGCATTGACTTTGCAAAAAACAAACCTATCGATAATCCTGCACCAATCGAAAACAAACACATGGTTGCCGTTAAGAATACTGGTGAATCCAGTAAATTCGACGGTGATATGAAAAATATCAGGGTATTAGCGAATATCAGTCCAAGGCCAGTTGCTTTAAGCTTTTCAACACCGAACTTATCTATCAAGCGTGAGTTGTTCAAACTTACCAAGACAAATGTGCCGAGTGTCGCCATTTGGTAAAACGGGAACTGCTTTGGGCTAACCCCCAACTTATCGATATACAGCAAGGACATGTTTGACACATAAATCATGTAGGCACCAAGGATCAAACTGGTGACTAATGTGTTGTACCAAAACTCAGTGGAAGATAAGACCGTCTTATAATCACTGAGAATACGCTTTGGTGCTAGTTTCTTTCTTTTGTTCACAGCGAGAGATTCTGGCAAGAACAGGAAACATTTGAGTGCGGAAATAAGTACGAGAACTGCGATAAAAACGAAGTTTGCTTTATAGCCCATATGTAAGCTGATCCATCCACCAATGAGTGGAGCAAAAGCCATGAGACTAACCACCAATGTGTTTAAGTCTGAAATGAGTTTTGCTGCTGATTCTTCCTCGAATAAATCGAAGATCATTGCCGTACCCACTATCACACATGCTGAGCTTCCGAAGCCTTGCAATAGTCGAAATGCCAGCAGCTGTTCAATACTTGTCGAAAAGATACAGCCAATGCTTGCGGTAAGAAAAATGCTAAAACCAAACATTAACACCTTTCTGCGGCCAAAATGATCGGATAGAGGACCGTATAATAAAGAGCCGAGACAGATACCAATAAAGTTGTAGCTCAAAATGCGCTGAACCATAACAGCATTGGTGTTGAAATCGCTGAGTATATCGGGAAATGTTGGTAAATAGATATCCGTCTCCATTGCGGCACCAAGGAAGATAAACACCATTAAAAATCGAAACCACTTTCCCTCATGAGATATGAAAAACATAGTTAATCCACTGTGATTATTCTAATAACAAGAAATACATGCTCCGCAAAACGGGGCATTGAGTATGAGTTAGGTTTTGTTGGTGGGATGTTGCGTAATGGAGAGGAGTGTTACGCAAGGTCGGCTTTTCCCGGCACTTGGTTGTGATCAAGCTGAGTATGAATGTAACATAATATTTCAATGCTGCAAGCGTGACTTCAATGTTTTTCAGCTATTTTTCTCGAACAAAAAAGATATCTCTTAATGTGCTTATTGTTATTTAAGTGTCTGATATTAATGGTTTAAATTATTAATGTATAGCTTGAGTTTATTTAATTTGATCGGCACTATAGCCCTGATAAATAGTACATGTTTTATAAAGTCTCATGGAGTAAAAAATGGATCTGAGCTCAATTTTACTGTTTGCCGTCGCTTGCCTTGGTATCAATATGATTCCAGGGCCCGATGTTATCTATATCGTTTCTAATACTATGAAAGGGAAAATGGCCAGTGGCATGAAAGCTGCGTTAGGGCTCGGTGTCGGTTATTTCGCCCATACTTTAGCAGCATGCTTGGGTCTTTCTGCTATCGTGCTTAGCTCGGCGTTAGCATTTAGCATTGTAAAATGGATGGGAGCGGCATACTTGATGTACTTGGGCATCCAGTCGCTCTTTTCTATGTGGCGTGGTGATAGTAACTTAAAATTTGATGAAAGCGTTGAAGCCAACAAAAATGTGTTCGTTCAAGGCGTCATTGTCAGTGTATTGAATCCGAAAGTGGCACTTTTCTTTCTCTCTTTCTTACCACAATTTATTGAGCCTTCTTTAGGCTCAGTATCGACACAATTATTTGTGCTAGGTTTGGTGTTTAGCGCATTAGCGACAGCTTGTAACGTGTTATACGCCTCGGTTGGTTGTTGGGTTTTCAACCGACCAAATTCTCGGATCTACACACGAGCGCTAGAAGGTGTATCAGGTGCGTTACTTATTGGATTAGCAGGAAAAGTCGCAATCAGTGAGCAATAGATAAAGATACTTAAAGAAAAATTCTTGTTACCAACAGCCAAAATCAATGAGTGATTATTGGCTTTATTACAAAAAGAAAATATCACATGCAATACTTTCAATACTATGGCATCGATTGGGTAGCAATGGTGCTCACATTTCTCGCGATTTGGCAGATCGGTAACAAAAACAAAATTGGATTCATATTGATGATGTGCGGCAATACTAGTTGGGTGGCCGTTGGCTATTTGACGGGCAGTGTCGCTATGATCATCGCTAACGTTATTTTCTTCTCGATGAATTTGAGAGCGATCATAAAATGGTCCAAGCCAGAGCCTAACGCTAAAACGGTAGCGCAATAATAAACGAATTAAAATGCTACGCTCGACAAGCCAATAAAGTGGACGTAGCGGTTTGAAATGGACGATACATGAATAAACAAGTAAGAGTTGGAGTGGCGACCATCATCCTTCGTGATGGGGCAATATTACTCGGTGAGAGAGTTGGATCTCATGGTGCGAATACTTGGGCTACACCCGGCGGGCACCTTGAACTCGGTGAAAGTATAGAAGATTGTGCGAAGCGAGAAGTGCTTGAAGAAACCGGCCTAATCGTTGATTCAATTGAAAAGTTCACTTTTACGAATGATATCTTTGAGAAAGAAGGTAAGCACTACGTCACCTTGTTTGTAGTTGCATCGAGTAGCAGTGGCGAACCACAAGTCACTGAGCCGGATAAATGTAAGCAATGGAAATGGTGTCGGTTAGATGATTTACCAGAGCCACTGTTTCTACCGTTGATTAACTTACTTAAAGAAGATAACAAGCTAGAAAACTTTGCATAAAGCAACTGTTTAGTATGGCATTAAATTGTTATCTAATGGTGTTTTTCGGTTCATTGAGGGGAGCGTATGACCCAAATCTATCTCGTATGTGGCTTTATTGGTTCTGGTAAAACAACGTATTCAAAAGCCCTTGCAGAAAAGCATGGTGCTTTTCGTTTCTCTATCGATGAATGGATGATTCCTTTGTATGGCGAACACATGGAGCGTGAAGTCTTCGATAAACGATTGGCGACACTGCAAGACCTCTTCAAAGAATCAGCGCAACAACTGTTTTCTCTCGGAGTCCCTGTTATTTTTGATTTCGGCTTCTGGCGTAGATCAGGTCGCGAAAGCTTTATCAAATGGGCATCAGACATTGGTATTGAGAGTGAAGTTCATTATCTCGACGTACCTTTGATACATGTAAGCAAAGAGCCTCTTTGCGTAACGCAGACCTAAACAGTAAGTCTTATCATATGACACCAGAAATGCTGGACCTATTTTGGTCTTGGTTCGAGATTCCAACGGACAGCGAAAATGTGACTTGGGTTAAACAAGCAGGGTAAGCATTTTGAGTAAAAAAATCATGGTTGCAACGTTTGTTGCTGCTGGGATAGAGAGTGTATACGTCTCTTCTATCCGCCGTTTTTTCTCTCGAACCATACTTTACCGCTGCTTAAGCTATTAAGGAAAGAATGTGAAAACCGCAGTAACAATCAGTCTGGCTCAAATTCCTGTTGAAAGAGGAGAGGTTGAGTACAATCTTACCAGTCATCTCAATATGATCGCGTTGTCGTCGTGTAATGGTGCTGATGTCGTCGTATTTCCTGAGCTATCACTGACGGGTTATGAACTCGATCTCGCAGAGGAGCTTGCTCTTGCGCCGGAACCTGAAAACTTTCAACAATTATCCAGAGCCGCTGTAGAAAACAAGATCATTGTCATCGTGGGTTGCCCTCTCAAGTACGCCAATACAAAAAAGCCAGCAATCGGAGCCGTGATTTGTTTCCCTGATGGCCGTGTATCCTTTTACGCCAAGCAATATCTGCATGAAGGTGAACAAACGTATTGCTCGTCTGGCTCCTCTGATTACTTTTTTAATATTAATGGACACAAAGCAGCATTAGCCATCTGTGCGGATTTTGTTCATAAGGATCATGCCAAACGGGCTGGAGAGTCAGGGGCTGATATCTATATCGCAAGTGCTCTTATTTCTGAAGGCGGCTACGCACCAGATTCAATTATCTTATCCGAAATCGCGGTGGAACAAAGAATACCAGTGCTTTTAAGTAATCACATTTCAAAAACAGGTGGTTGGGAGACGTGTGGTAAGAGTACGATCTGGAATCCACAAGGTGAACGCATTGAGCGTGCCGATATAAGAGAGCCTGGAATTGTTTTGTGCACGCTTACAGGGCGTGATATCGAAGTTAAAAATGTCATGCAACCTCTAGTTAGTGAAACGGATAAAACATGGAAGTGTTCTTAAGAAAATAGCGACGTAAATACGTTGAATTTCTCCAAAGCCTTGGGTGCTTCATTCATTGCTACACGGGCTCAAACGTATTCAACAAAAATTGTGTTTTTAGGCACTTATAAAATACCTAAAGGCTATGTATAGTGGCGTCAAGCGGGGAGCTACAAGCTGCTTTTATCTCAGCATTCCCCGCGTTATTGCAATAAAAAGGTAAATGATGATTGAAGTAGTAAACGTCACTTTTGAAGGTGAAAATGAACAGCATATTCGTTCCATTCGTGAACGTGTTTTTATCAACGAGCAGGCTATCTCCCCGGAAATTGAATTCGATGGACTCGATAATGTGGCAATGCATTCATTGATTCTGTGTAATGGTGAACCCGTAGGCACCGGACGAATTTTAACTGACGGCCACATTGGACGTATCGCAATCCTTAGTGATTTCCGAGGTCAGGGCTTAGGTGCAAAAATTGTGTTGTCTCTGGTTCAAGAAGCACAGAATAAGGGTTATCCCCGTGTTTATCTTGGTGCGCAAAAGCATGCGATTGATTTCTATGCCAAGCTGGGCTTTACGCCTTTTGGTGATGAGTTTCTATCGGCTGGAATTGTGCACTTATCGATGGAAAAAGCGTTGCGTTAAGATGCCGTCGATCGGTTGATCGCGCAGCTTTTATCTAAGCTTACAAAGTGCGACTTGGTTATAGTTATCGACAGAGAAACACAAAGCCCGCTAAGGATAGCGGGCTTTGTGTTATGGTTACTCTAAGTGCTTAAACTGTAACGCCACTAAGCGCTGGTACAACTCACAGCTTTGCATCAACGATTGGTGGTTACCGATATCAATCAACTCTCCACCATCTAACACGGCTATCTTATCCGCATGTTGGATAGTCGACAGTCGGTGGGCAATGATTAGCGTCGTTCTGTCTTTCATCAGAGCCTCAAGTGCCTGCTGAACATGATGTTCACTTTCACTGTCTAGTGCGCTGGTGGCTTCATCAAGCAATAGGATTTTAGGGTCTTTCAAAATGGCACGAGCAATGGCGATGCGCTGTTTTTGTCCGCCAGACAATCTCACGCCACGCTCGCCCAAAAAGCTGTGGTAACCATCCGGTAGCTTTTCGATAAACTCATGAGCATGTGCTTTCTTCGCTGCTTCAATGACCTGCTCGTCAGTAGCATCCGGATTACCGTAGCGGATATTATGGAAAACATCGTGACTAAACAAAGCCGGTTGTTGCGGCACCAATGCCATTTGACCACGAAGATCGTTTGGATCGAACTGACGAATGTCTTCACCACCGAATAAGACTCGCCCTTGCTGCGGGTCATAAAAGCGTTGTAGTAGTTCGAACAACGTCGTTTTACCTGCACCTGATGGGCCAACCAGAGCCAACACTTTACCTCGTTCAGCCGTTAGGTTTAATCCTTTCACTGCAGGCTGGTCTGGGCGGGAAGGGTAGTTGAAGTTCACTGAATCAAACGTTACTTCCGCAGGCATAGTGTCGGTGATCGGCATGTGATTAGTTGGTGCCGTGATGTCACTTTCCACTTGTAGAATCTCAATCAACCTCTCTGTGGCACCTGCAGCTCTTTGCAGTTCGCCCATGACTTCCGAAATCGTCGCTGTAGAGGATGCAACCATAATGGCATAGAACACAAATGCCGCTAGATCGCCGCCCGACATCTTACCGTGAATAACGTCACTGCCGCCGACCCAAAGCATCCCGGCAATAGCACTGAATACGATCACGATAACGCCGGAAATCAGAATCGCGCGTTGTTTGACTCGCTGTCTGCCAACCTCATAAGCTTTCTCTACTTCTACTGCAAATGCCGCGCGCTCATGTTGCTCTGAGCTAAAGCTCTGCACGGTTTTGATATGCTCAATCGCTTCACCAGCGTAGCTGCCTACATCTGCCATCGTGTCTTGGCTTTTCCGAGATAGGGCGCGTACTCGTCTCCCGAAAACCAAAATAGGAACCAAAACAAACGGCACGGAGGCCAGCACAATCAAAGTGAGCTTAAAGTTAGTCGCAAACAGCATGATGATGGCACCAACACACATGATTGCGCTGCGCATGGCCATCGAAAATGAGGACCCGATAATGCTTTGCAATAGCGTTGTGTCTGTGGTGAGCCGAGACATAATGTCGCCGCTGCTATTAGTCTCAAAGTAACTAGGGTGCAGTGTCATTACATGGTTAAACACCGCAAGACGAATATCCGCACTCACGCGCTCGCCGACCGAGGAAACCAGATAGAAACGGAAAAACGTGCCCGCAGCAATACACAGTGTCACGCCGATGATGAACTGTATCGCGTTAGTGAGTTCTTGTTGTGATTGTTGGGCGAAGCCTTGATCTATCAACATACGAACGCCGTAACCCACGGATAGCGTTAGACTTGCTGTTGCGAACAGGGCAACCAAAGCTGCGGCAACTCGCCATTTATGAGGCGAAATGAAGGTGTTGAGTTTTAGAAGAATGCTGAGATTTTTATTATTTTTTCTGCTCATGAGTGGCTCACAAAGCGTTATAGGTAACAGGCATAGTAAGCGACTTTTAAGAGGGAGACCAGAGGTCTATGGCAATGGGCAGAGGATCCTTTGTGGAAAAGAACCAGGGTCTGTTTGATTGTAAATTTATCAAAAAGGTGGGTAATCAGAGTGAGTTAGCCAGCTAGGCCAACTCACTTTATCTACGTTTTCAGCTGATACGAACTTGAGCCTAACGGACGTTAATCAACGTAAGCCACAGAGCTTGGTTCTTTGTAAATGCAGTCTACTTTTGTCACGCTGCCACTCGAATCTTGATATTGAGCATAGACGGTCCATAGCCCATTTATTCGTGCGCCCATAACCGTAACTCGGGTATTTTCACCGTAAGTGGTGTTGTCCTTACCAGTTCCTCTGCCAAAAGAGACTTGAAATTCTTTTTGGACAGCACGTTGTACTTCCATGCCGTTAAAGTCCCCCTTTGGTTGCACATGCAAAAACTCAAGCCCGCCTCCTTTTGCTTTACGGATAGCAAAGGTACAGCCGGTCAATTGAGTAGTGACCAAGTAGTCCGCTGCATCATAGTGGGTGACTTTAGAAATGGAGTCGGGTTTAAGTTGTTCAAAAGGAGAGACAGGGATATGAATACATTGAAGTGCTTTCGCGTTTTTAGCTAACGATTTTGGGCCAAGGCGGAAACGCATCTCCTTCATCTTAACCCCTTGGTTTATTCCGAAAGCGGTATCCCCAAGACTATACAGGTAAAACCTCATAGCACCTTTTGATTGGCCCGCGCTCGTAATGGACAGTGGGAAGCGAAGTAGAAATTCCTCTAAATCTCGGTCTAAAACCTGAACAGCCTGATCTAACGTTTGTGGCATAACACAGTCCTTTGTTGTTATTTATAGAATGTGTGAAGTCTTATTGATTGCAGTTCACAAGAATAAGCATATATGAACATATCCAATCCATCGATTTTTCTACCTCGCTCGTTGGCGGAACATGATATTGCTCGAAACTGAAATGCAATATCATGACTATTCATTGATTCGATAAGTAACTATGTATAGGGACTAAACGCAAATCTTTAGTTTCTACCACGTGAAAGACAATTACCTGTAATTAAGTAGAGCGTTGTCACACTTTGGTGTTAATCGTGTTTCATATGTTAACTTTATAAAATAGCCTGCACGACTTTTTGGGTGTGTATAAAAGGCTAGATCATGAACACAAATCAGACAAAATGGTTACCGCTTGGTATCTGCGCAGTAAGTCTGTCTTCTCCGTCTGTATTGGCGGAGATTAAAACTAAAATCATAAACGGTGAAGAGGTAACACAAGGCAATTGGCCATTTATGGTGGCGCTGGTTTCGAAAAATATGGACGCTTATAAAGGCCACTTTTGCGGCGCGAGTTTTATTGGTGACCGATATGTACTCACCGCTGCACATTGTATTGAAGCGAAAAGTCATGAAGGCGTGGAAGTAGTGATTGGCGTATCGGATCTGTCCTCCCCAGATACAGCGAAACATCGTTACGCTGTCGAACATATATATGCCCATGAGAGTTACAGCAAAGAGCCTGTTAGCAATGATATCGCGATTATTGAACTTGCTCAGGCTCCGTCGGAGTCTAAAGTGACTCTCGTTGATGGTTATGCTCGCGGAAATCTGGCAGTAGGTCAGGTACTCACGGTAATGGGCTGGGGAGATCAGAACCCGTCAGAAGAAGAAGTCTCCCAGACCAGTGAGTTACATAAAGTCAATGTTCCCCTTGTTGACCAGGACCAATGTACTCAAGTCCCTCATGATGGTTATGCTGAGATCGGCGATGATGCTTTCTGCGCTGGCTATACAGAAGGGGGGCGAGATGCTTGCAGTGGCGATAGCGGCGGTCCGTTAATGCTCCCTAATAACGGAAAATATGAACAACTGGGTATTGTGAGTTGGGGGGAAGGGTGCGCGCAGCCCAACGCCTATGGGGTTTACACGAACGTGAGCTATTTTGAGGATTGGATCGAACAGCAAACAGTGGGTCTAAATTACCGTGCTAAAGAGGTACTGGGCGTCCGTTCTCTTGGTTTAATCTCACACACTTTTGAACTTACAAATAATTCAGATCAAGAGATTGAAATCTCAAAGGTTTCGCCATCATTTGTTCATAACTCGCCAACCATTAATAATATGAGTGCAAGTATCACCAATAACAACTGTCAGACACTCTCAGTTGGTGAAAGCTGCGAGGTAAGTGTCGGTTACGACCTAGATTCAGTCGGTATGCATGAATTTGGCGTGCAAGTTCATACCAACTCGTTGCTAACGACGTTTACGCCAAGAGCTTATGTTTTGGGGGCGAACGCAGCTCAGCGGGAGGTGAGTGACCTCGTCGATTTCCCGAATAGTGGTGTGTACAGCACTCAAAAGTGGACAACCATAGAAGCTTCAATTTCATCGCCAGTTCTAGAGCACGACGGGTCAGCGGCGTTGATTGTTGAAGGGATTCCCACTGGTACCGTATCGATGGATCTTTCAGTGTTTGCAGAAGAGGACCACGACATCTTAGAAATCTATATCAATGGTTTTCAAGTGGTTCAGGTTCCGGGTGAGATTTCGGGAAGAGTGGATTTACCGATGGTCAGAGACGCAGATAACAGCTTTATGATTATGTACAAGAAAGGTGGTCTGGGCGCTGCGCACAACGGTAAGGTAACCATAGAAAATATGACGTACACCGATGAGCTGATTACAAACGAACTCAATTTCACCCCAGCTCAAGAAGCGGAAGATTCAGAGTCGTCAGGCGGCACTATCGGCTGGCATTGGTTGATCGTTCTCTTAGCTGGATTGATTGCACGAAAACGTTCGTTAAATCACAAGAGCGATAGATAGACCTTTAAGCAACCGCGACAACGTGAAGCTTTATAGCCAAAACGTTTGAAAGCGATACAAACTATAAACGCTATACAAATTATAAAAGGTCCAAAGCGTTAAACTCACAAAGCCCGGCGTGCTCGCTGGGCTTTGTTATTTCAACTGTTTAGCAAGGCATTAGTTCTGTGGCGTGTTCAGTGTTTTGATTTGCTCAAATACTTCTTCTGCTTCTGCAGTTAACAACGAGTACGTTTTAATATCACCGCGACGCTGTGCCTGCATGGCTTGCTCACACAGTATAGAGTGACGCTTTTTGAGCTTTTTAACCGAATTGTTTTTGAAAAAAGAAAACATCCATAAATCCTCTAGTTAAGACCTTTCTTTATTACGCATTGGCGTTGATTTTAGTTCATGCCCTTAGCTTTTGAACCAGCTCATTGCTGATAGTTAGGGCGAACTCGGTGAGCAGCTTTTCGGTTCTATTTAAGCTAGCTTTGGCCGAAAACGAGTCGGACTTTTGCCATACAAAAACTTATCAATATTTACCTAATGAATGTCTTGCTTATAAACATTAATGCTTGGCTATAAACCACGAAACATAGGAAGGCGATAATGAGGAAATTTTTTTGAGTTAAATGAAAATAACGCAATCGCT
This sequence comes from Vibrio sp. B181a, assembly GCF_030248375.1. NCBI lineage: Bacteria > Pseudomonadati > Pseudomonadota > Gammaproteobacteria > Vibrionales > Vibrionaceae > Vibrio > Vibrio sp. B181a. The sequence continues at coordinate 14,889 of NZ_JAHGAD010000019.1, read as the reverse complement.
TTATAAATAAAGGGTTTGCGAGCAATTGTTGTGATGTTGCAAGGATATTTCAAAGTGTTTCTGCTGTTACATATTGTAACATTAATGCGTTATCTGTATGGTTCTCCCTCTCAAAAAGTAGACATTTACGCTCAAATTAAAGGAAGAACTATAATGATTTCTAATGATGCAGTAATCATGGGCATGTTAGCGGTGATACTTGGCGGTATCTTCATTACGGAAAGCAGCCAAAACAGCGCACTAAAAAAATTCTATTCGATCATTCCTGGTCTTTTGCTTTGCTACTTTGTTCCGTCACTACTAAACAGTTTCGGTATTATTGATGCGTCAAACTCTAAGCTGTACTTCGTAGCAAGCCGTTACTTGTTGCCAAGTGCACTGGTACTTCTGATCATTTCTGCTGACCTTCGCAAAATCATTGGCCTTGGCCCAAAAGCCGTCATCATGTTCTTAACGGGCACGGCGGGTATCATCATCGGTGGTCCATTGGCGATTCTTATTATCGACCAAGTCTCTCCGGATCTTGTTTCTGGTGATGTTTGGCGCGGTCTAACCACAGTCGCAGGCTCTTGGATTGGCGGTGGTGCTAACCAAGCAGCGATGAAAGAAGTATTCGAAGTGAACGACCAGCTATTCTCGGCGATGATCACTGTGGACGTTATCTGTGCCAACGTCTGGATGGCAATCTTGCTAATCATGGTTGGTCGTCAAAAGAAAGTCGACGCTTGGCTAAAAGCAGACACATCATCTATTGACGAACTGAAAGAAACCGTTTCTAAGTATCAAGAAGAAAACGATCGTCCAACGACAACAACAGATTTGGTTAAAATTGCCGCGATTGCGTTTGGTTTAACGGGGCTGGCTCATTACTTCAGCGATATGATTGCGCCTTGGATTTCAACCAATGCCCCAGAACTGGCGAAATACAGCCTAACGTCAGGTTTCTTCTGGTTGATCGTATTGGTAACGACTTTTGCGCTGATTGCTTCTTGTTTTAAATCAACACGCAGCCTTGAGCATGGCGGTGCATCTAAAATCGGTTCAACCTTTATCTACATCCTTGTTGCGACCATTGGTATGCAAATGGACGTGACCGCAATCTTCGACAACCCAGGTTACTTCTTTATCGGCATCGTATGGCTAACCATCCATGCAGTACTGATGATCGCTGTTGCGAAACTTATTCGTGCGCCGTTGTTCTTTATGGCTGTAGGTAGCCAAGCGAACGTTGGCGGTGCGGCTTCTGCTCCGGTTGTTGCGGCGGCATTCCACCCAGCACTTGCGCCAGTGGGCATTCTAATGGCCGTACTAGGTTATGCACTTGGCACATACGGTGCTTACATTAGCGGTCTATTGATGCAGTTGGCGGCAGGGCAATAATCCTGTAGCGCTTTTCACAGCACATTGAGAACAAAGGCATTTTGGGAACGAAAGGTACATTAGTTACAAAAGTACATTAGGAGCCAAAGTGCATTGGAAAAAAGTCCGATATGGCAACGACCATGTCGGACTTTTTTATTTTTAAAAGCATAGGTACATAACCGTACTCAAGCACGAGATTAAGAGCATCTCTGGTTTATTTATTCAAGTTTTGTTGGCTCTGTTTCTATGATTTATTTCTGAATTTTATAGGGAGGGCTCTGATAAATAACGACATTTTTCAACCTAAAATGCATTTATAAAACAAACTAACAATTTAGATAAAATTATATAAAGTTTGTTGAGTCGGTTTTAATTATTCGTAGAATCTCGGCCAATTAAAAATTGGAGCTCAACATGAATAAAACCTTATTACTTGTACCGACATTATTATTTAGCGCTTATTCTCACGCCGATAGCTCTTTGTCTCTTGGTATTGGTGCGCTTTATTCTCCTTCTCCATATATTGGAATGGATACGCAGTTTACACCTTTACCTTCGATTGTTTATCGAGATAAGCACGTGAGCGTTGAGGGTACGACAGCAAGTTACAGCTTTAATGGCCGAGGCGCACCGATTGAGTACTTTGCGAAAGTGGGCTTCGATCCTAGGATTATGCGACCTTCGGATTCGAGTGATTTAGACATGCAGAAGCTAGACAAGCGTAAGACATCCTTCATGGGTGGAGCAGGGGTGAGATTCAACTTTCCCGGAACCACCGCGTTTCTAGAAAGCACGATCGCAACCGATATCAGTGGAGTTCATAATGGTCATTATGGAGAGATCAAAGCGGCCTATCCGATAATAATGGGTTCGTTTGGTATCACACCTTCAATCGGTTATCAAATAAACAGCGCAGATCTTAATAATCACCTTTACGGTGTATCTCGTGAAGAGGCGACTCGTACTCGATTTGATGAATATTCCATGGACTATGAGGGTGATTACTTCATTGGCTTGAATGGCTATATGTTCTTGACCAAAAAAATCAGTATTTCAGGTAGCGTTCGTTACGTGAGCCTTGAAGATGATTTGAAAAAAAGCCCAATCCTTTCAGAAACAGATAGCATGACCGCATATTTGTCGCTCAATTACACCTTTTTCTAAATAGCATTTTTTATCAAATAGAAATATAAGCCGGCACACTGTGTCGGCTGTTTAATATATTTGGGATGCTTTTATTTTTCTTATCTTTATTATTCGATATTTTTAAATAACAAGGTTGGTATTGTCTCAACCCTTGCTATTCATTTGCTTGCTTTCTAATGTGTTCGATAAATACGGGTATCTTCTTCGCTAAATGTTTTCGCGACGCGTAAAAGGCATACAGCACCAAATCTTCTGGTTCGTATTCCAGCTCGATCACTTCTAGCTCACCAGAATCGATTTCTTGATGGCAAAAGCCAGTGGGCAGTATTGCAAACCCAAGTCCAGCCAGTGCCCCCGTTTTAGCGAACTGTCCGCTGTTGACCTTAAATGACGATGCCACTCTCTGAGTTATCAAGGAGCCATCTGCTGTTTTGAAAACCCATGGTGTACCTTTCAAGGCGGTAAAGCTGCTGATGCAAGGGACGTGTTTTAAATCGGTAACCTGAAACGGCTTTTGGCAAGTTTGTAGCAGTTTCGGCGATGCCACAACAACACTTGGCCAGCGCTTAATTTCTTTGGCAACCCAATTGCTGTCTTCTAACTTCCCTCGATGAAAACTTAAGATCACGTCAAACCCGTCCAGCAAGTCCTCTTTCGGGCTCAGGTTGGTCTCGCAATTTAATGTAATCGAAGGATATTGAGTACAAAACGAGACAACAGCTTTAGCCAGTTCTGGTGAATCAGGCATCAGGATATTGAGTTGTCCCATGACTTCGTGCGAGTGCTGAGTGACCTCTTCAAGAGCGTCATTGAGTTTGTCGAACAATGGCTGCGTGCGAAGGTAGAGTTGCTCTCCGGCTTCGGTAGCGCAAATACGTCTTGTGGTTCTATCAAATAATCGCACATCAAGTTGCTCTTCGAGTAGAGCAATGTGACGGCTGATATTAGATGTCGGTAAACACAAGAACTCCGCGGCTCGTTTAAAGCTGTTGTTCTCGTAAACACAGTGGAAACTCTTAAGCCATTGCGGGTCTATCTTATCAAGCATCTCAGTTAATCCCATTTTGTTGGATTATAAAGCCAATTAAGCCCACTTTATTACCAAAATAAGGTTTGTACAATGCTCACCAACGTCGTTTCTGGATAAAGGTTTCTTATGAGTTGGTTAGAAAAGTTATTAGATAAAAACAACATTATTAACACGCGTAAAGCATCGATCCCCGAAGGCGTTTGGTCCAAGTGCCCGTCTTGTGAACAAGTGTTGTATCGAATAGCGCTAAAAGAAAACTTGGAAGTGTGCCCTAAATGCAACCATCACATGCGGATGACTGCGCGCCATCGATTGGACAGCTTCTTGGATAAACAGAAGCAAAGCGAGATTGCCTGCGAGTATGAGCCGAAAGATGTGCTCAATTTTAAAGACAAGAAACGCTATAAAGAGCGTATCGCCCTTGCTCAAAAAAGCACTGGAGAGAAAGATGCACTGGTTGCGATGAAAGGCGAGCTATTAGGGTTACCCATCGTTGCTTGCGCATTTGAGTTTTCTTTTATGGCTGGCTCAATGGGCTCGGTAGTAGGGGCAAAGTTTGTTGAGGCCGTCGATATTGCCATTGAAGAAAACCGCGGCTTAGTCTGCTTTTCTGCCTGCGGCGGTGCAAGGATGCAAGAGTCTTTGATGGCATTGATGCAAATGGCCAAAACCAGTGCGGCGTTGGATCACTTATCCCGTGCGGGCTTGCCCTATATTTCGGTGTTGACCGATCAAACGTTTGGTGGCGTATCGGCAAGCATCGCAATGTTGGGGGATATCAATATCGGTGAACCAGAGGCAAGAATTGGGTTTGCAGGGCGTCGCGTAATCGAGCAAACCGTGCGAGAAAAACTGCCGGATGGTTTCCAACAAAGTGAGTTCCTTCTGGAGCATGGCGCATTAGATATGATTGTCGAGAGACGTGATATGCGAAGAAAGATAGGTGGGTTAATCGCAAAGCTGACCAACAAAAGTATTCGACCTGAAGCAGAGTAAGTTGCTGTTGCGTATTTCATTAGCGAAAGGCCAAGACGGAGGCTTTTCGCTAAGCTATCTACGGGGTTCTTTTCGTATTTACTTAGCCAACGCTTTTCCCTGTTTGATTGCTGCAATCAAGGCTTTGCGTGCTTGAGCTTCTGTTATCGGCGTCTCACGCTTGCTAATGTCCATCAGCAAAAATGATGTCTTGTTGTCTTTATTGTCTTGTACTCCTTTTTCTATGACCGTTAAGTTGGTATACGTCGATTCAAGTACACACGCTCCAATCGCCACGCTGCCCGCTGGGAGTTGACGTTCAGACACCTGTTTTGCCGCAGCAGCAGTGCCTTCAGGTACAGCAAGCTCTTTGGCTTTGGTCTGCTTTGTTTTCCATAAATTGATTTGTTTTAACGCAGCGGGGTGAGAAGCAATTATTGTGATTGGCTGCTTAGTTTTCACATCTTCGGTGTTCATTAATACACACATTTCGATTGGAGTTGTGATAAAACCTTTCAAATCGACAGGTTTGTATTGCTGAAAGGCTTCCACTGTCGCCTGTACTAGACGCCCATCAATGGTTGAGTTTTCTACGGCGCTAAAGGCCAGTCCGCCGCGTTCGTTTGCCATTTTAAAGGTATTTGTCGGTGTGCCTGCAAAATCTACAGGCGCTTTGAGTTCTGGATGCTGGGTAAATAACTGAGTGATAGCGGCGTCATTAAAACTGCCTTTAGACGCTTGCACGTAGACCGGCTGTTCTGCGTGTACCAAAGGGCTGATGCCCAACGTCGCTGCTAACGCAGTGCCCAGTATTCCTTTACTAATGGTTTTCATCTGCATTTGTTCTCCTTGGCAGTAAGATTTTTCAACGATTAAGACATCAATGTAACACAATAATGCGAGTGATTTTCGGTCGGGTTGGGTTTGGCATTCTCTCTATAACTAACTGATTAAGCATTGATATTATCAATTGATGTCGGCATCATTCTCAGCCTGAACTTTAAATTTTTGCGTTGTTGCAGTACAAAAATATAACGATTTATAACGGGCTAGGAATTGATGGAACTAATAAAAAATCACTATTTAGATATACCTGAAGAAAGAAAATTGCGTATTTTTCGTGAAGAAGATGAAAATTTTTACAGCTTCTGGGAAAGAATGCTTGATGACAATCAATCTTTTTATAAGCACCCTCTGAAAAGAATGAAAGGCGATGCTTGGGATTCGCTTGAGGTATTCTTTACCGCTTCAAAATACGGACAACACCAGGCCTCGCCAGCTTATATAAAAAGGGCGCTCGAGTTACTGAATAACGTGTACCTGCTGGCCAATCATTCAGACCAAGTGGTTGAATTCTCCGTTGGGCACCGACACTTTTCGGAAGTGGGTAACCGTTCTATTGCAGAAGGAACAATGGATGCATGGTTGGATGAAATCTGTTTAGCGATGGCCGCGAGAGATTGGCGCTGTGTAGAGCTGATGACCATCATGGATGAGTCGTTAGTGCGTTTAAAAGATCCTTTCGATGTTGCGCTGGTCGAGTTCGTTAACGGTGTATTTAGCAATTCATCAGCGTTACCTGAGTTATTGCAAACGGTGATGGAGAAATCCTCCCCACAATATTTAGAATCAACCAGAGTGCCATATGTACACTCTTTGTTTATTCCATTTGTGAATGTGTTTATTGCCATTATCGATGGCGATGAGGCACATTATCAAGAAGCACTGAGAGATGCGTTAGAGGCGCATTACCAGTTCTATATGAATGAAGATGTTCGTTATTCGCCAAAAGGCAATGTTTCTCTGAAACTGACTGGTCTTGCTGCATTGGCATACGATAAGTATGGCTGGACGATCCCAGAAGCCGCATATTTGCCGAAATGGCTCGTGTACGGCGAGCATGATCTTTGCTCAGCATAAAGCATTCTTAAACAAATTTGTGCCCACTCGGGGGAAGCACGGGGGTGTACCATTTTTTAATGGTATATTGGTGATTATGTATGCAATGTTAATGATGAAGAATTAAGTTGGTTTTTCAACCGGTTACTTGGCAATAACGCATAAACTTATCAATATGCGAGCTTACTAACATGCCATGCGTGACACTTAATGTATTCTTAATTGAAGCGAAGAAGAGGATTTATCAATGTCAAAAAGCTCCAAGCTTCACAATGAAGACAAACTGGTTAAGAAGGCACTAGAGATAGGTGGGAAGATGGCGAAACTACAAGGTTTTGACCTTCCTCAGTCACCACAGCCTCTAAGAGTAAAAGCGATTTATCTATTCTTGGTCGATGCAAAACAGATCACACCACTACCGGAAAGCAAGCTAGACGGTGCAAGCATCAAACACCGACTGGCAGTATGGATACACAGTGCGTTGCCAGACAACGACCCTCTAAAGTAGAAAACTCAAGAAGTCACATCGGTAAATTACAATAAGGCGAGCAAAATGGTTCGCCTTGTTTGATCTTGGCAAGTGCATCAGGGTCTTCGAATGTTTCGTTATTATTGATTTACAAAACAGAATCAAAATTGCTAAAGATAACGTCTGAGAAGCGCTACAATGCAGGTGTTGCAAGAGCGCAACCGAGAATACTCATTCACAGAAACCTTAAAGTAACCATACATGTCTAAAGATTTCGAATTCACCACAGAATACATACTCGACAAGCCTTTCTTTGCTGAGTGTTATGACCAAACTAGCCAGCCGACTAAGTTCCCACAAGCGTATTTGAAAGGATTGCTCTTTCTTATTTTTGGTGTGGTCTTATTAGAGTTCGAGCTGTTACCTAACGGTTATGTCGGTTGGTTCTTTATCGTATTGAGTGTGATTGAAGCATGCAGCGTTTACTTCAAAAGAACTTGGTGGCTGTGGCGTCAGACCATCAGCTCAAGCCGTGGCAGCAAAGTGGTGTTTGAAGTGAATGCGGATGGCGTGCGCTACAAAAGCGGTAAAATCGATCGCAGCCTAGCATGGAAAGAAATCGACCAGCTCGAACAAACCGATTTGGGCTTCATTCTTCATCTTGGTAAACAACGCCAATACATCAGCAAATCTTGCTTAAACGAAGAAGTCATTTCGTTTATGGCAGCGCAGCACGCCGCATCTAAAGCGAACTAATCAACTAGCTTTAAATTGAAAAGGCGAACCATGTGGTTCGCCTTTTTTGATTTTCATTCTTTGTCTGTGGGACAGTGCTTATAAGAAAAATCAGAGTTAGAAATCAAGCTCGTAACTTAAGCTGAATGTTCGGCCACGACCAGAGAAGTAGTAAGAGCTGTTATTACGAATTTGGCTGAAGTAGTTGATGTATTGCTCATCCATTACGTTTTCAATACCAAAGGCGATACGGCCTTTATCACGCATGTCGTAATGCGTACTGAAATCAACCAACCCGTAGCCATCAAAGTTTTGCTCTGCGCCAACATTGTTTGCACTTTTCTTGCTGTCGAATAGGTAGTTGTATTGAATTCGGCTCGCTAGCACATCAGAGAAATTATGGTTAACGGCAAGCAGTAGGCGATCTGGTGTCAGGTTTTTTAGATCCATGTCAGAGTCAACACTGCCATTGCCTGTAGTATCGACTTCACCTTCAACGTGCGCGTACATAGCACTCAGCTTAGTTGAGTCGAGCACTTGGTAGGTTGAGGTCAGTTCGTAACCCATGATGTCGGTGCGTTGGCGTTCTACATCGTAGGTACCATTGTTGTTGAGTGCTAGGTTAGCGCCATCTTTTGCAATAGACATGTAGGTGCTTGCACTAACAAACAACTTGTCTCCGCGATAGTTAAGGCCTAGCTCATAGTTGTCTGTTACAACCGGTTCTACAGCTGGCATTGTATTGAAATCAATTGGCGTACCGTTTTGGCCAGGGTTTGCATTACCAACCCAGTTACCACGTAGGATACGGCCAATATCTGGTAGGCCAAACCCTTGGTTGAAGCTAGCAAACGTGCTGAATTCATCTGTAAAAGTATAAACGGCGCCTACGTTGAATACCGCTTTTGAAGAATCCTGTGTGCCACCAATGATCTCAGAGTTGTGTCCATCGACACCGTAGCCATAGATAGTTTGACCATCGCTTACTTTTACTCGGATGCTTTCATAGCGAACGCCGGTCGATAGGCGGAGCGCATCCGTCACTAGGAAGTCACCTTGAACGAACGGCGCTAGGCTGTAATATTCCATAAGAGGCGTTACGTTCAAACCTGACTGATCGAGCGTTTGCTCCGTTTGATCATGTAGGCCATCTAAGCCAAATACCCAAGTATCATCGAGGTCGAGCAGGTCATAGGTTTCGTAACCGACTTTAAAGCCAGTCTTTTGAGAAGAGATAGCGCCTTGGTCGTTAACTTTGGTTTCGGTTGGGTACCACGTTGCTTCACCAAACACCGCATCGTAGTTTTGGTAGAACATCTGAGCGGTAAGCATACCATTGCCCAGATCGTAATTCGTGTATTGTAGGTTGAATAACTGAGCTTCATTGCTCACTGGTTCACCTGAAGGAGAGCCCGGCTCTACAGTCCCAGGAATTCCATTCTCGAAATCACCTTTGACACCTTTATAGTTACCATTGGCCTCGATCGTATAGGTGTTAGCCGTCAATTCGATACGCTGATTACCGTCATCAAAGTTGTAGCCACCTTTAAAGAAAAGGTCCGTCGCTGTGCTGTCTTGCGTTTCACCCTGAATGTCGTTCATTCCAATAGGGTTACCATTACCATCGTAGTAAAGGCCTTGTTGATCCCAAGAACCACCAAAGAACAGGTCAAATTCGTCATCGTACTTACTGACGTTGTAGAAAACTTTTCCGCCAGTGCTGTCGTTATCGAAACTTGAAGTCACACGAGTACCAACCGTTTGTTTCCAATCATCACCCGGTTTTGCACCTTTCGTGATGTAGTTGATGATACCGCCTGTAGCTCCCATACCTTGAACCGCACTTGCACCATTCACGACCTCGATTCGTTCAACCATTGATGGATCAATCGTATAGCCGTAACGGTTGCCGTTTCGAAGAGGATTCACTTGAGGTACACCATCAATCATGATGAGCGCTTGGCGACCACGCAGGTTTTCGCCTTGGTTAGACATCTTTTGGCGACTTGGTGTAATACCCGGAACCAAGGTAGCAAGAATGCTGGTCAGGTCGTCAGAGATGATAGATTGTTCTTCAATATCCTCAGCATCGATGACGGTGACCGCACCTGCAATTTTATCTGGCGTTTGGGTATAACGGGTCGCTGTTACCACCATGGTTTCCATCTCTTGTACGCCTTCGTTTTGCGTATCTGTCTCAGCGTGTGCACTCGCGATTGAAAGTGCTAATACTGAAAGAGTGAAAGGAAGTTTACTCATTTTCATATCCTGTCTTGAGTATTTAAATTAAGGCTATGTCGATTGTTTTTATAGGTTTATACACATAGGTTTGTTTGAAACGGGGTCATTCATGATCATTGCATCAAGATCGAAAACATCCTTGAGCAACGATTGAGTGAATATCTCTTCAGGTGCACCTTGATGGGTAACTTGCCCCTTCTTCAGTACCACCAAGTGATCGCAGTAACGGCAGGCTTGGTTCAAATCATGAAGAACGACAATCACGGTTTTTCCTGCCGCATTTAGCTTTTGAATCAACTTCATCAGCTCTACTTGGTGAGATAAATCGAGGTAAGTGGTCGGTTCATCAAGCATGACAATCGGTGTGTCTTGTGCCAAAACCATCGCTATCCAAACACGTTGGCGCTGACCGCCGGATAGAGCATCTACCTTCTTGTCGACCAATTCCTCTATCTGTGTTTCGGCAATGGCTTTGTCTACTTTTTCGTGGTCGTCTTGAGTCAAACGCCCCCAGTAAGATAAATAGGGCGAGCGACCGTATTCAACGAGTCTTCTCACCGTAATATCTTCTGGCGTTGTCAACACTTGGGGCAGCAATGAAATGTATCGAGACAGCTCTTTGTCGGCGTAATCTTTAATCGACTTATCGTAGACAGTGAGTGAGCCATCAAATTGTTTGTTGATGCGACATAAGGTTTTAAGCAACGTCGACTTACCACTTCCGTTGGGACCAATTAATGCTGTGATCTTTCCTTCTGGAATGTCGAGATCGAGGTTATGAATAATGTTTTCTTTGCCATAAGAAATAGACAGCTGATGTGTTTTAAGCATTATTTCCAACCTTTATAGCGTTGAAGTAAGAAGATGAAGTAAGGTGCACCAATGAGCGAAGTCAGTACTCCAGCCGGAAGTTCAAGTGGGGGAGCAATACCACGAGCGGCGGCGTCTGCGACAACCACAAGTAAAGCCCCAATCACACCAGACATAGGGAGCAAGTACTTGTGATTGTGTCCAAACAATAAGCGAGCTAAATGAGGAGATAGCAAGCCCACGAAGCTGATCGTCCCACATACTGCAACGCTAATACTGGCAAGGAGAACGGAAAGAACCAATGCGATAAAGCGTGTGCGCTCTGGTTGAGCACCTATTGTGGTGGCAGCTTCTTCCCCAAGCCCCATTAAGTCGAGTTTCCAAGCCAGTCGCAACGCAAGAGGCAGTAAGATGGCCAGTGATATCCAAATCAATGGCACTTGTGACCAGTTACGCCCCCATAAGCTTCCGGTTAACCAGACCATTGCCGTATTAATTTCTACCGGGTTAACAATCAGCAGAAAATCGATACCGCTAGAAATGAAGGTGCTGATTGCAATGCCAATCAATGCGAGCCTTGCTGGGGTGGGGTTGTATTTATAGCTGATACCAATAATACCAAGCGCGGCGGTAACCCCTCCGGCAATGGCAACAGAGGCGAGTAACGGCAATGATGCGTCTGGCACATAAACAAGCAGCAAGGTTGCAGCAAAACCAGTACCCGCGCTGATACCCATTAAATCTGGTGAGGCGAGAGGGTTTCTCAAGACTCCTTGGATCAATGCTCCAGAAAGCCCGAGTCCAGCACCAACGCCAATCGCTAAGATAAAACGTGGCAGTCGGTATTGATTAATAATGAAATCGAAGTCGCCACCGTGAAGTAATGTGGTTACCACGTCACTTAAGGAAAGGGAGACTCTACCGACGAATAAGCTGCCTATCGCACAAGCAATTAATAAAATGGTTAACGCGATTGCTTTGGTCTGGTTCATGACACTTTGCTCCTAACGGCCAGTGCGATGAAGAATGGCGAACCAATCAATGCAGTAATAACCCCTACTGGCGTTTCTGCTGGGAACCCGACCATGCGTGAAATAACGTCAGACCACACCAAAAGGCTTGCGCCAAGCATCGCGGTGACAGGCAGCAAAATAAAGTGATTGGTGCCAACAAGCTTGCGGGCGATATGAGGAACAAGTAGGCCAACAAAAGCGATAGGTCCCGCGATAGCGACACTCGATGTGGTTAGCAACAGCACGGAAATACAAGCAATAACACGTGTACGGTTGAGGTTCACACCAAGTCCGGTGGCAATATCGTCGCCAAGAGTCAGCAAGTTAAGACTACGAGCGAGTGATATGGTCAAAACGATTCCAACCAAGCTCACAGGCCAAAATTGTGCCCAGTCTTCCCAAGTGATGTTCGCGATCGACCCCGCCAGCCAGTTCAAAACGCTATAGGCCATATCATCGGCTAGGATCAATGCACTTCTCGTAATACCAACTAACAGGGCGTTAACGGCAATGCCGGCCAATACCAACTTAATTGGATGTGACTTGCCAGCAAAGAAACCACCTAAAGAAAGTACGAGCAGTCCGCTTACCGCGCCACCAAGCAATGCATTAACGGAAAGTGGTAATTCAGGCAAGAAAACCAAATTCATGGAAGAGATAGCGATAAAACAAGATGCCCCGGCGTTGATCCCCAAAATGCTTGGAGACGCCAGTGGGTTTGCTGTTAGCCCTTGCATAAGAAGCCCAGCAATCGCGAGATTGATACCAATCAGGATAGAGGCCAGTACACGGGGTGCTCTCAACGATGAGAGAATCTGATGTTTTATATTTGCTTCATCAAAGCTAAACCAGAACCCAAATAAGTCGTGGATCTTAAGCTCAAAAGAGGAGTAGCTGATCATAGATGCAACCGTCCCCAAACTGAGTGCTAAAAAAACAACGAAACAGCCAAATAGCGTTTTTCTACTTTGCATAACATTAATAAAAGACATCTATTTGTTTAGTAATTCAGAAAGATCTTGTGCGATTTGTTCGGCAGCATGCATACCTCGGTTAAGAGACCAAGCTTGTGGCGAAACATTCACAACCTGTTGGCGCTTGCGTGCGTTAAGGAGATTGAAAAGAGGGCTCTGTTTCCATGTGTCTGCGATGGTTTTCTCACTGTATGGTCCGATCAGAAGCCAGTCCGGGTTGGTTTTTAGCAACTGCTCTAAGCTCACTTCAACGTAAGCACGCTCTTTCTCATTTGGAATTGGGCTCTGGATACCTAGGCAAGTTAACACGCTTCCCGCGTACGATTTTGGGCCATGTAGCCACATGCCTTTCTCTGTTGCAACCGCGAACTGCATAGTGTCGGAGCTCGCAAACTTCGTCTTGAATTCAGCCATCACCTTTTTGTGTTGCGCAATGCGCGACTTCATCTCTTTTTCCTTGTTTAGAACAATACCGATTTTCATTGCGGCATCTAGGTTCTGTTCATAGTTCTCACCACGGCTTTTCAGAAGCAGTGTTGGGGCAATCTTAGACAGAGCGTCATAGGCAGACGAATGTCGTTGAACATCGGCAATGATAAGGTCAGGCTTCAATTGAGAGATAACTTCTAGGCTTGGCTGGGGGCGCATACCAACAGAAGTCCAAGGTGCCACTTGGTCTCGAATCGATTTAAGAATTCGGTTTACATCTTTATCATCCGCAACGCCAACAGGAGAAACTCCGACAGAGGCTAGGGCGTCGACAAAAGAATACTCCAAAGCAACGACGCGTTGAGGTGTCCCTGTGATCGTGAACGTTCCTCTTTCATCTGTGACCGAACGTTCATTAGTCGCGAAAGATCCAAATGAGGTGAGAGTACACAGCACCAATGCGATTGCTCTATGGATAAGGCCCATTTAACTATTCCGTTATGAAGTTTTGATTTGTAAGGAAGTGTGTCCATACAGGAAGAAGTTGCGAATGTTAGTGCAACTGAGAAGTAATATCAATAATAACTGATGTGATTGTTATTAAAGGCTGGTGGGGTTTTATTGAGGTTTATTTTGTTGGTAAATGTGTGGTTGATTTTTATGTGTGTGGCGAATGTTAAATGTTAATTCTGACGATGAACCATTCGCCACATATGAACACGCCTGATGTGAATTTGGCTCTTTGAAGGATAATCGGAACTGACTTGCTGGAAGTTACGGTAAGTTGCTACGAGTGAGAGCGATATCCTAATTTATGATGTATTCTCCCAATTCAAAAAAAATCGCATGTTCGGAAGAAGCATGCGATTTTTAAAGTGGTGCTTAACTGCCCGTAGAGCTAGAAAGCCAGATAGCTAGATAGCCTTACAGCTTCAAGCTAGTGTCATTGACAGAGATAATACGTTTTACCGGTTCTGAGCCATCATAAAACCAAATCTCGACCAGCAAGTCTTTCTGGCTGTCAGATACATTAAAGTCGAAATCCACTTTCCCACTGGCTAATGGAACAGAAACCACTTTACTTGCGTAATGAGCTCGGTAGTTACCAGCGTTGTCTTCGCTAAATTGCTTGTACAAACTCAGCTGTGCTCGTTGTGTCGAAAAGCCGCTAATATCCACACTCAGTGTACCCGGTTTTACTGGGTTGTAGTCAAAGCCCTCAGGGACAACTAAGTCCTGCGCTGTTGTCGGATCATCTGGCTCATCTGGTTCAACAATGGTAACAGGGGGCGGAGTAGAGCTGTCGTCATCGCTGCTTCCACCGCCAGAGCCATCACCGCCCCCACAGGCGGTGAGCGCGAGTAGGATAACCCCCATAAGAATTGCAATTATATATTTCATCGTATCCTCTCCCTATGGTAGATCGTAAGTTTTGTCAGTGGCAGGTGATTGATGCCAGTTTTGGTTTGTTGTGCCGCCGGATTCTGCCCAATCTTGGAACTCAGGGTAGGCTTCGACAATATCAACGCGCTCCAGTGGCCATTCCCAATCTTCAACGATGAGCAGTGCCCAAGGCAGGTAGGTAGCGGTTTTAAAGTAGTTGTTGGAGCCATTCAAGCTAGCATCGACACCGATACCGTATAAACTCGTATCGAATTGTTCCGTAGGAGCCTGGCCTGGCAGGTGGATCTCCAATGTTCGTCCAGGTTGGAATGGAAGCCCTTCACCATGATAAGTATTTGGTGTGGCGAAGATGAACGGGTCATACGGCATGTTGGCAATGGCAGAGCGATCGGAGCCTTCGGT
>NZ_JAHGAD010000018.1:0-561 GCF_030248375.1 Vibrio sp. B181a | reverse complement strand
TAAAGAGCTAATCACTTCTAATGAAGTAACCATTTTTAAAAGCACTCTTCGAATGCACTTAAAGATGGTGGGCGATACCGGGCTCGAACCAGTGACCCCCTGCTTGTAAGGCAGGTGCTCTCCCAACTGAGCTAATCGCCCACATTAGTTTTACGTCATGTGGTAGACGTCTCGAATGGTGGAGCTATGCGGGATCGAACCGCAGACCTCCTGCGTGCAAGGCAGGCGCTCTCCCAGCTGAGCTATAGCCCCTTCGAGAAATGGTGGGTCGTGCAGGATTCGAACCTGCGACCAATTGATTAAAAGTCAACTGCTCTACCAACTGAGCTAACGACCCAATGGTATCCCGTAGGGGAGTCGAACCCCTGTTACCGCCGTGAAAGGGCGGTGTCCTAGGCCTCTAGACGAACGGGACACTGCTATTTGTTTCCACTTTTAAAAAGCAGAACCAAACTTCGAAGATATTGGGATATCTTCGTCTCTTTTACTTTATAAACCGTATCAATCTGTGTGGACACTCATCGCGACTCATTTGTCTTCACTTTTTAAAAGTGAAAGCAA
>NZ_JAHGAD010000017.1:0-1609 GCF_030248375.1 Vibrio sp. B181a | reverse complement strand
GAACCCCTGTTACCGCCGTGAAAGGGCGGTGTCCTAGGCCTCTAGACGAACGGGACACTAAGTCGAACATCTTGGGAGATGTTCTATCTCTTTTACTTTATAAACCGTATCAATCTGTGTGGACACTCATCGTGAGTAATCATCGTATAAGGAGGTGATCCAGCGCCAGGTTCCCCTAGCGCTACCTTGTTACGACTTCACCCCAGTCATGAACCACAAAGTGGTAAGCGTCCTCCCGAAGGTTAAACTACCTACTTCTTTTGCAGCCCACTCCCATGGTGTGACGGGCGGTGTGTACAAGGCCCGGGAACGTATTCACCGTGGCATTCTGATCCACGATTACTAGCGATTCCGACTTCACGGAGTCGAGTTGCAGACTCCGATCCGGACTACGACGCACTTTTTGGGATTCGCTCACTCTCGCAAGTTGGCCGCCCTCTGTATGCGCCATTGTAGCACGTGTGTAGCCCTACTCGTAAGGGCCATGATGACTTGACGTCGTCCCCACCTTCCTCCGGTTTATCACCGGCAGTCTCCCTGGAGTTCCCGACATTACTCGCTGGCAAACAAGGATAAGGGTTGCGCTCGTTGCGGGACTTAACCCAACATTTCACAACACGAGCTGACGACAGCCATGCAGCACCTGTCTCAGAGTTCCCGAAGGCACCAATCCATCTCTGGAAAGTTCTCTGGATGTCAAGAGTAGGTAAGGTTCTTCGCGTTGCATCGAATTAAACCACATGCTCCACCGCTTGTGCGGGCCCCCGTCAATTCATTTGAGTTTTAATCTTGCGACCGTACTCCCCAGGCGGTCTACTTAACGCGTTAGCTCCGAAAGCCACGGCTCAAGGCCACAACCTCCAAGTAGACATCGTTTACGGCGTGGACTACCAGGGTATCTAATCCTGTTTGCTCCCCACGCTTTCGCATCTGAGTGTCAGTATCTGTCCAGGGGGCCGCCTTCGCCACCGGTATTCCTTCAGATCTCTACGCATTTCACCGCTACACCTGAAATTCTACCCCCCTCTACAGTACTCTAGTCTGCCAGTTTCAAATGCAATTCCGAGGTTGAGCCCCGGGCTTTCACATCTGACTTAACAAACCACCTGCATGCGCTTTACGCCCAGTAATTCCGATTAACGCTCGCACCCTCCGTATTACCGCGGCTGCTGGCACGGAGTTAGCCGGTGCTTCTTCTGTCGCTAACGTCAAATAATGCAGCTATTAACTACACTACCTTCCTCACGACTGAAAGTGCTTTACAACCCGAAGGCCTTCTTCACACACGCGGCATGGCTGCATCAGGCTTGCGCCCATTGTGCAATATTCCCCACTGCTGCCTCCCGTAGGAGTCTGGACCGTGTCTCAGTTCCAGTGTGGCTGATCATCCTCTCAGACCAGCTAGGGATCGTCGCCTTGGTGAGCCCTTACCTCACCAACTAGCTAATCCCACCTAGGCATATCCTGACGCGAGAGGCCCGAAGGTCCCCCTCTTTGGCCCGTAGGCATTATGCGGTATTAGCCATCGTTTCCAATGGTTATCCCCCACATCAGGGCAATTTCCTAGGCATTACTCACCCGTCCGCCGCTCGACGCCGTTATCGTCCCC
>NZ_JAHGAD010000161.1:0-1889 GCF_030248375.1 Vibrio sp. B181a | reverse complement strand
AAACGCACTGGTCGTATGCTATTGGTGTTCGCGGCAATGAGTGCCGGCGCAGGTTGGTTATTCATGAACCTACCAACATCGTTCCTGCCTGATGAAGACCAAGGTACCGTGTTCTCAATGGCAATTTTGCCACCGAACTCGACTCAAGAGCAGACAGAAAAGACACTAGAAAAAGTCCGTAACTACTTCCTAGAAGAAGAGAAAGACAACGTTGCGTCAGTGTTCTCGGTAGCGGGCTTCAGCTTCGCGGGTCAAGGTCAGAACATGGGTATGGCGTTTATCGGTCTGAAAGATTGGTCAGAACGTGAAGCTCCGGGTTCGGATGCGGCTTCGCTGACAGGTCGTGCGATGGGTTACTTCTCAACGATTAAAGAAGCAATGGTGTTTGCGTTTGCGCCACCGGCGATTCAAGAGTTGGGTAACGCGACTGGTTTCGACTTCTATCTACAAGACTCAACCGGTAACGGTCATGAAGCGCTTGTGGCGGCCCAATACCAAATCCTAGGTATGGCAGCACAAAACCCGAAACTGGTGGGTGTACGTCCAAACGGTCAGGCAGATGCGCCGATGTACCAAGTGCATATCGACCACGTAAAATTGCGTGCGCTTGATGTGAGCATTAACGATGTAAACCAAATCCTCGCTTCGGCATGGGGTGGTGCGTACATCAACGATTACATCGACCGCGGGCGCGTGAAGAAGGTAATGGTGCAGAGTGATGCTGAACACCGTATGCAGCCGAAAGATTTCGACTCATGGTACGTGCGTAACTCACAGGGTGAAATGGTGCCATTCTCGGCATTCGCAACAGGTGAGTGGACCTACGGTTCTCCGCTATTGCAACGCTTTAACGGTCTACCTGCGATGAACATCCAAGGTGGCGCGGCTCCAGGCGTAAGTACTGGTGAAGCGATGGCAGAAATCGAAGCCATGGTAGAAAAACTGCCTCCTGGCTTTACGGTGAACTGGAACGGCATCTCTTACGAGGAACGTCTGTCTGGTAACCAAGCGCCAATGCTTTACGCGCTGTCGATTCTGGTTGTCTTCCTTGTACTAGCAGCACTTTATGAGAGCTGGTCAGTACCATTCGCGGTTGTGCTTGTAGTGCCTCTAGGTGTGCTGGGTGCGGTACTTGCGGTCATGACTCGCGGTATGGATAACGACGTTTTCTTCCAAGTAAGCTTGTTGACCACTGTTGGTCTGGCAACGAAGAACGCGATTCTTATTGTGGAATTTGCTAAGGAATACTACGAGAAAGGCGCGGGCTTGATTGAAGCAACGCTGCACGCAGTACGTGTTCGTCTTCGTCCTATCATCATGACCTCGCTTGCGTTTGGTCTGGGTGTAGTGCCACTGGCAATCAGTGCGGGTGTAGGCTCTGCGGGTCAAAACGCGGTAGGTACAGGTGTACTTGGCGGTATGGTAAGTGCGACCTTGCTTGGTATCTTCTTCGTGCCGGTGTTCTTCGTCGTGGTTGAGCGTTTGTTTGACCGCCGCGCGAGAAAAGAAGCACAAAAAGAGCAAGTGGAATCTACTTCACAACCAACGGCAAGCCAAGAGTAAGACTTAGCGCTAAAGACTAAGTTATACTATTGCTAATAAGTACAAGAAAAGGGCGCTTCGGCGTCCTTTATTTTTGGATTCAATTGGATAGTTTGCGTTTGAGGTGAAATACTGAGCCAAGAGCGTGTGGCAATTAGATTCCTGATCTCGCCTAGGCTCGTCGGAATGACGGGGTGTTGCTCTTTCGGTTATGTTTGTGGTGGAATGTATTCGTCGATGATCGCAGTGATTACATCTTCACGGTTTTGTTCGATCATATCGCTAATGTCGTCAGTTGTCTATGAAAACCTATCGTGAGCAAGCCAAAGGGCTGCCTGATTTATTGA
>NZ_JAHGAD010000160.1:0-716 GCF_030248375.1 Vibrio sp. B181a | reverse complement strand
TAGAAATCTCTGAGCAAGAGTACTTCGACAACGGTATCCTGATGGTTGCTATGGTTCGTGCGGGTGTTGAGCTAGCGTTTGAAGCAATGACGGCATCTGGCATCATCGATGAGTCTGCTTACTACGAGTCTCTGCACGAGCTACCACTGATTGCGAACACTATCGCACGTAAGCGCCTATACGAGATGAACGTGGTTATCTCAGACACTGCGGAATATGGTAACTACCTGTTCGCTAACGTAGCAACACCGCTTCTACGTGAGAAGTTTATGCCAGCAGTAAATACTGACGTAATTGGTAAAGGGCTAGGTGAAACTTCTAACCAAGTAGATAACGCGACTCTTATCGCTGTAAATGATGCTATCCGTAACCACCCAGTGGAGTACATTGGTGAAGAGCTACGTGGTTACATGACTGATATGAAGAACATCGCAGTAGGCGGCTAACTCCTATCCAAGTTAGTAAAGAACTCCAGATAGACTGGGGTCAATAAATACAAAATAAAACACAACATCTAATCAAAAGGCTTGGTCGCCGTTGACCAAGCCTTTTTGTTTTTATGGAAACGATTTTTTCTTCGAACTGTAGGACACCTTCGCTGTTGGAGTCGAGATATGTTCGTTGGGATAGAATTGATAGAAGTAAAGGTATCGTAAGTGTTGACTGAATTTGTCCTTAAGAAGACAAAATTGAAGTGAATCCCGAATCCCGAATCC
>NZ_JAHGAD010000016.1:0-80108 GCF_030248375.1 Vibrio sp. B181a | reverse complement strand
GCAGCAACAGCAGCAACAAAAGTCTCAGAATGACGCTAAACAAGAGCAAGGACAGCAGTCACAAAATCAGCAAGATACTGAAAATAAAAAAGAAGATGAGAAACCCGAGCAAAAAGCTAAGCAGAAAAAGACCGAACAAGAAGTAGAAAAACAAGGTGAACAACAAAAAGGTGAACCTACACAGGCGCAAGCTCAACCAGAAAAAACGCCTCAGGATGATCCTGAATTCCGCCGCCTCGAAGCGGTAGAAAGCGCACGTGACCCTAGCTTCTTGATTCGAGCTCAAATGCAACTTCAAGCGCAACAAAAACAGCGTCCACAACAATCAAATAAGGAGTGGTAAGTCCATGATGAAAAAAGGCGCCAAACTGGTCTTTGTTCTAATGGCCAGCCTACTGACCAGCTTTTCGGTTTTCGCACAAAGCCTTCAAGCCAGTGTAAACAAAACTCAGGTGGCGAAGAACGAAGTGATCAACTTAAGGATCATGGCAGATACCGAGCTTGGCTCAGACGCGATTGATTTCGATGTATTGAAACAAGACTTTTTTTTAGGGCAGCCTCGTTACGGTCGTTCAAGCAATAACATTAATGGCCACAAAACCGTTCGAACGGAATGGAGCATCTCGATTGCACCGATGAAAGAAGGCGTTGTCACCATACCGAGCTTTTCTGCAGATGGGATGAAAACCGAGCCAATTAAGCTGCGTGTGACAAAAGACAAAGGTGAGCCGAATCTCGACGATTTGTTTAGCTTTAACATGAGCGTGGATAGCCATACTTTGTACCCACAACAGTCAGCAACGCTGCGTATGCAGTTGGCGATAAAAGTAGACCCTCGTCGTTTAGATAATCCACAAGTCGTGCCGCCAAGCATTGATGGGATGAAAATTGAGTCAGCCAGCGATATGAAGCAGGCACAACGCATCATTGATGGCTTAGAAGTGACGGTCGTAGAGCAAGCTTTCCGCATTACAGCCGAACAACCTGGCACCTACACGCTGAATGGCCCGAAATTGACGGGTTCTTACATCTACGGCGACAGCCTGACTGGTTCTACCAAGGTCATGCCAATCAATACCAAAGCAGAGCAAATGCCGATTACTGTGAAGCCTATTCCGAAGGATTTTAAAGGTAACTGGCTACCAGCTTCCGCACTGGAAATGACACAAAGCTGGCAAGATGAGCAAGGTAATCCACTATCAGCAACTACAGTTAACACTGTAAAACAGGGCACATCGATCACACGTACGATCCGCATCCGAGCTCGCGGAACTCAGGCAGAATATTTACCTCGCATTGGTATCGTCTACCCTAGTACTTTGCGTGTTTATCCAGAGCAACCGCAGTTTGAAACCTCCCGCGATGGAACGGTAACCATGACAGTCAAACAGGTGTTGATTCCGACAGAAGCTGGCGATCTTACCCTACCGGGTTACAACCTAAATTGGTGGGACAGTAACCGTGACCAAGCAAGAGAAGCGGATATCACATCGCTGAAGCTTAATGTCGAGAAAAGCGATAGTGGCTTAATCACGCTGCCAGAAAGTGCGTTACCAGCACAACCAGCAACAACGTCTGCCCCTGTGGTTCAAGGTGGTGTGGATTCTATCTGGAAAACGCTGACATTCGTATTTGGTTTGCTGTGGCTTGTCTCATCAGCGATTGCGTTTGGGCTTTGGAAAAAACGTGGGGCGCCAAAGGCAGAAAAAGTTGAGACGTCGACTCACGGCTCATCATTGCAAGATCTAGAAAACATCATCAAACAAGGTGACAGCGTCAAGATTGAAAGAGCAGTTAACGACTACTTAAACACTCACCACCTCAGCAATGAGTCTGAAGCAGTGAAAGTAGTAAAAGAAGAACTGAATGTGATGAACCACTCTCGCTTTAGTTCAACGCAACAGGAATGGAAACCTAACTCTCTGATCGCCAAGGTCAAGCAACTGGCTAAAGAGAAGAAAAGCAAACCTAGCCACCAGCTAGAAAAGCTCTAGTAAGTTCTTTAAATACTAAGACGACAAATGGCAGCTCACATCGAGCTGCCATTTTATTTCTCTCTTATTCGTGCCTGCTTACCTAAGCCACGATTTGGTCTGTTGCCTCAAACATACGCACGCAGTTTCGACCGCTATTTTTGGCTTGGTAAAGGGCTTTATCCGAAAGCTGATAGAGATGGTCAAAATTGAAGTCTTTTCCTTGCGCCTGATAGCAAGAATAGCCAACCGACACCGTCAGCAATTTGCCTTCTGGATTATGACAATGCTTGATACCCTCTTCCTCAATACAACGACGAATGCACTCTGCACGTAATCGAACTTCTTCTTGGCTCGATCCAATCATCAACAAGACAAACTCTTCCCCGCCAATGCGACAAAAGACTTCGTCTTCATCTTTAGTATGGTGCTCGAGGATATTACCAATGCGCATCAACGCAATATCACCTTCTAAATGCCCGTAATGATTGTTAAACAAGCCAAAGTGATCAATGTCGATAAGAATCAAGCCAAAAGACATGAGCTCATCATGCTCGAGGTAACAGTACTTCTGCATCACATGCTCCAGCATACGGCGGTTACCTAAGCGCGTTAATGGGTCGAGTTTGGATAAAATCTCCAGTTGTCGATTCGCTTCTTGCAGTTCCTTGGTTCGGTTCTTAACTTCGAGCTCTAGGTTTTCATTCAACTCTCGGATGGCCTCTTGCGCTTGTGTACGTTGAAGAACTTCAGCCAAGCTGGAGGCAAACATTCGAATCACTTCACGCAGTTGAGAAGTGAGAGGAGCACGAGTCAAAAGGTTATCAACCGCGATAAAGGCAATGGGGCCACTGCTGTTCGAGGTCAGCACCGTCATTGCCGCCCAGCCAAAGCCCGCAATTTTACAGTCATGATAGATAGGAACCGATTCCTCAAAAGCAACTTCGTTTGGCATCGATCGGGCTAAGTTAATCAAAGAGAAATCTTGGGTTTCACCAAAAAAGTAAGATTCGTCAACCACGTTACCTTGGATGTCGGTTCCCCAAGTGCCTTGCATATAAGAGCAATTTTCATCGGTTAAGAACACTGCCATTCGGTCGATGCCTAAATTCTTAATCGCAAATGTGACGGCGGATTTGCACACATCACTTACCGTGGTACAGCGTGATAACTCAACCATACTGGAATGAAGCATACGTACATTTTGTTCTTGGCGTTTGCGGATGAAGATCTGTGAAAATAAAGAGCCAAAGGATTCCAACATCTGTTTTTGGTACGCAGTAATCGGCTTCCGGTGAATAAAGTTATCCAAGGCAAACCAGCCAAAAGGTTCATTACCGTCGCGTAAGATCAGCATCGCATTCCACCCCTGCCCGACGACTTTGCCCGCGGTATAAATGGGTGCATCATCGACGATAACCAAGTTACGTTCCGGGCTCGAAAGCGCCGCAATGTACTCTTCACTTAATTGATGTAAATCGTACTGAGTGTGGAACTCGTCAATCGTGCTGCCCGACTCATTAGTGCCATAAGTACCGCTGAAGCTACGTTTTTTCATATCGAGCAACATCAGGGTTGAACGATCAAAGCCCAATCGCTCGCGCAGTGCTTCCACCGCTTTTAAATAGAGATCTTTTAAGGAGTCAGGATTAGAGATATCCAGCGCGACTTGCTGCACCAGTTTCATGTTCTCGATAAAACGCTCACGTTGCCCTAGCTCATCCACGTACTGAGCTTCACGCACGTCACGGTGCTTCATTTCAAGGGAAGCGTTCTTTTCTGCACGAATACATTGCCAGCGAGCCGCTGACAGTTGCATTGCATCGTAACTTTCTTCATAGATGTTGTGGGCGGAGCGAGCTTGAACGTTTTGGATAAGTAGGTAGGTACGTTTAATTGGCGTGTTGTCGAGCATCATAATGTAGCTCTCGCCCCCCAAATCTTGGGCATGGTTCCAGTTACATGTATTGATAGCCAAGGGAATGATGCTCTCTGAGGTATCAAACTGGTTTGCCCATTCCCAAAAGGCTTGCGGATATTCTTGAATAGGGAACAGATCGCCTCGTGAGAACCTTACCGAGCCAGACGAGTTCGTTAACGGGTCATCAAAAATAGCGATGGCACCTGGAGAAAAGTGCTGCTCTAGATGTTTGAATATGGCCTCCGCCAATAATCTATGGTCTCTCGTGGAAGAAACCGTCCTCGTAAAACTTTTTAAACTCACCTGGCCAACCTAATCTACTTTTTTATTTTCAATAAAAAACTACTTAGCTGGTGATATGCAATCAATAGAATCCAAGTTGAGCTGTTAAGTCTTTCGCAAAAAATATGGACTTAATTTCACATTCGAGAACCTTTCAACATTTTTAGACAGATGTTTCATCAGAATTACATACTGCAAATATCGGCGCAAAAATGATTCATGATGAAGATTATTAATGTTGAGAAAATAATCAACCTAACAATGAAAAAAAGCCCCTCATCAAGAGGGGCAAGAGTACCATCGCTTATAGTTATTTGTGTATATGCCAATAAATAGGTTGATTAACCGAAGTCACCGTTTACATAACCTTGAGTACGGTCGTCTTTTGGTTCGCTAAAGATCACTTGCGTGTCATCGTGCTCAACCAATTCGCCCATTAGGAAAAACGCGGTGCGGTCTGAGATACGACGCGCTTGCTGCATTGAGTGCGTTACGATAACGATGGTGTAGTTCTTCTTCAGCTCTTCCATCAGTTCTTCAATTTTGTGCGTCGCAATTGGGTCAAGTGCCGATGTTGGTTCATCCATCAGAATCACATCTGGTTCCATCGCAATGGTACGTGCGATACAAAGACGCTGCTGCTGACCACCAGAAAGACCAAATGCGTGTGACTTAAGACGGTCTTTTACTTCGTCCCAAAGTGCTGCGCCGCGAAGTGAACTTTCAACCACTTCATCAATGTGCTTCTTATCTTTGATGCCTTGAGCGCGCAGACCGTAAGCCACATTCTCGTAGATGCTCATTGGGAATGGGTTTGGCTTTTGGAATACCATGCCCACTTTGATGCGAAGGTCAGCAACGTCAATGTTGCCGTAAATGTCTTCGCCATCCATTGACAGCTTACCCGTGATCTTTACGCCTTCGATTAGATCATTCATGCGGTTCAAACAACGTAGTAGTGTTGATTTACCACAACCAGAAGGACCGATAAGCGCCGTCACTTGGCGAACAGGAATTGGCAGGTTGATCGATTTCAGTGCTTGGTTTTCACCGTAGAATAGGTCTAGGTTTTCAATATCAAACTTGTTCATTTTCTTAATCTCTTAAATCTTGAATTCGTGTCTTTTAACGTGCGTTCTTAATTCGTTTCGTTAGTAAGTTGCGGTGTTAAAACGTCGTGCAATCAGTTTTGTGAACATGTTGATCAATAGAACAACAACAATCAGAACTGTCGCGGTACCGTAAGCCTGATTCCATTCTTCAATGGTAAACAGTTCGGTAGTCAGTTTGTATAGGTGAACGGTTAATGTACGACCTGAATCCAATAGAGAATCCGGAATACGTGCAACCATACCTGCTGTCAGGAATACTGGAGCAGACTCACCAATGACACGACCAATACTTAGAATGACCGAGGTTAAGATACCTGGCATTGCGCTCGGAAGAATCAAACGCCAGATAGTGTAAATCTTAGATGCACCCAGGCCGTAAGAGCCCTCACGGTACGTTTGTGGTACTGCCATCAACGCTTCTTCCGTGGTGCGGATGATAACTGGCAGGATTAGGATACTTAGCGTCAATGCACCCGACAGAATCGAGAAGCCAAGGCCAAGAATCGCCACGAAGAAAGTCATACCGAACAGGCCGAAGATGATCGACGGGATACCCGCCAATGACTCGGTACAGAATCGGATGATTTTCACCAAACGACTGCCCACTTTCGCGTATTCGGTCAAGTAGATTGCCGTCATGATACCGAGTGGTGCTGCCACTGCGATAGATGCGATAACCATATAAATTGTCGCCACAATCATAGGGAAGATACCGTGCTCTTCACCTGTGCGCGTGTAGTTATCAGTAATGAAGTTCCAATCTACGTGTTGTAGACCGTTTGATAGGATGTACCAGATAATCCAGAACAAGAAACCTACCGTCAGTGCTGCCGAGATCCAGACAAATGCGTTAAAGACATTATCTTTGAACTGGCGTGCTTTTTTCAGTTTTGCGCGATCCATAATAGTCACCTTTAACGAGCGATTACTTCGCTTTTTCTCGGTTTAGGTACAGTAGTACAGCGTTCAACGACATGATGAAGACCAGAAGTACCACACCTGTAGCGTAAAGTGCGTTCGCGTGAACACCACTTGCGTAAGACATTTCAATAGCGATGTTTGCGGTTAGCGTACGTGCCGAATCAAGGATGCCTTCAGGCATTGCTGGCGCGTTACCCATTACCATGATGATCGCCATGGTCTCACCCAACGCACGACCGATACCCAGAATCACACCTGTCATGATGCCTGAGCGAGCCGCTGGAACGAGCAATTTAAAGATGGTGTAGATTTTCGATGCGCCCAGTGCCAAAGAACCTTCTTTGTAAGTACGAGGAACCGCGCGGATAGACGTTTCAGAAACCGTAATTACCGTTGGTAGAATCATCACACCAAGAACAATGATACCGGCCAAGATAGTGTTACCGGCTGGTACATCAAATACGTTCTGAATCAATGGAACGATAATAACCAGACCGAAGAAACCGTAAACCACCGAAGGGATACCAGCTAGCAGCTCAACCGCTGGGCGGATGATGTCAGCCAAACGCTTTGGTGCGATTTCAGCGATGAAGATAGCGGTTAAGACACCAACTGGAACACCCACTAAAACAGCGCCTGCTGTCGAAACGATAGAAGCAACAATCATGGTTGCAACACCGTACAGTGCCGGTGGTAGCCAGTTTTGGCCTAGAACGATGCCCGAGACGCCCGCTTCTTGGAATGCTGGGATACTCTCTCGAACGATGAAGTATGCGATAACTGCTAATGATACGATGCCGATTACAGCACTCGTTAGGAACAAGCCGTGGAAGATGCGCTCTTTCCAGTCAACGCGGCGTTTTTCGCGTAGGCCTGGCTTGCTGATCGCTTTAGCGTCAGTAGTCATAAGCTTTTCACTATTTGTTGCGATGGTCATAAAAATCTCACGGTTCTTGGCAATGGCGTCGAACACAATGGATAGAAAAGGCTCAGCCCGAAATGGTGGGCTGAGCAAACTTTAGAGTCCCGATGGGATTAGTGAACTGAGATGTAACCTTTTTGGTCAACTAGCGCTTGCGCTTCTTCAGTTAGCATCCAGTCTAGGAATTTTTGAGTTTCAGCTGATGGCTTGCCTTCTTTGTAAAGAACAAGGAACGGACGAGCAACTTTGTAAGAACCGTTTTTCACGTTGTCTACAGAAGCTTGGATACCATCAATTGGAAGTGCGTTTACAGAGCCATCAACTGTACCTAGAGAGATGTAGCCGATTGCGTATGGGTTAGAAGCAACCATTGTCTTCAGTGCGCCGTTACCGTTAGCAACTTGAGCACGTTGAGAGATTGCCGATACTTTCTTACCAGAAATTTTCATTTTTAGCTTCATGATGTCTTCGAATGCACCACGAGTACCAGAAGCCGTATCACGAGTGATTGCAACGATTGGCTTGTCTGCACCGCCAACGTCTTTCCAGTTTGTTACTTCACCTTTGTAGATTGCAGTAACTTGCTCAGCTGTTAGGCCATTAAGCTTGTTTTGTGGGTTTACAACAACTGCGATACCGTCTAGAGCAACGGCTTCTTCTTTTAGCGTTGGCTCTTTTTCAGAATCTTTTAGATTACGAGAAGACATACCTAGGTCAGCAGAGCCGTTCTTCGCTGCTTTAACACCTGCAGATGAACCAGGGCCTTGAACTTCGATAAATACGTTCGGGTTTGTCTTCATGTATGTTTCAGAGAAAACTTCCATCAGTGGAGTTACGCTGCTAGAACCCACTGCAGAGATAGTTTCTTTAGCAGAAACAGGAGTCACTGCCATTGCGCCTAGAAGTGCGATTGCACCGATTACTGTCTTTTTCATCACAATTTCCTTTAAGTGGCTTTATTGCCGTTGTGTTTCACTTGAACGGTGCTCACTTTAGAATCCAAATATGACAGTTGTGTTTCACTTAGTTGAAGCCTCTATGACATGTTGTCATTTCCGCTTAATAAATCAGCAATCAAACTTTATTTACTTTTGAGCTCAAAACACTTTGCAATGTTTTGCTAATAACAAAATGCCAACCACATCACTTTTAATATATTTCATAACAAATAATCATCGTTAAATTATTGATATATCAAGCTTACTAATTAGAATCGACTGGCTTTATTTACAAAAATGATAATAGTTATAATCTTTAGAGGGTCAATCATGCGTCAATTACTTAGCACGCTGTCTATTAAGTCACAGGTTTTCGTGCCCGTGCTTTTCACTGTCATACTGCTCATCGTTGGTTTGAGCATAGGCATAGGAAAGTTAGAGAAAGCATTCGACAAAGTGACGGTTTCTACCAATAACCTTATCGTGCATAAAGAAGAGCTGGGCTCTATCGTAGACAACACCTACGCGATGCGCATTAAGGCGATTTATAGTCTATTCAGGGCGGAAGATGTCAAAACACTGAACGATGAACTGCAACAACGCCAAACAACAAACCGAGAGTTTCTTAATTCTATCGATAAAATTGAAGGTATTCAGGCTGAAGTAAACGCCATGCGCGACGCCATGAATCACTACGTCGATTTTACTCGTGTCACCATGACGCCACTTCTTAATACCAAGCATTCTTCTGATTACACCACGTCCGATTTTGACCGAGAGTATGAAACCGCGATGGGTCAATACCGCCTTGCGGGTGAAGCCATGATAAAAGCGATCGACAACTTGTCTAAAAAGCTCAACCAAATCGTTACCGATGAAGTCGAGGAAAATGGCATTCTTCACTCTGATACCCTGACCTATAGCACGGTATCTCTAGTGGTTATTCTCTCTATTGCCTCTTTGATCAGTTGGCTGCTAGCGAGCTACATTGTTGCTCCAATCCGCAACCTACAACAAACCATGCAAGAAGTAGCAAAAGGTAACTTGTTGGTCGAAGCAGACGAAGTGGGCAAAAACGAAGTCTCACAACTGGCGCATGACGTAAACCAAACCATCCACCAACTTCGCGGTACGGTCGACTCTCTGGTTCGAATCAGTGAAGATGTTGCTTCGGCATCGACAGAGCTGGCAACCGTGATGACGCAAAGCAGTGCGAACTCGGATCAAGAGAAGCAAGAAGTTGAACAAGTCGCGTCTGCAATTAACCAACTTGAATCCACAGCGGCAGAAGTTTCAAGTAATGCACAACAAGCAGATAGTGCGTCGAATGAAGCAAGTAAACTGACGTCTCAAAGCTTGAGTATGTTTGAAGAAAGCACGCGCGCGAGCGCAAAAATGGCCGACCAGCTGAATGAAGCCGCTCACGTAGTAACGTCTCTTAAAGACCAGTCCGAGCAGATTGGAAAAGTGATCGAAGTTATTGAGAGCATCTCTGAGCAAACCAACCTACTTGCATTGAATGCGGCAATTGAAGCGGCACGAGCAGGTGAAAGTGGTCGAGGCTTTGCCGTGGTAGCGGACGAAGTACGTATGCTGGCAGCGAGAACTCAAGAATCGACCAAAGAGATCCAAACCATCATTGAAGAGCTACAACAGCAGTCTGGTCACGCAAACGAAAGCATGCATTCGAGCCTAGCCATGCTTGAAGACAACCAATCGCTTGCCGCAGAAGTGAGTCGTTCACTGAGTGACATCAACAGCGCAATTTCAGATCTGAATGCAATCAACACCCAAGTTGCGACCGCTTCTGAAGAACAAAAGCAAGTTACGTCGGACATCAACAATAACCTGAGCACCATCTATGAATTGGTGAGTCAGAACGTTACTGGTATCACTCAATCAGCCGCGGCGGCGCAAGAGTTGTCTGGCTTAGCAGAAAATCAAAAGCATCAGCTTAAGCAGTTCCAAGTTTAAACATTCTGCTCAACACGATAAGTTCCAAAGGTTAGAAATGAAGAAAGCTCCGCACAGGCGGAGCTTTTTAATATTCGGATTAGAGAAAATTCAACGGGGCGATTATTCTTCGTCAGTGACCAGTAGAACAGAGAAAGTGTTCGTTGGCTCTAGTGGGCTCCAGTTGTAAACCTCACCGTTAAAAGAATCAAACACCATGACATTTGACCCATCACCGTTTGGAGTGTTACTCCAGATGTAGCCTGCGTAGTCACCCACGTCTAACGTGTAACCACTTGCAAATGCAGTGCCGTTCATCGCTGGGCTATGGCAAGCACGTTCCGTCAACGCGACCAACTCTTTAACGTTTGGTAAGCGCCAATTCTTTTTGCCCGCGAAGTCATGCAAAGCATGGTTACCTGATTCATTGCGGATTTGCTCAGCGGTTGATAGCGCTAACTGCCATGACATCTTAGTTGCAGCACCATCACAGGCTTCATTTGCCGCATTCCACGTTGAGCCAACAGGACAACGCATCCAAGTTAGGCCCGTTTTTAAGTCAGTTACCGTCCCGGCATCAGAGTAGGTGTAACGAGAGTTAGGCGCTGTTTTTCCAAAATCAGTTGAACATTCTTGTGCCGCCATGGCTGCTTGAGAAGCTAGAACAAGAGATAACGCGGTGATTAGTTTCTTCATCTTATTGGCCCTTTACTGCTACTAGACGGATTGGGAATTGGAATGACGCACCTGCGTTACGCTCCACTTTGTCAGAATAAATTTCAACAAAGCTGACGTAGCCACGGTCAGCGCCTTTCGCAGCAACGACTGCAAATTGAAGCGCACCTTCGTAGTTAGCAGGAGAGTAATTATTAAATGTGAAATCACTCAGCCAAATAGCACCGGATTCAATATCAGGGCTGCCCTTACCCTGTTGAGGGAAGTAAGCCGTCGTCATACCATAGACATTGCCGTCGGCATCTTTCTCTGTCTCACCTAAGTCGAGAACATCGTAGAACTCTTGGTATGTTGGTAGGCGCCAATCAGTAATGCCACATAGTGATTGCTTGTTTATATGTTCAACATATTGGCTTGTTGAACAGATGCTATCAGCAGCATCCACACAACCAACGACTTCAAGATCTTCGTAATACGGTTTGAATGTTGCTGACTCATACACGAATGTACGATCTTTAAATTGAACCGAGCTCGCATCCGCACTCTTGTTTTCCCAAACAAGACCAGTACGCTCGTCCATAGTACAAGCCCAGTCAGTGGCATCTGCAGCTAAAGCAGCACCCTGTGAATCTAGCTTAACGAACTTAAAGCCAGCGCCTGTCGACGTTTGCTTGTCCTCTTTGTCGAAGCCGTATTCCGCATCTTGACCAGGGTAAGAAGCTTGAACCTCAGCAACGTCTGCTGCGCCATCAGCAAAGTGAAGAACGGCACCCGTATCGTTGCTGCCAACCGTTTGTTCAGCAACCGCTGCAATTTCTTCAGCAAATGCACTCACTTGAGCTTCAGACAGAAGATCAGAGGCTAACGATTTACCTTGGAAGCTAAGACTTTGAGCAAGCAACGCTACACCTTTGGTCATTTGTTGTGGTTGCATCGCAGCTAATAGCGCAACCGTGTTTTGCTCTAGCTTGTCTAGCTCGCTGGCTTGTGCGTTAGACATTACCGTACCAGACAGAGAAACGCCGGCATCGGTGAGTTGCGCTTTTACGATCTCTTCAGCTTGAGCAACGGTTTTACCGTCAATTACAAGACCTGCGAGCAACGTTGTTACACCATTGACCGTGTTACCCGTTGCTAAGTTTTGGCCCGGAGCCGCAAGACGCAACGTTTGGTTTGAACCTTGATCAACTTGAGCAAGAATGGTGCTGGTTAGTACGTTTTTGTTGCTTGAAGTCAGGCTAAATTTACCAGCATTATCCGTTTTAGCACTCGGTTCAGTGGTATCACAAACGTAGTTTTGATTTAAATCGATGCACACTGGCGTATCAAGAAGTGTACCTGCAGAAACGATGGTGCCAGCTACATCATAGGTCGGTGCCGACGTATCACCACCAGAACCACCGCCACAGCCTGCTAGAGCTAGTGACATAGCAACGAAAGAATATTGAAACTTCATAGATTTTATCTTCTTTTGATTTTAATTAACGAGAGCGAATCACTCTCACCATTGAAAGCAGGAAAAGTCCTAACAAGGTCCAAGGCGAGCCACTGCCACCTGAACCACCACCACTGCTTTCTTTAGTGGTATCAGCACTGCACTGATACTGAGCAAAGTGACTCACACCCCACTCTTTCAACACCCCAGAGTTCCCTGACACACGGTCAGACACTTCGAGACGCCAAGTACCCCAACTCGGTTGACCGACAAGTGCTTTTAACTCCTCGTCATACTGAGCTGTGAAGTAACCTTTAAATCCATTGGTATTGCTTGATTGATGGCTAAGTAGCACGACCGATTTGCCTTGTGGAGACACTAGCGACACTTGCAGATCCTGCAGTGAGTCATGTTCGATGTTCAGGTAAACCGCAAACGAATCATCAATCGTGAGTGACTTGTCCGATAGCGTCTGAGAGAACAGTCTGTCGCCCTGTTCTGGCAAAGCGGAATTCACTGATTGAGGCTGGATATCAAGCTCTGGCGTACCATTAACCAGCATCACCTGTTCACTCCACTGGTGAGTCTTTAAGCCTTCTGCAAATTGGTAATCCAATGAAATAGAGGAATCGAATTGCGTGCCACACGTCAGACCGCTTGGTAACGCTACCTTCATTGAAGTCGAATCAGAAAGCGTTTCATCAAAGTCGAAAACGGATGCGTTGTTTAGCTGCCATTGCCCTTTGATGTTCGCTTCGCGGCCAGTTTGGCTCAGGCTTACACCAACGTCTTGACCTTGTGCGATGTATCGAGCGTTATAGCGAACGCGAAGAGGCGCTTTAAGTAAGTTGTGTTTGTTGAAGCTGTCTGTCAGGAATTGGGCATAGTCTTTATTTGGGAACAAATTGCTTGCGGCATACACGGTCGACTCCGCAAGATCATGCATTTTCACGCCACGACCAATGCCATACATACCTTCAAGAACAATGGCGTCAAACTCACGGAACACGTTATCGGTATCATCACCGTATCGTTCAACCGATGCTTTAAGTGCTTGGAACAGTGGCGTTGACCATAGCTCGTCGCCTAGTTCACCGCCCACACTAACGTGCGCTGGATACTCCGAGCTCTCGAAGTAACGCGCTCTTTGGTTCCATAAGCTACGAGTTGTTTTGCGTGTTCCGAACACACCGTCCCAGTTGAACACCGTATCTAACTCGAATTCTTGACCACGACGCGAAGCATCCAAATATTGAGTGCGGTAGCTCGCGCTGCCCGCCCAGTAATCAGCAAAACCTTCTGCGATAGCACCAGTGTGACCGTACGCCCAATCCGGTACGATTTGGTAATGAATGCCATGCCCAAGTTCGTGTATCACTACATCAGCATCGACTGCATCCGGAGAAACACCACCGACACCCAGCATGAGTGCTTTCGGACCGTAATAGTAAGTAGAGTTATCTTTTGATAAACCGCGAGCATCAAAACGAAGCGGTTCGTCAAACAAGTCGTAAGTCAGGCTTGTCAGATATTGGATCGAGCTATCAATATGATAAAAAGCCATCAACTGTGGGAACGCATTGTCACCAAACTCGGTGCTTAGCATCTCATCAACACTGTCAAATGCTTGAACCCCTTCTGGGCTGACAAAGTCCAACGTATCGAGTACAGGCGCTTCACCAGGTGCTGGGGCTGCAAATAGGCCCGTCGCATCCACTTGCTTTAATCTTGGGTTAGAGAGATAGAACTTACCGCCCGACTTTAAAACCTCAATCGACTTGGTGACGTACTCGATCGGCTGAGGGTAATCGGACAGTGCTGACCACGTCGATTCTGGTGCCGCTTGCTGTTGCATGGTACGAAGATCTGGGTTGAATAAAGAAACCTCAACATCAACCAGACTTCCAGAGCTCAAAGCCGGTGGCTCTTGTGCTTGCAGTTGGCGAGGTGATTCCAATTCCATTGCAACTGTTGGCTTACCGTTGCGAATTATCGTATCTTCAAGGCTCTTAAACACTCGCACAACGTGATGATTTTTATCGGTTGTGACTACGAGGGCGCGCTGTGCTTGATATTCACCGTTTACCCAAACATCAAAATTGTAATGCTCACCAAGCTGAGACTGGGTTTTGTAACGGAACTTAAACTCGCCCGCTTCTGAGTAGTGGCTGTCTAGATAATTTTTCGCTTGCGCCTCATTCGTTACCACAGAGTCCGTTGCGGGATAATCCCACTCTGCAGCCTGCACCGCAGGGGTACATGCAATAAGCAATGAAAACGCCAATGGTTTTAGCTTCATGATTTCGTCCTAGAATTCGTATTTTGCATTTAGCGTGAAGTAGCGCCCTGGCTCAGTTGAGTAACGCTTACTTTCCTCAGCAATACCCGCTACGTCTTGGTATCGGATGTACTCTTTGTCGAACAAGTTGACGATGTTTGCGCTAACACGAAGGTCTTTGGAAACGTGGTAAGTTGCGCCAAGATCAAACGTATTCCACGCGCTTGTCTGCGCACACTCTGTCGCTAGACCAAGTGTGGTCTGGCATTTAGGAACGCGATCCATGGCAGCGGCCCAGTTCCAAGCCACGTAAGCGTTGAAGTCTTGGTTGGCGTATTTCAGTTGAGCGTTACCTTCGAATGGCGTAATGCTTCGAACGTATTCACCTTCCGCGTCTTTGCCATCTACGTAGCCAAACTTAGTGCTGATGTCCCATTGTTTGGTAAGTGCGTAACCCGCAGAAAGCTCTGCGCCATAAGTCTCTACGCCATCAAGGTTTTGGTACTGTTTGATGTAATTACCAGTGCTTGAGTCAAAGCCTGTGGTCACAACATCGATGAAGTTTTCAAACTTGTTGTAGAACACAGACGCATAGACATACGCACGACCGTTATCGAACTTGTTACCGATTTCAAATGAGTCCGAAGTCTCAGCTTCTAGGTCTAAGTTAGGCGCGATAACAAAAGGCGTTAGCGGTACGAAATCATGGTTCACGAAGCCATATGCTTTGTCGTATTCCGGAGCACGGTAACCGTGGTTGTACGACACATAAACGATGTTGTTGGCAAACATTTCACGAGAAACCGACAGGCTTGGAGACACCTCCGAGCTATCCATGTCCTTTAATGGGAAGCCGCCCACTTCGCCCTCACCGTCTGGCGTTAGACGGTGCGCATCAAAGCGCAGACCGCCCGTGATGGTCCATTTATCCAGTTCCACCATGTCTCGAACGTACAAACCTATGTTATAAGCTCGAGCTGGAGCGAAAGGTTGCTTGGTCGAAGGCGTCACCCCATTCCAATCAATCTTGGAATCGCTATCTGTGCGTTCATAATAGTCAGTAGAAAGCTCGATACCGTAAGCCAATTGATGCTCAGTATTTGCTGCAAAAATCGTATTGGTGAAGTCGCCACGAAAACCAATTGTCTCGTCAATGAAGGTTTTGTGTTCCAGCTCGCGACGTTTGGTGATCAAACCATTGTGATCCACTTGGCGCATTAGACGGTTGGTGTCTTCCACGACTTCGGTGTGACGCCAGTAAACTTTGGTATCCAACTCTTCGAACCAAGTTGGATTAATCGGTGTCACCTCTGCACCAATGTAAGCGCTGTACTCTTCGGAGGTTTCATCTTCAGCAAAGTCTTCAATATGCCAGATTCCATCAGGTTGAATGGACGGTGAACCCTCCAAACGCTCTTGATTCTGAGTGTAGAGTTCCGCTTTGGCTTTCAACATCACCTCTTCATTGAAAAAGTGGTTGATCGTATAAGCACCGCTGTAACCATCTAGGTCGCGGTTATACAAATCTTCATCAAAGTTACGTGTCTCTTGCCCTTGCCAGTATGAAACGTTAAACAAACTCTCTGTATCACCGGAGCGGAAAGCTAGATTACTCGTGCCTTTGTACTTGTTGCTGATATCGGTGTAAGTACCGGAAACATCGGTGTAGAAGTCTTTGTCTTTTAAGAAATCACCCGGCTTACTGGATTCTAAAATCACCACACCGCCGATCGCGCCAGAGCCATGCACCGAAGAGCTTGCACCTTTAATGATTTGCAGCGATTCAAAATTGGATAAATCAAAAGTATCTCGCCCAACTGCATCATTAATGTCATTCGCACCGAAGCCATCCGCAGAACGAATCCCATCACGAACGATCATAATGCGGTTACCTGTCATACCACGGATGGTAATGTTTTGCGGACGTCCTGCACCGCCCGTCACGCTTACACCAGGTTCGTTACGCAGCACGTCATAAAGCTCGGTTTCGCCTCGTTCTTCGATTTGCTCGTTTGTGATAACCGCGACACTACCTGCCACTTTTGACAATGGCTGATCGATTTTATTGGCGGTTACAACCACCTCTTCCATTGAGAAAACCTTAGATTCGGCGTGCACTTGACTGGCAGCAAGTACCGAAAGTACTGCCGCTGACACTGGGGTAAGCTTCATTTACTGCTCCGCTTTAGATGTTTTAATGAGTGATAGTAGAAATGCGTATTCCTTCGCTTGTTGCTCTCTTGCCTGCCTTGGATCCATGCGGTGGCCAGAGTGAAAGTCCGTTTGCAACAAATAAGGGCCTGTCGATTCACTGGTCGACGAAATTTGAGCGAGATACTTCGCGCCTTCCCAATAAGGCACACGTTGATCGTTTAATCCGACTTGAACCAACATGGGTGGGTAAGCGTCTTTGTGGATATTGAGAATAGGATCATAAGCTTGCATCGCTTTGAGCTGCTCTGGGAGTGTCGGATTCCCCCATTCCCCATATTGTTGTGCAGTAAGTGGCAACGTCGTATCGGACATGCTGGCAACGACATCGACAAACGGAACCTTCATCACCGCGCCAGCAAACAAATCAGGAGCTTGGTTGATGGAGCCGGCAACTAAAGTGCCACCAGCACTCGATCCAATTGCGTAAACATCACGTTCACCACCATCAAAGTGTTTAAGCGCTTGCGCAGTCGCTGTGAAATCATTGATAGAGTTGGCTTTAAGAACGCCTCGGCCTTGCTCGTGCCAGTCAGCACCAAAGTAACCGCCACCACGAACATGCGCTATCGCGTAGATAACACCTTGATCCAGTAAGCTCACGGTTTGAGGCATGAAGTAAGGTTTCATGGTAAACCCGTACGCACCATAGCCGTACAGAACGACAGGAGCGTTATCACTCAGTTTGTCTTTACGGTAAGCAAGAGAAACCGGCACTTCCACACCATGACTTTTGACCATAATGCGTTGAGAAACATAATCTTGGCTGGAGAAGCCGTGATAAACATCTTGCGACAGATTTGCCTTTGTTAGTGCTTTAACATCAAACTCTTCCCACAGCGGCGGTGTCGTCATCGACATGCTACGAATGCGGATTTTATTAGAGCGGAAATCACCAAGAGTGCTCAACCAAGCAATGCGCCCGTCCGACTCTAACGGAAGAGATTTTTTCGCCTTGCCATCGTAAGAGTAAACCGAGATTGTCGTTTGATTGTCTTGCTTGGTTAATGCCACAAGTCCCGCTTCATACAAATAGAATTGCTCTACACCGTTTTCTGAGCGTAAGAAAGACTTCCAATTAGGCTCAGCAGTGTCCAAATCTTTCTCTGACATCTCAGTTTCAAACAAACCAAACTGACCATTAAGATTGCTGTTGATAAAGACTCTATCTTGAGCAATATCTGCATAATACTCCACACCAGATTCCGGTTTACGTAACGAGGCCGTCAGCTCGCCAGAATCAAGGTTCAG
The DNA here is from genome assembly GCF_030248375.1 of Vibrio sp. B181a. Lineage (NCBI taxonomy): Bacteria > Pseudomonadati > Pseudomonadota > Gammaproteobacteria > Vibrionales > Vibrionaceae > Vibrio > Vibrio sp. B181a. The sequence continues at coordinate 62,236 of NZ_JAHGAD010000016.1, read as the reverse complement.
GATCTTTTGTTCGGTGGTCGATTCATTGTTACTTTGTACCAGTGCGAAACGCGCGTCGGCTGCGGGATAGAACGACATGAGCCAATCGGTCTTGTCCTCTTGCCAAATTATTTTCTTCTCATTGGTCTGAATGTTAATTCGCACTATTTGGTAAGGGCGTTGTGTTTTTTCGTCCTTTGATACAACGAAAGCAAACTTTCCATTTGGTGAGAGCAGAACACCATTGTCCACGTTGCTAATCAGTTCGTGCACTCTACCATTATTGAGCTCCACCAGCACAGCACGGTATTGCTCACTGCCATCAATATCTTCAGTAAACAGCAATGAATTGCCTTTAATACGCCATTGACCAATTTGGAAGTATTGACGTTCTTCTTGGCGAGAAGAAAAATCGTAAACCACGTCCTCTTGCGCAGTTTTGTCTGCTCGTGACAACAAAACGAAGTTGCCTTGTCGGCGAGTTAGATTCCACTCTTGGCCGTTTTTAATCACCCAAGGCTTGTCACCTTTTTCTGCAGCCATGGCTTCCCATTGGCTCAACAGGTGTTGAGTGATCTCGTCATAGCTTTTCTGAAATTGTTCTGTTTTCTGGTTTTGCTTCTTGAGATAAGAAAGGACTCGCTCATCTTGTCTTGAATCGTCTCTCAACCAATCAAAATTATCCGCGGCGACACTGGGTAAAGAGAGCGCTAAAAGCCCCAAAAAAACATGACTAAATTTCATATAAACGGCACAACTATTTATAGGATTAATATTATTTCGCGTATTCTGCCCTCAAATGAAAATGAGATCAATTATCATTTAATATTTCGTGTATTGATTTTATTGGCTTTTGTTGCGCAAACGTTTAGTTAACAGACAAAAGTGTTTGCCGAGCGATAGACTCGTAGAAAGGTGTGGTAATGAAAAATACTAATGGGCTAAGTATAAAAACGCCACCTACTAAGGTGACGACTTTTGCTTCTCTTGTCGTGGGGTTTAACAAAGAAAGGTAAACTAGAAAACGTGGCTAGTCACAACCCAGAGTAGAGCGAGAAATCCGACGAAGTAGAGTGAAGAAACAACAACCGATTTAATCAACTCCCCCATTTGTGACTTCTCAGTAATCATGATGACCGCCTCCGGTAAACACCAATGTACAACTCACCAATGCGATACATAGGAATGAAAACATTTCGACCAAGACGCTACGCTGCTCCAACCCCAATGCTCTAGATTGCTTGTCCGTCAAACTCATATCGACTTGTTCTAACCATTGCTCTTCTTGATACATGTTCTTGTCTCCTGTTTCTGGATACTTATGCTAAGCAAAGATGGCGTTTAGAAAAACCAAAGACTATTGAACCTATGTTTAGGATTGATAAACATAAGAGGTTTTGAAGGCAAAATTCAGGCATAAAAAATCCGAGCTATTGAGCTCGGATTTGAAATCGTTTTGCGCCAGGTGCCAAGTAAAAGCTTAATCTTCAGAGCTTGGTGCCGCTGGCTTCTTCTTAGGGATAAACACGTTGTCACCCACTGCCACGTTTTGGTAGAAGCCTTTATCGCGCTTAGCTGGTTTCTTCGGTGTTTTCTTCGCTTGAGGGCGCGCTTTCTTAGTTTCTGTCTTCTTGTTACGGAAGTCAGGTTTACGCGGTTTCAAACCTTTGAATTTACCTTTCAAGTCTTCAAATACAGAGAAGTTCAAATCTTGTTGTAGGTAAGTTTCAACACGCTTAAAGCTATCCCAGTCTTTAGGACCAACAAGCGACACTGCGTCACCTTTGTTACCCGCACGACCAGTACGACCAACACGATGCACGTACTCTTCTGTGTGCTTCGGCATATCGAAGTTAATAACGTGCGTTACCGTTGCGATATCAAGACCACGAGAAGCAACGTCTGTTGTTACTAGAATCTTAAATACGGCACGCTCAAACTGACTCATGATGGTGTTACGTTGAGTCTGATTCAAGTTACCGCTTAGCGCGACCGCTTTAAGCTTCTTCTCATTCAGCTTGTTCGTTAGACGCTCAGTGTCATCACGTGTCGCTGTAAAGATGATCACCTGACGGTATTCTGCTTCTTCAAGCACACGCTCCAGAATCGCTTCTTTGTGATCTAGGTGATCACACAAGTAGAATTTCTGAGTGATGTCTTTGTGTTCTTCGTTAGATACACCGATAGCGATACGCTTTGGCGCATTCAGCATCTCTGATGCAATGTCGTTCACTTCTGCGTGATCAAGTGTTGCTGAGAACATTAGAGTTTGACGACGACGGTGTTTCGCTGCTCTGTGAATACGACGGAGTTCTGGCGCAAAGCCCAGATCTAACATACGGTCCGCTTCATCAAGAACTAATGTTTCCAAACCATCAAGAAATAGAGAACGATGTTCTAGGTGGTCGGCCAGACGTCCTGGCGTCGCAACGATGAATTTAGGGTAGCGGCGTAGCGCTTTTACCTGATCATTGAAGTTCTCACCACCCAGAATCAACGCTGCGTCGTAAGTCAGACCACCAAGCATTGAGCGAAGCTCGCCATATACCTGCTTTGCTAACTCACGCGTAGGCGCAAGAATAACCGCACGTGGGTCTTTTGCAGAAAACGACTTAGTCTTTAACGACTTGTGCAGCATTGGCAATACAAACGCCAAAGTCTTACCCGAACCCGTTTTCGAAGATGCCAATAGATCCTTGCCTGCAATCGCAACAGGAATCGCCTGCTGCTGAATGTCAGTCGCTTTTTTGAAATCGTAGTGTTTTAGGTTCTTCAACAATCGGTTGTCTAGGCCTAGATCTTTAAATTGCAAAGTATTCTCCAATAAATAATCAGCGTCTGAGCGCTTTTTCAGTGTCGTTTCCGCTCTAACGCAGGAAAAAATAAAAGCTCGGTATAATACCGCAAATCATAGGAGTATAGATAGAGATCACACAAACTAATTCCATTAGAAAAAATAAAGATTCATCTAAGAAACTTTCATTTGTGTAAATTTCGTCTAAATTATTGATATCAGGGAGTGGCAAAAGAGCTGCTGTACTACCTGATACTGGCGTTATCAGGTGAGTAATCGCTCACTTATGTAAGCTAAATGTTAGCGTCCGTATCAGGTACTCTATGAAATCCTTGGATTTTTTTGACTTTTGCTACATCATGTACTGATAGAATGTATTCACATTTAACACTATGACTATATGACACAAAACGTATAGCGTAGTACTTTAACTATAGGCAAGGAGTTCTAAAATGAACAAAACGTTGATCGCAGCTGCAGCAACTTCAGTACTTCTACTAGCAGGTTGTGCTTCTTCTGACGAAGCAGCAACAGCTACTAAACTAGACGAACTAAGCAACCAAGTTAGCCAACTAAGCCAAGACGTTCAGTCTCTACAATCTGACGTTCAAAAGTCTAACGACTCGGCTATGGCAGCTCAAGAAGAAGCTGCACGTGCTAACGAGCGTATCGACAACATCGCTCAGTCTTACACTAAGTAAGATGTGATTCCGCGCTTTAACGCTTGTTAAGGCGCGGTTATTTCTACTGGAACACCATTCTGCGCAGCAATCGCTGCTTTTGCTTTCGCATTCGTCATCCCATATTCATCAAGCCACCAATCCAACTCTTTCGGGATCTGTAGATGATCTTTCTCGCCATTACTGCGAGTCAATGGTTCATGCGCTTCAACAAACACACTGCGATCCGGTTCTAGCGTCACTTTTACAGGTTGATTGATGATTTTCACTTTTTCACCACGACGAACTTTGTCGAACAACCATTCGATATCGTTAGGATCCATACGAATACAGCCCGAACTAACGCGCATACCGATGCCAAAATCTTTGTTGGTACCGTGGATCAAGTACTCACCATGGCCATAGGCCAAGCGAAGTGCAAACATACCTAACGGGTTATCTGGACCTGCTGGTACTACTGCAGGCAAATCAATGCCCTTCGCTTTGTACTCTGCTCGAATCGAAGAAGGTGGTGTCCAAGTTGGGTTTGGGCGCTTTTGACTGATGCTCGTGGTCATTTCTGGCGTGTCACGGCCAATACGACCAATCCCTACTGGAAAGATGTGTACTACGTTTTCTTTTGCTGGGAAGTAGTACAGACGCAATTCAGCCAAGTTGATGACAATGCCTTTGTGAGGGACATCAGGAAGAATAAGCTGAGTAGGAATCGTCAGTACGTGCCCTTCTTTTGGTAGAAAAGGGTCTACGCCTTTGTTGGCTGCCATTAACGCCAGCATGCCAACATCGTACTGCTTAGCAATGTTTGCCATGGTTTCGCCCTGTTCAACCACATGATTTTCCATGCGGCCTATGACACGAGCCCCATCCTCCGGTAATTCATACATCTTTGCGAATGACAAACCACTCACTAAAGACAACGATACAGACAACAGGGTTCGTTTAGCGATACTCATTGAACGCTTCTTGCTAGGCATCTCTCTCTATTCCTTGGCGTTTTTGAAGAGCCGTAAGGTTATCTCTCTTTCTACCTTGTGATCAACCATCGGCTTGTGATAATCCAGTAAATTAAAGCCGCTCCATAGCCATGGGTTATGAATAAATTTGTTTGGTACCTGTTTGATTTCCGGCACCCAATAGCGAACAAATGCGCCATCAGAGTCAAATTTCTCACCCTGACTGATTGGATTAAAAATGCGGAAGTAAGGCTGCCCATCACATCCGGTAGACGCCGACCATTGCCAACCACCGTTGTTCGCAGCGAAGTCTCCATCCACCAGCTTGCTCATAAAGTACGCCTCACCCCAACGCCAGTCGATGTGTAGGTCTTTGGTTAAGAAGCTTGCCACTATCATGCGTAGGCGGTTGTGCATCCAACCCGTCGTGTTTAGTTGGCGCATCGCAGCATCGACAATTGGGTACCCTGTTGTTCCAGTTTTCCAACGCTCGAACGCCGCCTCATCATAAGACCATTCAATCTTATCTTCCCAAGGAATGAAGCCTTTACCTTTCACCAGTTTTGGTTCAAACACTAATAAGTGTTGGTAAAATTCGCGCCAGATGATTTCACTTAGCCACGTCGCTTTCCCGTCCGTAAGGTCAGTATGCGGGTTCTCTGCATAAAGACGAGCAATACACTGTCTTGGCGATAATGCGCCAATGGCAAGATATGGAGACAACTGACTCGTACCATCAAAAGAAGGAAGGTCTCTTTTCTCTTGATAAGCATCGCTGCGCTCTCGAGCGAATTCTCGCAAGTGATGCACAATATCACTTGTTGAAACGAACCATTGGTCACTGGATTCACGCGGGTAAGTGAAAGGTACGTCTGCATGGTAGCGATCGGCTTCAAGCGGCTGGATCAATTCTTGAGGAATCTCAGCTTGTGGTTTTGGTTTCGACACCATTGGCATTTGGAATTTCAACAACCAAGCGCGTTTGAATGGCGTGAATACCTTGAAATATTCACCTTGCTTGTTTAACACCGTGCTAGGCGCATGAACACATTTGTCGTGGAAAGCTTCAAACGTGACTTGGCTTTTAGCTAAAACATCCGCTACTTCCCTGTCTAACGCTTGTTCGTTGACCTCATAATGGATGTTTGCCATCACGCTTTTCGCGTTTAACGATAATGCCCAATCTTTGATGACCCCTGTGACGTCAGAAAATTTGGGCGCTTCTTTATACAGAAGCGGTATGTTGAGGTCTGCGAGTTCTTCATCGAGATGCACCAAGCGTCGCGCGATCAGGTCTGCCTGCATTGGCGACATATTATGCTCTTGCCATTGTTCCGGTGTCGAAACAAAAGCAGCCACAACAGGTTGCCCCGTATCCAAGGCAGCCTTTAACGCTGTGTGGTCTAACGTTCTCAGATCACGTCGAAACCAAACCAGAATCATGTCCTCTCCTTACCTATTATTGGGCTAGTTAGCGAAATGAAGTTTCTCGATGACTTCAGAAAATTGAACTTGCTCAGGTGCTCGAGTTTGCAATGCGGTTAAAGCTTCCACCTGTTTGATCGGCAGAGCTTTGTTCGAGAAGAAATGCACTTGCTGATAACGAGCAAGTACATCATGCCCAATCAAACCAGACACATCTTCGACCTTGTCGATTAAGGTGATGTGGTAGCCTTGTTCACACAGTTTTGCGGCTTGAATCCAGCTCTCTGAGTCACGGGCTTGCTCGAAGCTCACCAGCAGACATTTCCCTTTAGACGCGGCTTTATTCTCTGAGTCCACCACTAGGGCGAGGCGAGTGATTAGACACGTTTGGAACAAACCAAGTTGCAATGAACGCAGCGAGACTTTCACTAGATCTAATGCTTCAAACACCGGATTGATCAGCTGTTCAATCACAATATTAAGTGGGTATTCTTTTAATACGTTAGACAGGAGCGTTTCCGTTTTGCCACGATTAAGCTCCGACAACGCTTTCAACATCACTTCAACTTCCTCCAAACGCTGGTTGTCTGTTGACACATCAACGTCTGAGTCTTGTCCTAGCAGTCCCTTCACTTTGCCGATAGCAACGCCCTTAGCCAACCAACCTTGAATCTCTCGTATTGTGTCCAAATCTTGCTGACGATATAGGCGATGCCCTTTTTCAGTTCTTTGCGGTTGAATCAAGTTATAGCGTCTTTGCCAAGCCCTCAGGGTGACGGGTTTTACGCCCGTCAACTCTGATATATCTCTAATTGCGTATAGTTTTTCTTCTTGGCTACAATCCATAACGAAGTCTCATCTCCTGCGGGTATGGTTCTAGATATTTCTGTTTTTGTAAGTACGCATCTGGGTACGCGTTGAGATAGTGCTTAATTAACGTTAGCGGCGCAAGCAGTGGTAATAACCCTGTGCGGTAGTCACTAATCACGGTCGCAAGTTCTGCTTTCTCGTCAGAAGTTAATGAGCGTTTGAAGTAGCCTTGTAAGTGCATCAACACATTGGTGTTATTTTTACGGCTGGCACGGTTTTGTAGTGCTTGCATCAAACCCAAGCGGTATTGGCTGTAAAACTCATCGATTTCATAGTTCGCTACATCAGCCACCAATCGACCAAGAGAACGGTACGACTCTGGGTGGTGCGCCATTAGCGTCAGCTTGTAGCGCGAGTGAAACTCGACAATCTTACCGCGGGTTGGCTCTCCACCCATTGACTCATAAAAGTCATTCAAACAATAAATACGCGTAATGAAGTTCTCTTTTAATACCGGATCGTTCAGGCGACCGTCTTCTTCTACTGGTAACCACGGCATTTTTTCCATTAACGTTTTGGTGTACAAACCAACACCTTCTTTTGCCGCATTGTTTTTGCTGTACACCTTTACACGTTCCATACCGCAAGTCGGCGACTTAGCGCAAACGATGTAACCGCACAATTGCTCGCCTTGTAGTTCGTTCACTTTATTTTCGGAATAAGCGAGCATGTTGTCTGTGTGGTCGTTGTCAGGATTTTTTGTCTCGACCAATGCAATACGTTCTTCATTGCTGACTAGGCGGATAGTCGGACGCGGCACAGACATGCCTACACCAACTTCAGGGCAAACTGGCACAAAGCTGAAGTAGCCGTCTAATTCCTTCGTTACGAAGTTGCTGATTTTATGTCCCGAATCGAAACGTACTCGTTCTCCAAGTACACAAGAGCTGATACCGACTTTGATTGAAGATTCCATAACGAAGCATCCTATACAAAATTTTTTGCTGTATAACTTATAGCAAGTCAATTAACATTGTACAAGAAAATAAACTGTACAATTTAATCGTTCTACTCATTCATATAGGATTTAGATCAGACGATTTGAAGAAAAAAATTTGAGGGCGATATAGGGGTTTTGTGCACGCAATCGACAAACTGCTCAAAAGCAAATCGATTGCCTTTTTGATTTCAACAGATTTGGTTATCAACAGATTATTTAAACACTAGAACCGACCATTTTGTGACTTAACTCTCAAGTCCCCTTGCCCTGTACCGATACTATGGCCTCAACGAAAACGAACAAGTTCAACAGGATTGGTAATAGCATCTATAATTGATGCGTTTTACCTGAACAAAACTTTGGAGAGCACTTATGGCAACCCCACACATTAACGCACAACCAGGTGATTTCGCTGAAACAGTTCTAATGCCAGGCGACCCGTTGCGCGCTAAATACATCGCAGAAACGTTTCTAGAAGATGTGACACAAGTTTGTGACGTTCGCAACATGTTCGGCTTTACTGGCACTTACAAAGGCAAAAAAGTTTCTGTAATGGGCCACGGTATGGGTATCCCATCTTGCTGTATCTACGTACACGAACTAATCGCTGAATACGGCGTGAAAAACGTTATCCGTGTAGGTAGCTGTGGTGCAGTACGTGACGACGTGAAACTAATGGACGTTGTTATTGGCATGGGTGCATCTACAGACTCAAAAGTTAACCGTATCCGTTTCAACAACCACGACTTCGCAGCAATCGCTGACTACGGTCTTCTAGAAGAAGCGGTAAACCAAGCGCGAGCTCAAGAAGTTCCAGTAAAAGTTGGTAACGTATTCTCTGCAGACCTATTCTACACACCAGAAGCAGACATCTTCGAGAAGATGGAAAAACTAGGCATCCTAGGTGTAGACATGGAAGCGGCTGGTATCTACGGCGTAGCTGCAGACCTAGGCGCGAAAGCACTAACTATCCTAACGGTTTCTGACCACATCATCCGTGGTGAAAAACTAAGCTCAGAAGAGCGTCAAAAGTCGTTCAACGACATGATGAAAGTTGCACTAGAAACAGCAATCAAAATCTAAGAAACACCTAAGTAGTAAATTGCAGCCGGAGCCTGACCGGCTGCACGAATTATCCCGAGGGGGCGATTGTGTCTAACGGCGAACTGCCAAGGGACGCAGATGGGTTACAACTCAACTTTTGTAAAACATTGGCGTGTGACAACTTTGGATTGAGTGATGCGAAGCGGTACGTTTTGCAGCATGCTAACCCTAAACGTCCGGCGATGGTATGCCGTGAATGTGGAGCTTTCCCCCCCTTACTTAATAACCGCGATGTAGTGAACGAACTTCATCGTCTGCGTCACGTTCATAGTGACGGGTTACCTGCTTGTCGTAATGATGATTGCGACAACTTCGGACTTTCTGTCCACACGCACAAACACCTCTATCACGCTTTCGGTTACAGTGGCGATCGCCAACGTTACCGCTGTAAAGTGTGTCAAAGTACCTTTGTTGATAAATGGTCTGGTGCCAACAAAAAGTTTCAATTCCAAGAGAATTTGATGGGCTTATTGTTTACTGGTTATTCCGTTCGAGAAATCTGCCGTAAACTCAGCATCAACCCAAAAACCTTTTACGATCATGTTGATCATATCGCGAGCCGTTGCCGCCGTAAATTGGCGACGATAGATGCTCGTTGGGTTAACCATGCAAAGCATTATGAACTGGCATCAAACTACGTCGCTCTGCAACCAAACAGCAACAATGGCGTTTATTGGATTGCTTCGGGTGAAGCGCATTCAGGCTACATTCTGTGTCAGCATGTGAACTACTCTTCTGATGATGAGCCAATCGCTGCTCTGGATCATAACCCATACGATGAGGTGTCTCGTTTCGTTTCGCAAGAATACACTGCAGAAGCAAGCGAACCGCCACCAACGCCATCTAAGAAGCTGCGTGAACGCATCGATCAGAAGTACCAAACTATCTTGGCCCGTGGCAACGTAGAAGACCCACTGGGGAACCTTTCTGTCTTCCACTACCCATCAAAAGGCGCATTGATTCGTCCGCCTTACACCTCTTACGCACACTACCTCCATGTGTTGGATATGTGTTGCCCTGAAAAGCGTGTTTCTATCTACATGCCTCAAGATCCCCTGCTCCGCTCTGCTGCGTTGAGCGTTTGTTTATCTCGCATTAAAGAGAAAAGCGTCGATCTGATGTATGTCGAAGAAGACGCGATTTGGGACATGAACGCGCCATTTGGCAAAGTGGATATTGCCTACATGAGTTGGTGGCGTGACCGCTGGGCGATCTCCAGCCAATACGAGTGCAACAAGGGTATCTGTTATTTAGCTGGCGACAGAAATGAGCCGGAATCATGGTTCAATGTGGCCACAACTCGCCATATCCAATTCTATCAAAATCGTTTTCAACTGCTGTTTGAAAGCTTTATCAACGAGCCACGTCGCAAATTGCGTCCTGCAGGCATATTGCCTCTTTTAGATATATTCAGAGCTTGGCATAATTTGTGCTATCAGGATAAGCAAGGACTTACTGCTGCTCAAAGGCTCAAAGTCACCGACGCACCACTCACGATCAAACAATTGTTATCATGATTATTTAACAGTTTACTCATTTAGAAGTGGTAAATAAGCGCGGAGCGCGGTATACATTACGGAATCCGATACCTTATTGGTGTGGCTGTTTTCTACACCGCAATGATATACGCATCTAACCACTTGTTTTTAGGTGTAAATTCCAGTTCGATAGTCATGGATGTGAACGTTGGATAAAAGCCAAATTCAGCTCGAAGCCGAGCTCAACGCCCTTGAAGGCCAGATAAAATCTGATCCTGAGCGAGCATTTCGAATCGCGGAGCAATGCCGTATTCGTTCAGAGCAAATTCTATTTATAGATGGTGAGATTCGAGCGCTTATCGCGATGTCTAATGCTTGCTGGTGTAGCATGGATTATCGACATGGCTTAAAGCTGATCAAAGATGCTTACAACCTCCAAATTCAACTTGATACTGACGATCACCTTCCAAAGATCCTTCATTTATTTGCCTTGCAGTATTGGGGCCAAGCCAAATATTACTCTGCACAACAATACTGGATTAATGCCCTAGAGCAATCGGCTTTGGTCGACGATATCGAGATCCAAATCGAAGCATTAATTGGCTTAGGCAATGTTTGGCGAATCACCAACGAACACAAGCTTGCCGCTTCTACGCATGAACTCGCAGTGAAAGTGGCAAACAATGTCCGTATTGCTTGGCTAGAAGGCAAAGCCCGAATACTGCTCGCATGGGATTACTACTTGCTGAACAATTTCGTTGAGATGTTGAGTGTGCTTGATGGTGCGACAGAAGTACTCAGAGATCACGACGACAGCACTTGGCAAGCAGAGATCTGGGATTTCAAAGGCCTTGCCCTGCTGGGATTAGAGCGACTTGATGCGGCAGAAGAAGCCACACAAAAAGCTCACCAGCTTGCGATAGAACAAGACCTGACGTGGATGAAAGCGCATTCCTTCATCAGCCGTGCAAGACTGGAATTACTGCGTAAAAACACAGAGAGTGCAGCAAGGTTGCTGCAATTAGCCGAGCAATCAGCACTCGCGTTCGATAATGGCGAACTGCTCAGCCAAATTTGTTTCCAACAATCCCGTGTAGCCGAAGAGCAAGGCGATTACGAGCTTGCTTTTCAAGCGTTCCAAAAATACCGTCGACACGCACTTAAGATGCTTAAAGAGCAAACTCATCGTGTCAGTATGGACAAAGCGCGAGGATCTAAACGACAACTCGAACAACGCGCGCGAAAACTCATTAACCGTATTCGTGCCCAACATGAATACGATCCAGAGAAACAGTTCTCAAACGTGGTGTCAGAGACTTACTGGTGGGAGCAACTGGTTCTATTCAAGACCGAGCTAAAACACTCCAACCATGCTGTGATCATGATCCGTCACTCAGATCCGGCCTTCCTAGACATCTGTACTGAGTTGGTTCATTCGCTCACTACATCTAGCGATCTTATCTCTCGCTTAAGCAGCGACCGCTTGGCGATGTTGATTGCAGAAAAGGACCAAGCAGCCGAAGAGCTCTACCGCACCGTTTGCGCTATGTTAGACATCTATCCATGGAAACGCCGTGGTTTAACTGGCCCTAAGCCAACACTTTATCTACAGGACATCCTAACCTTCCCGTTCACCTTAGAGCAGTTGGAAGAGAGCCACATTGAGGTAATGAAGAATGGAACAACTGCTTAGTAAGGTGACGGATGCTGGCATGGATCCCTCTTCCGTTGCCGGTGAAGAAGCGCTAATCCTATGGGAACACATCCGTCTGCATATCGCCTCGACCAATCAAGAGAAGGCGCACTGCTACATCATCAGCGCGGAATATCGAAGTAAAATTAAACAGCTACAAGAGAGCATTGAAGAACTACGTCATGCACTCGATTTACTTAAACTGCCAGAAGACGTTGAGGATATCCTCTCTGTCAAATCCAGCTTGAGTGACCGTCTGGTAGAAAAAGGCGATTATAACTCTGCACTCACCGAATACATTGCTTCCACCAACATTGCCGTCGAATACGGTTATATCGATGAGTATGTTCTGGCAATCATCGGCATGGGCAACCTTTGTGACGCGTATGGCGACCACAACCGCGCTCTTCGTTACTACCAAAAAATCGATGCGATTGACCATGCCATTGGCAGCCGTTCATTGAGATTACGCTATAAGCTGTACATGCTAGCTTGTTATATCAGTTTGCAACGTATAGGCGCGGCGACGGACCTCTTAAGCGAGTGCGAAGAGCTCAGTATCCTCGTCAGCGATAAAAATCTGACAGGACAAATTCACTTATACCGAGCTAAGTTGCTTCGACTGCAAAAAGAGTGCAACAAAGCACTACTTGCTATCTCTCAGATTCAATACGCAACAGGCAAGCAACATACTGTTTGGCTCTCGACCATGGTAAAGATCGAGACGGCTTACTGTTTGAATGAAGTTGGTCATCAATCATTATCAAATCTATTGTTAGCTTCTACGGGGAAGCGCATCAACGAGCAAGCATCGCCTTTGATCGCGAATCGTTTTTATAACGCGATGAGCCAAGTGTGTGCTTCTCAAGGCTTGTTCAAAGAAGCACTTAACTACGAGAAAAAAGCTTTCCGAGTCGAATCTGATTTAGTGAAACATATTCCGATCAGTGAACTTGGCCCAGCTCAGCTGCGTCGCTTGGGTCGATTTGAATTACAGCTCAAGTTGATCCTTTCAGAGATTGAGAACAAAGAGCTCAAAGAAACCACTAAACAACACAAAAACACCGTTGCTCAGCTTCAACAAGATGTCTTTACCGACCCGTTAACGTCACTCCACAACCGTCGTTGGCTAGAAGTGAAGCTGAAAGACTTGTTGCTGCACGATACGCCATTTGCCCTAATGGTGATCGACATTGACCACTTTAAATCCATCAATGATGAGCTTAGCCACTTAGTGGGCGACAAAGCCATTGTGAACGTCTCCAAGGAGCTTTCTGGGTACTTCAAGTTCCGTGGTTCATCGTGTGTACGTTTCGGTGGTGAAGAGTTCTTGGTGATTCTAGAAAACACCGAGGTTGCAAAGGCAGAAATGCACGCCGAAAACTACCGCGAGCGCATTTACCAGTTTGGTTGGCATGAAATCTTAGGCGAGCGTGGCTTGACCGTCTCCATCGGCATTACCTTACATCGGGAGGGTGAGAATACTCAGCGCACCTTCTACCGTGCCGACAAAGCTCTATACCGCGCGAAAGCCAATGGTCGAAACCAAGTTTGTACTGAGCTATAAGCCAGATTTTCAATCTATAAAAAACGCCCCAGCTCAAACTGGGGCGTTTTTGTATATTGCTTCAACTAACTAAGAGAATGCTTTAAAGAAAGAACAGCGAAATGCCACCGAGCGCGACCAATGTTCCAATCACGCTCTTCGCTCCTACCTTTTCACCTTTCATAGCGTAAATCACCAAGATAAACAGCGGGCTAGTGGCGATTAAGGTTTGTGCTATCGCTGGGTTGGCGTATTTCAAAGCGATTTGTTGTAGCCAAAGCGCGAGGAAAGTACCGACGAAAATCGCTAATAACAGCCATCCCATCGCCTTATTACCCATCTCTTGAATGTGCTGTTTGATGCCTTTGAACGGCGCGGGCTCAACAACTTTAATGACCAAACAAACCGCAACCACACCAATGCTGAGTCTGATTAATGCCCCTAACAAAGGTGGAAGATCCCCTGCCACCAATGCATAGTGAGAAATCACCACACCCGTTGCTTGGCATACACTCGCCAACAGACCAAATCCGATACCACTCCAATTGGTTTCTTCACCTGTTGAAGAGGGCTGAAAGACAACAAAAGTGACTGCAGCGGTCGTCACTACCACACCAAGCCAACTTTGTAGCGTCAGCTCCGAGCCAAGAAACACCAACGCAAGCACGCCTGATAACGGTGGAGCAAGAGATTCCAACAATAACGTTTTATTTGGTCCGATACGTTTTAGCGCGGAAAAGTAAGCGCTATCACCAATGGCAATACCAATGACACCGGACACTGCTAATACAGCAAGGTGAATAGGTTCGATTTGGCTTGGCAGACCTTGGGGGAGAAAAGGAATCACGACCAACATCATCATCGAGGCGATCACCCCTTTGACAATGTTAAGTTGCATAGCAGAAAAACGATGGCTGAATTGACTGTATATCCAAGTCGCACATGCCCAAACAATTGCAGCGCTGATCGCGGCAATCTCACCAGAATATAGCACTGTTTACTCCTTCGTATTCCATGCCGTATCTCTCAATAACTGTGAATTGAGCTATAAATAACTTGATTCACTTATTGTTCTATCAAATACTTAAACAGTTAATTTACGTAAGTTTTTCTATTTAGCAACAAGCACAGGGAAGTAAGATGTTTCTAGACTATTTTGCACTTGGGTTACTCATTTTCGTTGCTTTGGTTATCTTCTACGGAATTATCGTGATTCACGATATTCCTTATGAAATAGCAAAAGAGCGCGAGCACCCTCACCAAGACGCAATACACTACGCAGGCTGGGTTAGCCTTTTCACACTTCATGCACTTTGGCCATTCCTATGGATCTGGGCAACGTTGTGGCGCAAAGAGCGAGGCTGGGGCTTCAAGCAACTCGAACAAGAAACACATGATATCCATCATCGCCTTGAAGAGCTAATTGATGAAGTCAATGAATTGAAAAAAGAAGTCTCTACGCTGAAAGGCGAAAAGGCAGCATCGAGCACTCCAGCACAAAAAGAACAAGGTAAGGAGGAACAATAATGGATTTACTACTGGTTCTGACTTACGCCGCGCTATGTATCGCGATTTTCAAAATCTTTAATATCCCACTGAACAAGTGGACAGTGCCAACAGCCGTACTCGGTGGTGTAGTGTTGGTCGGTACACTTATCTTATTGATGAACTACAACCACCCGTTTACTCAAATTGGTAACCAAGTGTTCTCAACCACCCCTGTTGTTTCAGGCGTTCGTGGTCGAGTCATTGAAGTTCCGGTTCAACCAAACCAACCGCTACAAAAAGGTGATGTACTCTTCCGTATCGATCCGATTCCATTCCAAGCGGAAGTAGACAAGCTAAGAGCGAAAGTAAAAGAAGCTAGCCAAGGCGCACTTGGTCTTGAGTCTAGCGTTCAAGAAGCAGAAGCAGCGGTCATCAAAGCGCTTGCAGAACGTGATAAAGCGCAACGCGAATTTGATCGTTACCAACGTGGTTTCGATCGTGGCGCCTTCACCGAGCAACAATTAGATACCCGTCGCCAAGCGTTCAAGGCCGCGCAAGCAGCACTAGAAGTGGCGCAATCAAAGCAAGAACAGGCGCAAATCGCACTCGACTCTGAAGTTGGTGGCGAAAATACTCAAGTGGCATCTTTACTCGCGGAGTTACGCCAAGCAGAGTTCAACCTAGAGCAAACCGTCGTAACCGCACCAACGGATGGCTATGTAACGCAATTGGCACTGCGTCCAGGTGTGATGGCGGTACCTTTACCGCTCGCACCAGTAATGACCTTCGTCCATACCGAAGACAAGCTTTATACGGCAGCGTTTCGTCAGAACTCATTGCAACGTCTAGAGCCTGGTTTTGAAGCAGAGTTTATGTTCCGTGCATTACCGGGCAAGGTGTTTAAAGGTCAAGTGGTCGACGTGCTGCCAGCCATTGGTGAGAGCCAATTCCAAGCGCGAGGCTCACTGCTTGGAACAGAAGCTCTGCGCACCAGCGGTCGCGTGTTCGTGACATTAAAAATCACGGATGACCTAGAAGAGTATCATCTGCCGATGGGTACAGCGGTTGAAGTCGCCGTTTACTCCGATAGCTTTACCCACGTATCTATCATGCGCAAAGTCCTTATTCGTATGAAGAGCTGGCAAAACTACCTATACCTAGACCATTAATTTATAGGTGAAAAAACCATCACAAGGTGTAATCAGGGGCTGACAGTCAGCCCCTGTTTTCATTCTAGCCATCCAGACAGATAGCATTCCCACTTTTATCAATATTCTGTATAATGCGCGCCTTATTTTTGATGCTTGCTGAAAAACTAAGCCAGTCAATGAGGTGCGTGAATTCAGTCACACATTTCTTGAAGAAAAATAGAGCAAACAATAAGCAGCTTGGTTGTTTCCAAACTTTGTTACACAATCAGCGCTGCAAAACAAAGCAAGTGAACGTTCTTTAAAATCGACAATTGAACTGAGGTTATCTATGAATCTTTCTGCTAAAACCGTGGTGGTTATTGCAATCGGTGCTGCACTATACGGCATCGGCGGTTTGCCAATGTTTGGCATCCCTGTGTTTGCAAACACGACGCTGAAACCAGCAATGGCGGTATTGGCATTGTTCTCAGTATTATTCGGCCCTCTGGTAGGCTTCTTGGTTGGCTTTATCGGCCACTGGGTTACCGACCTATTTGCAGGTTGGGGCGTATGGCTCACTTGGGTACTTGGTTCAGGTATTGTTGGTTTAATTATCGGTCTTTTCCCTTCTCTGACTCGCAACCGTTTAGAGAAAGGTGACTTCAATATGAAAGACTTCGCGTTGTTCGTGGTGCTTGCTCTGTTGGGCAACGTATTCGGTTATGGCTGTTCAGCCTTCCTAGACACCATTTTGTACGCAGAACCGTTCACTAAGATATTCACACAGCTGTCGATCATCGCGCTGGGTAACACTATTCTTATTGCTATTGTGGGCTTCTTCATTCTTAAGTCTGTCGCAAAACGTAACAAGCAAAGCCGCAACTTAACAGAGGCTTAATGTCGAATGACAATCGAATTTTCTAACTTCTCTTTTAGATATGAGTCGCTGGACAAACCGACGCTAAAAAATATCAATCTAAGGATAGAGAAAGGAGAGAAAATCGTCATTATCGGTCCAAGTGGTAGTGGTAAATCTACCCTTGGCCAATGCCTTAACGGACTGATCCCACACGCTATCAAAGGGGAAACCAGTGGCCAGCTGACCATCAATGGTCAAGACACCGCCCCTTTTGACATGCACCAATTCACCGAACAAGTTGGTACCGTACTGCAAGATACGGACAGCCAATTTGTTGGGTTGAGCATTGGTGAAGACATCGCATTCGCGTTGGAAAACCAATTGATGTCTAACATCGACATGTACCCTTTGGTCAAAGCTACAGCCAAAATGGTCGATTTGGAACAGATGTTAGATCGCTCTCCTCACGATTTATCAGGCGGTCAAAAGCAGCGCGTTTCTTTGGCGGGTATTTTAGTCGACGACGTCGACATCTTACTGTTTGACGAACCCCTTGCTGCCCTCGATCCAAAGACGGGCAAAAAGACCATCGAGATTATCGATGAGCTGCACCGTGAAACGGGTAAAACCATCATCATTATCGAGCACCGTCTTGAGGATGTTCTGCACCGCTCTGTTGACCGCATCATTCTAATGGAAAGCGGTGAAATCATCGCAGATACCACACCGGATGAGATATTGGCATCCCCTCTTCTCGAGGAATACGGTATTCGTGAGCCACTTTACCTTTCCGCGTTGAAAGAAGCAGGCTGCGCGATTGAAGGCGATGCAAAACCATCAAGCTTAAACACATTGCCATTGGCGCAATACCAAACCGCCGTCAGCACATGGTTTGAAGCCTCAAAAGCGACCAACGTTGAAAAGCAAGCCGAGACTCTTTTGGCTGTTCGTAACCTTACCTATTCCTACGATGGTGAGAAAAACGCGCTTGAAGACGTTAGCTTCGATGTAAAACGCGGCGAGTTCGTTTCGGTTTTGGGTAAAAACGGTTCCGGCAAATCCACCATCACTAAGCTTGTGATGGGTGTGATTGAACCAGACCAAGGTTCGATGATGTTGAACGGCCAAGACTTAAACGAGCTAACCATTTTCGAGCGCAGCCAAAAGGTTGGCGTGGTAATGCAAAACCCAAATCATATGATTTCGCATCACATGATTTTCGACGAAGTGGCTTTCGGTCTGCGTAACCGTGGCGTTGAAGAGAACCAAATCGAAGCGAAGGTATTGGAAGTCCTTGAGCTGTGTGGTTTGAGCAAGTACCGCCATTGGCCAATTGAGGCCTTAAGCTACGGTCAGAAAAAGCGTGTGACGATTGCATCGATTCTTGCCTTAGAGCCTGAGCTTTTGATTCTGGACGAGCCTACTGCTGGTCAGGATTATCGTAACTACACATCAATGCTGAGCTTTATCGAGAAGCTTAATCGTGAACTTGGCATTACGGTGATGATCATCTCTCATGACATGCACTTGGTCTTGGAGTACACCACTCGTTCCATCGTGATTGCCGACAGCAAGTTGATTGCTGACGCGCCAATGACTGAGGTGTTTAGTTCCCCAGCACTGTTAGACCAAGCGAACTTGGCGACAACTAGCTTGTATGAACTGGCTACTGAGTTAGGCATTGAGAACACGAACGACTTTATGCAGCACTTTATTGACGTTGAAAAAGCACGTCGAGAGCGTGAAAACAAAGCCGATGTACAAACTTCAGAAGCTCAAGATTCACAAAATAATGATGCTAAAAACATTGAGAAAGTAGTGGCATGAAAGACAACAAGATGAAGTTTGGTATCAACTACATCGATACCCAATCGCCACTGCACAAACTCAATGGCATCACCAAGTTTTTGATGTTCATTGCCTGGGTAACGGTGGTACTTACGACCTTTGATTTGCGCATCATTGCTCTATTGATCGTTGTAGGTCTTGGTTTGTTAAAAATGACCAAAGTACCTTTCCATGTATACAAGACTTTACTGATCGGTACAGGCAGCGTTTTGTTGATTAATGCGCTGTTTATGTTCGCATTAGCCCCGCAGCAAGGCAGTGAATACATGGGCTCGACAACAGTATTGTTGGCGTTACCGGGTAATTACTCACTCACCCAAGAGACCCTATTCTATCTGGTTACCGTGACATTGAAGTACTTCAGCATGTTCCCAATCGCTTTGGTGTTTGTGTTTACCACGCACCCTACTGAATTTGCAGCTAGTTTGAACCGTCTTGGTGTGCCTTACAAAATTGCTTATGCAGTCAGTTTAACCTTGCGTTACTTGCCAGAAGTGAAGAAAGACTTCGTAAACATCATGCATGCTCAACAAGCTCGCGGTGTCGAACTGAGTAAGAAAGCGCCGTTGTTTACCCGTATGAAGAACGTTTCTAAGATCTTAGGCCCTTTGATTTTCTCTAGCCTAGAGCGCGCCGACCAAATCTCTAACGCGATGACATTGCGTGGTTTTGGCCGTCACTCTTCTCGTACTTGGTACAGCCTAAAACCGCTGACCAAAGCCGATATGGTATGTATGGCTGGCATCGCCGTGATTGTTGCCGCAGCGATTAGCAAACGCGTTATAGACACTCAGCTGTTTTGGTATCCGTTCTAAGCGAACCGGTCTCACGTTGAAAACCGAATACAAAAATGGGATGCCTCTGCTTCCCATTTTTATAACCAGTTTTGGCGTTAAGTTATTGAGTAGTAAGTACTAACTTAGTTCCATCTCAACACACGTGTTTCGTTACCCTCTCCCGGCTTGGCTGGGATATTTAAAGACAGTAACAAGCTCACTGCGGCCAGAGCGGCGCCAATGTAAAACACGCTTGAAGGCGAAACCAACCAAATCACACCAAAGGTTACGGGAATCACGACAGCGGCAATGTGGTTGATGGTAAACGCCACACCCGCCGTTGATGCCATGTCCGCCGGATCGGCTATCTTCTGGAAGTAGGTTTTGATTGCAAGTGCCAAAGCGAAGAACAGATGATCGACCACGTACAGTGCTGCCGCCCACTCCGCGGTTTGTACTAAACCGTAACCGACGAAGACAAAAATCAGTCCCACATATTCAAACATCAAGGCTTTCCGCTCACCTACGACACCGATGAAACGTCCAATACGCTTAGCGAAAAGAAAGTTAAACAAGTAGTTGATTAAGAAGAGAAGCGTAATGTCTGCAGCCGAATAGCCAAACTTCTCAACCATCAAGAACCCAGCAAAAACCGTGAAGATTTGACGTCGTGCACCGCTCATAAAGGTCAACGCGTAGTAAAGCCAGTAACGCTTACGCAGAACAAGCTTCTTATTTTGTGGCACTTCGGTTTTGAATTCTGGGAACGCAAACGCCATGATCATAATCAACACAAAACCAATACCACCAGCCAATAAGTAGACGGTTTTGAATTCCAGTTTCAACTGCTCCAACAGCACCCAAATTGCACCGTATGTGAACAGTGAGGCTAAGGCTCCAACCGAAATGAACTTACCCAGCATTTCTGGCGCTTCTTCCTTAGAAAGCCATTGCAAAGACAAAGATTGCTTCAGTGTTTCGAAATAGTGGAAGCCAGTCGACATCAACAAGGTGGTAAAAAGAAGCCCAAACAAAGATGGGAAGTAACCTGTGATTGCCGTGCCGAGTGTCAGCATGGCGAGCGAGACCAACATAAAACGTTGCTCGCGGATAAACAGCAAAACAAACACAACTGTGAAAGCAAGAAAACCGGGAATCTCACGCACACTTTGCAGTAAACCGATATCGGCTCCATCAAAGTTGGCTTTTTCGATGACGAAGTTGTTCAGTAGCGCCATCCAAGTGGAGAAGGCAATAGGAACAATAATGGAAATCAGCAGAAGAAAGTTTTGTGGCGTTCTCCAGCTTTTCTGTGGCGTATTCATGACGAGTCCTTAGAATATGAAGCCGTCATCATACCGCCAAATGTAACAAATTCGCAATATCATTATAATTTAACCTTTCTTAGTACTTTCTTTTAATTTCATCAGGTTAGGTGAAAAAATGACACAGAAAAAATTCACTACCTCCCATTTTATTTGATGATAATTAAAACAATTTTTACAAGTTGAAAATTATGACCGCATTACTTCATGTGAATCGTAGCCTGACCGCTCACAGGCCAAGAAAAGATACGTGCTTCTTGTTCAACTCTCAGAAGGTTATACTGTTGCGTATCAATGGTCATTTTGACGCAAGCCTCTGAAATCCATAGTTTGATATGATGAAAAAACAAGTCCTGTTTCTTTGCACCGGTAACTCCGCTCGCTCACAACTTGCCGAAGCGATCTTCAACCATATGGCAGGTGAAATGTTCCATGCCGAAAGCGCAGGAGTCCACCCAAGTGACGTCGACACAAGAGTGTTTGATGTATTGAAAGCGCATCAAATAAGTCATGAAGAACTTCGTTCGAAAGACTACGCAGAAGTGGAAAAGAATCACTATGACTTCGTCATTACATTGTGTGATAACGCCAAAGATGAATGCGTAATCTTCGACCAAGACATTGACCAATTACATTGGAATCTCGTCGATCCAAAACCGCTTGAAGGTGTCGAACCTTTCCAGAATACGGCAAAAGAATTGATTGAGAGAATCAGTCTATTTCTACTGCTCAACAGTGAAGAAAACCGCACACAAGTGGATCCGAGCAATTTCTTTAAGCTGATGAGCGATCCGCTGCGACTCAAGATATTGATGCTGTTAGAAGATGAACAAGATCTAACCGTAACCGATTTGAAAAACGCTTTGAATGAAAGCCAGCCAAAAGTCTCTCGCCACCTGGCTTTACTAAGAGACACGACATTCTTGAAAGATACCCGACATGGTCTTTGGATTCATTATCGCTTATCCCCATCTTTGCCTATGTGGATTAAGCATTTACTCCAAACCGTTCGCATTGGGAATCCAGGCATAATTAACGCAGAGAAGTCACGTTTAAAAGCCGCGCAAAACAACGAGCAATAATCGCTTAGCTCTCTTTTATTTATCTCTCACCCCTCGAGGCACTGCGTAAAAATTTTTATTGGAAGCAGTGTCTCCTTGTCATGATCTCGTCAATTCTATGGTTTGGAATTAACCCAACACAACAGAAGAGGCAACTATTTGAAAAACAAAAACTAATTAAAGCAATTACGTTTAATTTGGGTACAACCCAAAGCGCTTCAATTAGAGTGAACAGATTGAGTGTTTTTATGTTTAGCATTGGCAAATTTAGCGTTATTTAGGATGCCTTTTTCACAGACAGCGAACGCGATATCGTTGAGAGGTTGCCACCACGTTCCCGACTCTAACTGGTGGCCACTTACTTGTAGCTCCACATAAGCCTTACCCACCTAATACTCATAGGTGGGATTTTTTTACCTGTCTCTCCCACCTGTAGGCATCCATGAATAACGAAATTTGGATGTGACCATTCAATTCGAAACCATTTCGATATTATCTAAGTCACCGCCGAATGATTGACAACGCAAACCCTATTCATTTCACAAGGAAAACCAGTGCAAAGAAGAAAAATTGTTAAGGCGTTTCTTTGGGTAGTACTTGGAAGTTCATTCTTGTTGAAGCAAATTATCAGTATGGAATATCTGGTTCACTAACAAGTATGAAAAAGTGGCTCGAGGTGCGCTTTCTAGACATCTACCCGAGTGACTATCTTGAAAATGCCTAAATCCTTTACAAGGCCGATGCTAAATTTAGCACCGAGTTGAGAGATTAGGATTCAAGAGATGAAATACGCATTTTCAGTGATGTTACTGTCACTGCTTCCTGTCATTGCAAACGCTGGCATTGTTGACCCGAAATGTAGCCCTAAAAAACTGGCTAACGGCGTGACAAAGGTGGTCGGAAACCGCTGTACGTTGGATGAAACGATCGCAGATACCACAAAAGAAGCACTAGGCGTCGACCATCGCGTTAACCCTAAGAAGCGACTAGAGAGAAAAGGTATCATTAAAGACGAAAAGTCGGACTAATTGCCGACTTTCAATCCCTTGCAAAAATGGCCAGTGGTTATCGACACAGGCCATTTGTTTTTAGTCGATGTTCTTCACGTTAAGCCGATTTTTAAATTCAAATACCTTCTCAGGACAAACATCTAGGCAGCGCCCACAACTCATACAAGTTTGATCCATCACACGTCGGTCGCCTTCTTTTAGTGGCTGACGCAGAATCTCCGGCTCCGGGCAAACATAAAAACAATCCATGCATTTTGTGCAGTCTTCTCGGCGAACAGCGGTCACGCGCAGCAAACTCTTGCTACCAATCACGCTGTACGTTGCGCCCAGTGGACACAAGTGACCACACCAGCCGTGCTCAACTAGCAATAAATCCAGAACAAACACCAATAAGATCAAAACCCAGCCAGCGCCCATACCAAACACTAAACCACGATGGAGCGCCGCAACAGGGTCAAGCCAAGTCCAAAGCACAGAACCTGAAATCGCACTGCCAAGCATCAGAGCTGGAATCAACCAGTAACGAATATTAGGTGACCACCGGTAGCTCGCTTTAAGGTTAAGCTTTCTGCGCAGCCACGCCGCAAAATCCGTCACAATATTCAAAGGACATACCCAAGCACAAAAAGCGCGAGGAGCAAGAATTGCGTAAAACACCAATACAATCGCAACGCCTAGCAAAGCGTTAAACTCCGGAACATGTCCTGTCGCCAGCGATTGAAGGACAATCAAGGGATCACTCAGCGGCATCGTATTAAGCAGCATACTGGAAGACAAATTGCCTTGTAGAATGCCCCATGTTGGCCCTGCCATAAACAGAACAATGATGGTCAGTTGGCATAATCGACGCAGAATCAGGAAGCGATGTGCGTGCCACCAACCCAGTTTTTCGATGGCTTCTTTGCCTGCATCTTGCGCTAAGTTCTTGGCCATTATTGACCTCCTTTAAGCGACTCAAGCGCACCACTCGGTACCGGCGTTTCTTCCGGTAAGACGTTCTCTAAAGGCTTGTCGATATCTTGCCAGCCAAAATTGTAGTGACTGCCCACTTTGCCTTTGGCTAAATCTGTCGGCACGACTTTAATTGCCGCAACATCTAATACGCAGGCTTGTTCGCATTTACCACAGCCAGTGCATACGTCGGAGTTAACTGTTGGAATAAGCTTCGCGTGATAACCAGTTCTGTCATTACGAATATTTTCTAATGTAATGGCTTCATCGATAAGCGGGCACACGCGGTAACAAACGTCGCAACGTAAACCTTGCCAGTTCAGGCAGGTTTCGTGGTCAATAAGCACAGCGGTTCCCATTCTCGCATCGTCGATGTCTGTTAAGTCATGGTCCAAAGCACCACTCGGGCAGGCGACGACACACGGAATGTCCTCGCACATTTCACATGGAATATCACGTGCAGTGAAGTAAGGGGAACCTGTTGCCACTGGGGATAATAAGCTGGCAAGTTTCAAGGTATCGTAAGGACATGCTTGGACGCACAACCCACATCGAATACAGGCGGACTCAAAATCACCTTCTGGCAAGGCGCCCGGGGGACGAATGGGCACACCTTTAGTTTCGCGTGCTTGGCTTTGCAATGATTGCAACCCAAGAACACACGCAGCTGCACCAACACCAGCTGCGGTGCGCGCAGTGTCCCGCAAGAATCGACGTCGACTTTGCGAGACTTTTGATTGAGAGGATTTCATTATTGTATTCCTCAAACACGCTCTAATTGCTCTTAAATAAGTTAAGCATAAATAGCGCTAAAAAGACGTGCTCCCCATACCCCATAAGAGGTAACTCCAACCTGTCTTGATTAAAATCAACTCGTTGCAGATACCAACTTCACACTTTGATAAAAATGGGTTTATTTTGATTAATACAACTTCACCATTATTCTCCATAAAGGTGAATTTCTTTAGCACAAAAATTCAACAAAAAATCACTCTCATTGGTATTTTCAATGATAATTCACTATAAAAAGTGAAAGTTAGAGATGCGTAACATACTAATTTAAAAGCCATTTGAAGCGTAAAGATAAAAAAAGACTATTCAAAGTAACTTTCTCTCGTTAGATTGAATTTAATTCCAAATAACTACAAAGGAGAGAAGCATGGAAATTATCGTTCGTCCAACCACTGTTGAAGACGCTGCTGCGCTAGTCGAAATTTATTCGCAACCAAAAGCACAACGTGAAACCCTGCAACTCCCGAAGCCATCCGTCACCATGTGGGTCGACCGGTTATCCAACATGCCAGCTGGTGTGTATAGCTATGTCGCAGAAATCGATGGCAAGGTAGTAGGAAACATTGGGTTTCACCACTCACAACGTCCAAGAACTTCGCACACCGCATCATTTGGTATTGGAGTTCATGATAAGTACCACGGTTTAGGGGTTGGCAGTGCGCTGATAAGCACAGTGACGGAACTAGCAGACAACTGGCTGAATGTAAGACGCATCCATATCGAAGTGAATGCCGATAACGACGCTGCAATAGGCCTGTACAAAAAGCACGGCTTTGAGATTGAAGGTGAGTTTGTTGATGCCTCTTTCCGAGACGGTGAGTTTATCAACACCTATAGCATGGCTCGCATTCGAAAACCGAAAAACTAATAGTTATCCACCATGATAAAACTCCCACTTTTTCACTATGAAATCCAGCGGGAGTTTTTATTTACTGCTTCAAGTCCAAATAGTCTAACGCTCGTTTCGTTAACGCTTCCGTATATGGGTTAATCTTCCAGTGACTAGGACTCCAGCCTTTCACAAAGCGCTGAAAATCCGCCCAAGCAACAGCGAACAATGGTCGCCATTCTTGCTCAACCACAGAAACGTCAAGCTCAGGTTGATAGTGTTTAAGTGCACTATCTAGGGCATCAAAGTAGGTGTTCAGCACCCAAGCTTCCATCTCAGCACACTGGCTAGGTTCAACAGCGCTGCTCATAAACAGTGCCACGTCTTTCATCGCACAGCCATGTCCCACATATTGGAAATCTACTGCGGCAACGGCTGAACCTTCATCGTCAAAGCAAAAATTGGCCAGTTTAGCATCACCATGAACCAGTGTTTGAAAACGCGCCTGACGCAAAGTGCGATCAATCAATTCAGCATTCTTCTTAAGCCTTTCATCCTTCAGTACCGATAGTTCATCAGGTCTTGTGGCTAAATACCAATAGGTGCCGGTTTGCCATAAGGTTTCATCACACACGCCAATATAGCGGGCATGAAAGTTTGCCAACCAAGTCAAGCAGGCTTTTAAGTGCCCTTTACTCGCGTCTTTTACCACGTTTGGATAACCAGCCTGAGCGAGATCTTCCATGACAATCAGCCATTCATTTTCATTCTGAAAACACTTTAACCCTTTAGGGATTCGACAGTGTTCATCAACCCGTTGACTAAAGTACTGATACCAACTCACTTCCACTTGGTAAGAATGCAGCTTACGTTGGTGCGAGCGATCGGTATTCCAGCCTCGAGGGTGTTCGGAGGGCTTAGGAAGTTGAACGTGTTTAACGATGATAGAGTGAGATGGGAAAGTCAGCCGAACGAGTTCACCATAACCACCCCATAGCGATTGAATGACATCAATGCGTTCAAGCGAACCAAGTTCGAGTTCATCACCGATGCTTTGATATAGTGGGTTAATCATTGGCTCCATTATGCGAGTAAATGTACCCATTCTGGGTGTCTTGCTATGTATTTAACCACGTAAGGACAAACAGGTACAACGCGATAACCTTGTGCCTCTATTTCTGGCAAGACGGCCTCCATCATCACTTTGCCGTAGCCTTTACCCCGTAACTCTTCAGGAATCAAAGTCGACGTAATGTGCATCGCCTGTCCATCCAGCTTATAAACCACCTTCGCTTTATGGTTACTCTCTAAATCAACCCAAAAAGTTTGGTTTATTGTGTCTTGTGTCACTTTCTGCATTATCGACGCCCCACTTTTCCCTTTCACTTTATTGAAACCAACTATATGACTGCCTAGAATGATACCCACGAATCATCTAGTCACTTCGTACTAATAATAGCGCGTAACACCTTCTCACATCAGGCACGACAATAATAATGAGAAACATGATCGCGAGCGCTGGAGATAAGAGAACATCTCCACAAAGCAGAAACGCTCCAGAACGTCAGGCAAGCACACTCAACAGCACCGATGCAATGGCAATGGTAGAACACGGCAGTGAAGTGACTCTCAACGTCACCACGCCCGTTGGTACCAAGTTCATCACCACCAGCACATTTATGGGCTGTCATTCTAATAATACCGCGCTGATTGAAATCCCAAATATCTCCGATGAGGATTTGAAGTTTTACTTTCAAGAAGGCTTTTGGATCAACGTAAAAGCTTACTCCCATCGTGGCGAAGGTGCCGTCATTCCTTTCCGAGCACAGCTCAAACACCGTTTAGGCGACCCCTACCCACTATTGGTACTAAACCTTCCTAATACCATGCAGGTAT
Source organism: Vibrio sp. B181a (assembly GCF_030248375.1). Classification (NCBI taxonomy): domain Bacteria; kingdom Pseudomonadati; phylum Pseudomonadota; class Gammaproteobacteria; order Vibrionales; family Vibrionaceae; genus Vibrio; species Vibrio sp. B181a. Next base: position 34,809 of record NZ_JAHGAD010000016.1, on the reverse strand, counting down.
ATCAGCTGAGAAAAGAAGTGCGATACGAAGTGAATCTGCGCTCTCGCCTTCAGTTTGAACAATACCGAGCAGAATGTGAGATACGTGACCTCTCTAAAAGCGGTTGTCGGTTCGTGACGTCACCGATGAGCAGAACATTGCAAGTTGGCGATCTGGTGACGCTCGACATTACCATGCCAGGTAATGGTCGTATGCTTGCGCCATTGAAGGGGAGAATTTGTAACTTGCAGAAATCGGTTCATTACGCCCGTTACGGCGTGGAGTTTGATGATTTCGGCAAAGCCAACGCTAAGAACCTGTTAAGCCACCTCAAATTTGATGGCACCAAGCTAAAGCTGAAAGGCTAACGCGACACGGCTTTTCTGTATTTTACCGCTGTAACGGAAAAACCCCTTACCATCTGGCAAGGGGTTTTAAATGACTAAGAATAAGGCAGTATATTTTCAGTCATTATCGACTTAGAAGTCGTAACGTAGACCTAGTGCTAGTTCGTCTTGCTCGTTAGAACCTTCGTTGTCCATTAGATCGAAGTTGTATGACGCGTAGCCACGGAAGTTAGGCTTGAAGTAGTAAGTTACGTCAACCGCTAGGTTTTCTACAGTTTCTTCGCTCTCTTCTTCACCCTTGTTGTAAGTAGAAGTGAACACTGTTTGGCCCATTGTGTATGCAGCTGCTAGTTCGTAGCCTTTGTAATCGTCAGAATCTTTCTCGATACCTGTGTAGTTACCAGCAACGTAGAAGTTACCTACAGTGTAAGAAGCCGCTAGCATGTACTGATCAAAGTCATTTTGGTTAGCAAAGCCAGCACCTAGCTCAAAGCCAGTGTCAGCGAATGCGTAAATACCAGATAGAGAGAAGCCATCTTGCTCGTTGTCGTCAAAACCGTTCACATCTGTTGTGCGATCAGCAAAACGGTAGCTTGCGCGTACTGCTAGTTGCTCGAACTGGCCAGAGTAAGAAACCATGTTATCTGTACGGTCAGCAACTGGCAGTTTTAGTGCTGCAGTGTTGCCGTGGTAAGCCATGATATCAGTGAAGTCAGTGATAACACCTAGTGCACCGTCGTTTTTACCGTAAGTGATTTCACCGTACTTACCGCCAAGACCTGCGTAAGCGTAACGAGTTTCAAGATCGCTGTTACCGTCTACACCGCCGTTTTCGAATGTTTCAAACTCACCTTCCCAGAAACCAACACCGTATAGGCTATCGCTGATTTCCTGTTTGCCTAGGAAGTTAAGACGGATGCGAGAACGGTCTTCTGCTTTGCCATCCATCATAGATAGACGAGCTTCAGCACGGCCGCCCATTTCTAGTGAAGTGCCATCTTGGTTGTACAGTTCTGAAGCGACAACTTGAGATCCAGATGCTAACAGTGCCACTGCTACAGCTAAAGTTTTCAATTTCATTTATAGTTTTCCATATCTTTGTTTTGTCATTATTTTCTCACCAGAAAACAGGACTTTTCTGTACCAACGAGAAAACGGGCGGCATAGTAGCAGCTGCGCTTTTTAGCGCAACAAGTTGAATACACAGCCTAAATTGAACAAAACACCATTAGTGGTGACGATATGAATATGTCAAAACCATCAAGTTGTCGGATAGTTAGAAAAATGTGTGCGCGTCAAAAAACATTTGACGCTAGAAAGTCTGGTTTAACATTTATAAATGTGACTTGAGTCACGCATTATTTTTGTTAACTGACTGTTTTAATTACTGTTAATTGAGTCATTACTTCACTTTTCATAAAAAAATCCCCAAGCCAAGGCTCAGGGATTCTGGTTATATTCCGTCAGTTTGTATTGCTTAAGGTTTCTACTTAATGTTTATAGCTTGAAGAAGCTCAACTGTTCTTTTTGTTTCTCTGCAAGGTGAGAAAGCTCCGTACTTGCACTCGCACTTTGGCTAATGCCCGCTACGTTTTGGTTCACAAGCTCAGACATATTAACGACGTTGCGGTTGATGTCTTGTGTTACTTGAGACTGCTCTTCCGCCGCAGTCGCCACTTGCGTGTTCGAGTCGTTGATATTCGCTACCGACTCTGTAATGCCGATCAGTGCGTCGTTCGCTTGTTGAGTCAACTCGTTGTTGCGGTTAAGCATCTCTAGGCTCACCTGCATGCTGTCGTTGGCTAGACCAGACTGCGCTTGAAGCTCTTCAATGATAGACGAGATTTCTTGCGTAGAGTCTTGTGTACGAGCAGCCAGCATACGCACTTCATCAGCTACCACGGCAAATCCGCGGCCAGATTCACCAGCACGCGCGGCTTCAATCGCGGCATTTAGCGCTAGAAGGTTCGTTTGCTCAGATACGCCACGAATCACTTCGATAACGTCGTTGATTTGAACGGATTGCTCTTTTAGACGCAGAACCACTTGCGCAGCATCGTTCAGTGCCTGAGACATTTGCTCGCTTGCTTGTGCACTCTCTTGGAAGATCGCTAGGCCAGATTGCGCTAGGCCGTCAGCTTCACGTGCTGTTGCATCTGCAGATGTCGCGTTATCACTTACGTTATTAGCCGTGCTCGCTAGCTCATTGACTGCCGACGCAACTTGCTCGATTTCCGCTAGCTCTTGCTGAGCATTTGCTTCTGCTTGCGTCATTACTGCAGCAAGCTCAGTTGAAGCAGAAGCCACTTCTTCACTGATGCGCATCAATTGATCAACCGTATCGTGAAGCTGTTTCGCTGTTTGGTTTACGTCTTTGCTTAGCTGAGAAATTTCGTTGTCGCCATCAATGTCTGCACGTACCGACAGGTCACCACCTGCTAGCTTACGCATCACTTCTTGCAGTTTTTGGATTGGCGTTACGATCATGCCAGATAGGAACCAAGCGCCTAGTAATGAGAATGCAAATACCGCAATCACTGACATCATGGCATTGTTTTGTACGCGAGTATGCTGGCGTGCGCTTGCTGCAGTTGCTTCCGTCGCAATCTCATTCACACGCTGTGATAGTGCGTTGATGGTTGCAACCATTTCGTTGCCCACACGGCGGTAACCTGAGATGAAGTTTGTGTATTCGTTATCCGACACTAAACCACGGTCATGGCGGTTAAATAAATCAACAGCACGAGTAGAGTAATCAATGTAAGCATCGATACTTTGACGAACCTTCTCCGCGTCTTTGCTGAACGTGCCGCGTGCATCGATAAGATCAAGGTCTGTATCAATGGCTTTTGCGCCCGCTTTCAGGTCAGCAAGGAACGCATCACGACGAGCTGCATCGTAGATCGCGTAAACCGCGCTTATGCGTAATGGGTAAACTTGGTCATCAATTTGAGCCAGCGTGTCTTTGTAAAACACGAGAGAATCGGAGTTAGAAGCAACCAATTCTTGCTCTGCTTCTAGGTTGTTTTGAGTGATCCACAATGTAATAAACAGAGTGATCGCGGTGAATAGAACTGGAACCAAAACTTGCGTTCGTACCGACAAGTTTTTCAGTGATAGCTGCATGAGTAACCTCAGGTATTTGAGTGTTGGCTTCCTTGCGATGGGATTATTCCCAGACGAATAGACAAGGAGGCAAATACTAGAGGTAGATCACATTTTTGTCCAGAGTAAAAAGCCATCAATTTCATGGCTTTAACGACAATATCCCGACATTACGTCAGGATATTGTCGTTGTGACAAGTTATGAAAGCTTGTACGTCTTTCTATAAACTTTTAAGTCAACGATCGCTTATTTTCTCAGCGCATTTAACTTAGCTTGTGCTAACCCAAAAATGGTGTCGATTGGGTAAGTTCCTTCGTCTGTTGCTTCGCCCGCCGCTTTACCAGTAAATAGCTCAACAGCCTCGGTTACGTGATCGATTGCCCAGATGTGGAAATCCCCCTTCTCTACTGCTTTCACAATGTCAGGACGAAGCATTAGGTTATGCACGTTGGAACGTGGGATGATCACCCCTTGTCCCGCATGACGCCCTTTGATTTCACACACATCGTAGAAGCCTTCGATCTTCTCGTTCACACCGCCAATAGGTTGCGCTTCACCGAATTGGTTCATCGAACCTGTGATCGCAATATCCTGACGGTTTGGCTGTTTCGAGAACGCAGATACCACAGCACAGAACTCAGCCATACTTGCGCTATCACCATCAACACCACCGTACGATTGCTCAAAGGTAATTGTGGTGGTCAGTGGCACACGTGCAGTCTTACCGAACACAGACGACAAGTAAGCAGACAGAATCATCACACCTTTAGAGTGGATGCTACCGCCAAGGTCGACACTTCGTTCGATATCAATCACGTCTCCATCGCCGTAACACGTCGTCGCAGTAATTCGGTTTGGCGCACCAAACATGTGATCACTGGTGCTCAGTACCGAAAGAGCATTGACTTGGCCAACAGCAGAACCATCAGTGTGAATCAAGGTTGTGCCATTGACGAATGTTTCCATCACGCTATCTTGCAAACGACTAACTCGCATTTCTTGGTTGCTCAAAGCCTCTTCCACGTGTCCGATACGGATCATGTTGGAATTCGCTTGGCGAGCAACGTAGTTAGACTCACGTAATAGGTTAGCGATATTGGCAGAATGCAACGAAAGCTTGGTTTGGTCACCAGACAAGCGTGAGCTGTACTCGATAATGCGCGCAATGGCTTTCTTATCGCAGTGCAGCATGTTGTTGTCGTTCACCACACTAGAGATAAAACGTGCGTATTGCAGCTCTGAATCCGGCGTACGTTTCATTTCATCTTCGAAATCCGCCGTTACTCGGAACAGCTCACCAAACTCCGGATCGTAATGTTGCAGCAATTGGTATGTACGGTAATCACCAAACAAGATGATCTTGATATCCAATGGAATCGGTTCAGGATCAAGAGAAACCGCGCCAGTCAGCGTTACTTCTTTCTCTAATGACGTGAAGCTCAACTGACGAGAGCGTAAAGCACGCTTCAATCCGTCCCACACGTAAGGCTGTTCTAGTACCTTTTGTGCATCCATCAATAGCACACCACCGTTCGCCTTGTGCAAGCTACCCGCTCGAATCAAAGAGAAATCGGTGAATACCGTACCTTTGAAGGTTGCGGTTTCAATCGAACCAAACAGCGAGTGGTAGTTCGGATTCTCTTCTACCACGATAGGGAACTCACTGTTTTTGCGATTCACCAGCACGTTGACTTTGTAACGACGTGGCAGTTTCTTATCCAGAGAAGCGGTCGCAATCTCACCTTGCTCACCACTCTGCTCTAAGAAGATCTCAGCGTTTTCAACAATGTCTTTTTGCAGATCGGTTAGGTAAGTTTTGATTTCTGGATACTCAGCGTAATCCACTTTCAACTGCTTGATGAAGTGAGTGATCACATCCAACGTCACATCATCGTTAAGCTTTTTGATCTTCTCACTGAACGAGTCTTCCCACTCGGTTAACTCACGTACCATGTTACGTAAGCTCACTTCCAGCTCATCAATGCTACTGCCGAAGTATTCCTGCTCTTTCTTGCTTAGCTCATCGAAAGACTCTTCGGTATGCAGTTCTTCACCATTCATAGCCACAAATTGATAATCACCTTGCGCAGTGATCGTTAGGCTAATGCCCTTCTCTTTGGCTTCTTTACTGATGGTATCCAATTCTGACTGTTGCTTGTTCGCCAATTGGTTTTTTAGGCGATCGGCACGGCTGTAGTACATCTCGTTATCGAAAGCGAGAGGCAGTGCATTCAGTAGCTTGCCCATCAGTTTTTCGATATCGACTTTAAGCTTGTTACCGATACCGCAAGGCAGTTTCAGTACTTTTGGTGTGCGCGTGTCTTCAAAGTTCGCGACATAACACCAATCAAACAGAGCCGCATCATCATGCTGATGGCGGTTTAAGTAGCGCAAAATCATGGTGCGCTTGCCCAGACCATTCTGACCAATGGCGTAGATGTTGTACCCTTTCTCCTTGATTGACATAGCGAACTCAACCGCTTTTTGTGCGCGTTCTTGCCCAACAATCTCGTCAATCGGAGGTAATTCCTTGGTCGACTTACATGGCATATTCTCTAACTCAGCTACAGAATACAGCTGTTTAGGTTCCAATCTTTGTACTGCCATACTCGCCTCCTTTTTCTTATTGTCTTTACCTCAGTGTAGAGATTATTTGTTTAAATTTAAGTGATTTATCTTCCACACCGGTTCGTTTGGACATTTTACGAACAGCTGTACGTCATTTAAAATGAAAACAAGTCGCACTTGCAATTGATAATTAATTTCATTTAATATCTATTCAAATCGAATTTTGTGGAGATGAAGATGAATATTGAGCAATGCTGGATGCGCTACTTAAAAGCAGAACAGCTGATGGAACAAGGCCATTGGCCAGAAGCTCATCGCTTGTATGAAGATGTTCTCAGCCATTTGCCAAATCACATTCACTCCGCACTCGAAAACGACCTTACCAAACCGTGCCAGTTTGTATGCCTCATCAGCGGTTTGCGCGATGCCAGCGTAGCCCAATCTGAAATTCTCAATAAACTTGGAATGCAGCAAGAGGCGTTTTCAGCCCTTAACCAATCGTACGCTCTGTTCCAGTTCTTACAACTCGAAAGCCATGATTTGATTGGCCGAGTTAGCCAGTTATTGAGTAAGCAAAGTGAAGATTTACTGGCGCACATGGCCGCATTTTGCTCGGCGCAGCGCAATGCTCAGTGGATGATCGAACTCGACCATGTTACTCGTGCTCATGAGCAATTCTTGTATCTGCAAGCAATGACTGCAGCAGAAGCGGGGGCGCCTCAGCTATATAACTAGGCAAGAATAGCCCAGTATAGGTTTCTGCCAACGTGAAAAGGCAGTAACAGTAATAACAACTCGATACACAAGGAAACGTGATGTCCACACAAACCATTCTTTCGGTGAACAACCTGTCTGTCAGCTTTACGACAAACGATGGTATCGTCGATGCAGTAAAGAATGTTAGCTTTGATCTACAAGCTGGTGAAACACTGTCTATCGTAGGCGAATCTGGTTCAGGAAAATCAGTCTCGACCAATGCGTTGATGAGATTGCTGCCGGATAACGCCATTTTGCACGCCGATTCCTCTATCGTCTTTGAAGGCGAATCAATCCTAGATAAATCCGAACGACAAATGCAGAGTATCCGCGGCGATCGTATTGGTATGATTTTCCAAGAACCCATGACTTCGCTAAATCCATACATGCGTGTGGGTATTCAAGTGGCCGAAGCCATCATGTGCCATCGTCCAGTGAGCAAAAAACAAGCGAAGAAAAAAGTTCTCGAGTTGTTCGATTTAGTGCACTTACCAAACCCACAACAAGCTTACGACAAGTATCCACATGAATTCTCTGGTGGTCAGTTGCAACGCATCATGATTGCCATGGCTTTGATTAACGAACCAGATATTCTGATCGCCGATGAACCAACAACGGCACTCGACGTGACTGTTCAAGCTGAAGTGCTTTATTTGATCAAAGAGATCCAAGCGAAAATGGGCATGGCGATTCTCTTCATTACTCATGACTTAGGTGTAGTGAAACACTTTGCCGACCGAGTCTTGGTGATGTGTAAAGGTAAAGTGGTCGAAGAAGGCATCACAGAAACACTCTTTTCTGATCCTCAGCATGATTACACTAAGATGCTGATTAACTCGATTCCAAAAGGCAGTAAAGATCCCATTAAAGAAGGGGCAACTGAACTGCTTAAAGCCGATGACATTCGCGTTAAATTCCTTGTTAAGCCGCATTTTATCGCCAGCAAGAACGAATACTTTGAGGCCGTAAAAGGTATCTCTTTAGAACTAAAACAGGGTGAAACGCTTGGTATCGTGGGTGAATCTGGTTCAGGCAAATCAACGCTTGGCCGAGCCTTGATCGGATTGTTGCCCTCAACCGGGAAAATTCAGTTTAAAGGGCAAGATCTAGCACTTCTGACGGACAAAGAACGCTTCGAGCTGAAGAAAGACGTACAAATGGTCTTCCAAGACCCATACGGTTCACTTTCACCAAGAATGACCGTTGGTGACATCATCACGGAAGCTCTCACCGTGCATCAACCTCAAATGAGTAAAGCAGAACGGATGCAAAAAGCACGTGATGTTCTGCGAGAGGTGCGCTTAGACCCAGCATCTATTAACCGTTACCCACACGAGTTTTCTGGCGGTCAACGCCAACGTATTGCGATTGCGCGCGCGTTGATTCTGGAACCCTCTTTCATTCTGCTTGATGAACCCACGTCGGCATTGGACCGCTCCGTTCAACTGACCGTCATTGATTTGCTTAAAGATTTGCAGAAGAAGCATAACATCGGCTACTTGTTTATCAGCCACGATCTCTCTGTTGTGAAAGCACTGTCTGATCGTGTGTTAGTCATGCAAAAGGGTGAAGTGATGGAACAAGGTACGGCGGAAGAGATCTTCCATAATCCAAAAAGCGATTACACGAGAAAGCTGATTGATGCCTCATTTGATCTTGAAAACAATGAAAATCAACATGATGCAGCCTAGATTCATCACAATTTCATATTCATAAACTAGGATTAAAGTATGGCGAATTTTTCGCCATAACTACGAAAATGGTATAGCTGCCATTCGGTTTGGCCGCCGAGACTGGTTGGTTCAACGTTAGGCTTAGTCACCCTAACGATCAAATTGAGTTCCCCCAACCATGAAAAATGCCGCGATGGATATCGCGGCATTTTTTATTGCGGTTCTGTTAACTGGCGTTTCGCTATCAGTAGCAGAATACGTTCATTAAATATCGAGCTTCTCGATACCCATGTTGTGCAGAGCAAATGCATAAACATCGGTAGTTAGGTCGATTTGTTTGCTCAGCGGCATCCCCGCACCGTGACCGGCATTGACATCAATACGGATCAGCACTGGATTGTCTCCCTGATGCTTGTCTTGCAACTCTGCGATGAACTTGTATGAGTGGGCAGGTACCACACGGTCATCATGGTCTGCTGTCGTGACAAGCGTAGCAGGGTACGAGACTCCCTCTCTCACGTTATGCACTGGTGAATACCCAAGTAGATATTGGAACATCGCCTCGGTTTGCTCAGAAGTACCAAAATCGTATTTCCAACCTTCACCAGAAGTAAAGGTGTGGTAGCGAAGCATATCCAATACACCAACCGCAGGAATCGCCACTTTAAACAGCTCTGGTCGTTGAGTCATACACGCACCGACCAACAAGCCGCCATTTGAGCCGCCACGAATCGCAAGACGCTCTGAGCTGGTGTAGTCGTGCTCAATCAAGTATTCCGCTGCGGCAATAAAGTCATCAAACACGTTTTGCTTTTGTTGTTGAGTACCCGCGTTGTGCCAAGCTTTACCATATTCGCCGCCGCCACGCATGTTAGCGACTGCGTAGATGCCACCAAGTTCTAACCAGTTCGCGACATTTCCTGAGAACATCGGCGTCAAACTGATATTGAAGCCACCATAGCCATAAAGCATGGTTGGTGCGCTGCCATCGAGTTTGGTGCCTTTTTTATATGAGATGATCATCGGAACCTTTGTACCGTCTTTCGAGGTATAGAACACTTGTTGAGATTCGTATTCTTTACGGTCGAACGGTGCTTTCGATTCTTGATAAAGCGTTGACTCACCGCTTTCTACATCAAAAGAGAAAATGGTTGGTGGCGTCACGTAGTTGGTAAAAGAGTAGTAAAGCGTCTTATCTTCTGCTTTGCCTTGCAAGCCATATACGGTGCCTTGGTCAGGTAAAGTCACTTCACGTACTAACTCGCTTTGATAAGTAAACTGCTGAACTTTAGACAAAACATCGACCATGTAAGTCGCGAACAAGTAACCACCACCTTTGCTAATATCCAGTGGTTGCTCCTGTTCAGCAATGATCTCTGTCCATTGTTGAGTTTGAATGTTGTAGCCAACCACTTTGCCGTTAGGCGCATCCAAGTTGGTGTAGAAGATTAAAGTGTCATCTTGGTTATCAATCAAATAAGTATCACCATCGGTTGTATCTCGAAGCGTGATAACGTCTTGCTCTTCTGAAGAGAGATCCACATAAAACAGTCGGTTTCCTGATGTAGATTCCGCACCTGTGATAATCAAGAAACGATCGTCTTTGGTGGTCACTCCCCCTACATAACGATGCTTTTGTGGCTCCAACGCACCAAAGACCACTTTGTCTTCACTTTGCGGAGTACCTAACTCATGGTAGTAAAGCTTGTGCTGCTCAGTACGAGCCGAAAGCTCACTGCCCTGTGGTTTATCATAGCTTGCGTAGTAAAAACCTTTGTTACCAACCCAAGAAATAGTGGTGAACTTGGCGTCGACAATTTCAGGCTCAAGCTGCTGTTTGGTTTCTACATCAATGACGAAGATCTTACGCCAATCGCTACCACCTTCAGAAATGGAATACGCGACAAGAGAGTCGTCTTTAGAGAACTTCACTTCGCCAAGCGATGTCGTTCCTTCTTCTGAAAAAGTATTCGGATCGAGAAAGATTTCCGCCTCCTCTTCTCCTTTGCGACGGTATAAAACGCTCTGGTTCTGCAAACCATCATTTTTATAGAAGTAGGTGTATTCACCATGAACAAAAGGTTGAGAATACTTTTCATAGTTCTGACTGTTCGCCACTAAGTCGCGAATTTGTCGGCGGAAAGGGATTTGACCTAAGTAATCGAAGGTCACTGAGTTTTGCCCCGAAACCCATTCTGCGGTTTCTTGGCTCATATCGTCTTCTAACCAGCGATATGGATCTGCGATGTCGTGACCAAAATAAGTGTCGACGACAGAATCTTTACGAGTTTTTGGGTAATGCATAACGTCCGTGTTACTCCGTTTGAAGTTGAGTGTTTTGTTTTATTATTTTGTTGAGATTTATTCTCAATACCTACCTTAGGGCTCAGGTATAGAATTTCAACCAATTGATTGAAACATTTCTTGTATTTATGAACTGCCTAAAAGTAATGCGAGATAGTTAGGTATCGTTCTCGAATGTGCTCAATCAAGAGCTTTACTTTGTTTGGAGGCTGACGAGTAAAAGGATAAACCGCGTAGATGCCGAGCTTTTTACCGACCAACTCCGGGAAAATATCCACCAGCTCACCGCTACGAATGTCGTGATAAACCAAGCAACGCGGTACGTAGGCGATACCATGCCCACCTAGGGCTGCTTTTCTTAATGCGGTAGCGTTATCCGTAGAGAAGCTGCCCGACACTTTGACGATGTAGTCACCCTGTTTGCCTTTGAACTGCCAGTCGGTCGCACCGGAAGTTTGGTAGGCGTATTGCAAACAGTTGTGCGTGGTTAAGTCGATGGGCTCAATCGGTTTGCCATTTTTGACAATATAAGAAGGCGAGGCACAAACCACCCATTGTGAATCAAGAATATGACGCGCAATCAAGCTGGAATCTTCTAGATAACCAGTTCGAATCACCAAGTCAAAGCCACCAGCAACCAAGTCAACAAAGCGATTATCAAGCGACATATCGACGGTTAAACCTGGATGCATATTACAAAACTCGGCAACGGCGTCCGCCAAGATCAAATCGCCCGAGATAGTCGGCACCGACATTTTGATATGACCGCTGACATTCTCACCAAAGCCTGAAACTGCATCCATAGCCTCCTGAGTGGCTTGCTTCACATTTTTAGCACTGTGTAACAAAACCTTCCCTGCTTCGGTCAGGGTCAATTTACGCGTTGTTCGATATAATAGCTGAGCACCTATCTCTTCTTCTAGCCGCGCAATTCTTTTACTAACTACTGAATTTGTAAGGTTATTTTCTTCAGCCACCTTACTAAAACTGCCCATTTCTATCACCTGTGAGAACAGGATTAGATCATCTGCACGCATTCTATTATGTCACTTTTGGAATAAATCAATTTCATTATTTCCCTATATCTATAAAAAATAAAGGGGTAAATTCACGCTAAATTAACAAAACCATTACAACAAAAATCATCTCAACAGCATAAAGCGGTTCGAGAAGTCAGCGTACGAGGATGTACCAATGAGTGAAACCCTACTTGCCCTTGTGGCGTTTTCGCCAATTGTTGTCGCCGCCATATTATTGGTTGGTCTCAACTGGCCTGCTAAAAAAGCCATGCCTGTTGCGTTCGGTCTAACCGTCGCTATCGCCCTAATGTTTTGGGATATGTCAGCTACTCGCGTACTGGCGTCTGTCTTTCAAGGATTAGGTATTACCGTCTCTGTTCTATGGATCGTGTTTGGTGCCATCTTCTTGCTTAACACTTTAAAACACACTGGCGCGATCACCACAATTCGCAATGGGTTTACTGATATTTCAGCCGACCGTCGCGTTCAAGCCATCATCATCGCTTGGTGTTTCGGTTCATTCATTGAGGGCGCATCTGGCTTTGGTACACCTGCTGCTATCGCCGCCCCTCTATTAGTTGCGATTGGCTTCCCTGCGCTTGCAGCGGTACTAATGGGCATGATGATCCAATCTACACCAGTATCCTTCGGCGCGGTTGGAACGCCAATCATCGTAGGTGTGAACAAAGGTTTAGATACGCACAACATTGGTGAAGCACTGGTTGCTCATGGCTCAACATGGGACGCATACCTACAGCAAATCACCGCAAGTGTTGCCATGATTCACGCAACGGTTGGCACTCTCATTCCGGTACTCATGGCAATGATGCTGACTCGCTTCTTTGGTAAGAACAAAAGCTGGAGCGAAGGTCTAGACATCCTACCTTTCGCGCTATTCGCAGGTGTTGCCTTCACCGTGCCTTACGCACTAACAGGTGTGTTCCTAGGTGCTGAGTTCCCATCATTAATAGGTGGTCTAGTTGGTCTGGCGATTGTAGTTACTGCGGCGAAGAAAGGTTTCCTCGTTCCAAAAACAAAATGGGACTTCGAAAGCGAAGATAAATGGCCAGCAGAATGGCTCGGTTCTCTAAAGATCAATCTTGATGACAACCCAGGCAAACCAATGAGCCTAACCAAGGCTTGGGCACCATACGTGATGCTAGCGGTTATCCTAGTGGCAAGCCGCGTAAGCCCTGAGTTCAAAGGTCTACTTAAGAGCGTAAGCCTATCGTTTGGTAATATTCTTGGTGAAACAGGTATCAGCACAGCGATTCAACCTCTATACCTTCCGGGTGGCATCTTAGTCTTCGTAGCGTTACTTGCGGTTCTTCTGCAAGGTGGCGGCGCTAAGTCACTAGGCAAAGCATTTGGCGAATCAAGCAAGACACTGATCGGTGCAGGTTTCGTTCTTGTGTTCACTATCCCTATGGTTCGTATCTTTATTAACTCAGGTGTCAACGGCGCCGAGCTAGCAAGTATGCCAGTCACTACGGCGAACTTTGCAGCAGACCTCGTTGGCTCAGCATTCCCGGCGTTGAGTGCTACTGTTGGTGCCCTTGGTGCATTCATCGCCGGCTCTAATACCGTGTCGAACATGATGTTCAGCCAGTTCCAGTTCGAAGTGGCGCAGACACTGACTATCTCAAGTGCCATTGTGGTTGCCCTTCAAGCGGTTGGCGCTGCTGCGGGTAACATGATTGCCATCCACAACGTTGTGGCTGCCTCTGCAACAGTTGGCCTGCTAGGACGAGAAGGCGCAACGCTTCGCAAGACCGTTATCCCAACGTTCTACTACTTGGTGGTCACAGGCATCATCGGTCTGATTCTGATTTACGGATTCCAAATCACCGACGCTTTAATGAAGTAACACTTACGCAGGGTCTCCCCCGCCCTGCACTTTCTCCGGCACAGCGGTCAGCACTACTACCCCGACTTTTGGTGTGGCTTGCTGCATCAATGCCCGACCGGTGTGCCAGTCTTTTTCAGTGCAGATAATTGATTGTTCCGTGTATGAAATGTCTCACAGCTCAATCACTTATCTATACTCTAATTCTGACGTCGACTGCCGAAAGGATGGCAGTCAGTGAAACACTGACAGAGCAGGTGCTCATTGACTCAGGACGCAATCTTAGAATAACAGCCAGGACACACGAATATGATTATCTCTGCTTCTACAGATTACCGCGCTGCTGCGAAAGCCAAGCTGCCTCCATTCCTTTTCCATTACATTGATGGCGGTTCATACGATGAGCGCACATTGAAGCGCAACACCGATGACCTAGGTGACGTTGCACTACGTCAACGTGTTCTGCGCGATATGAGCGAGCTAAGCTTAGAAACGGAAATCTTCGGTGAAAAGCTGGCGATGCCTATTGCTCTAGCGCCTGTTGGCTTAACAGGTATGTACGCACGACGTGGTGAGGTTCAAGCAGCAAAAGCGGCAGAAAAGAAAGGCATTCCTTTCACCATGTCGACCGTATCCGTTTGTCCAATTGAAGAAGTGGCCCCTGCGATTGAACGCCCAATGTGGTTCCAGCTGTATGTTCTGAAAGACCGTGGCTTTATGAAGAACGTACTTGAGCGCGCGAAAGCCGCTGGCGTAACAACGCTGGTCTTCACTGTGGATATGCCAGTGCCAGGCGCGCGTTACCGTGACATGCACTCCGGTATGAGTGGTCCAAATGCGGCGATGCGCCGTGTATTCCAATCTATGCTTCATCCTAGCTGGGCATTAGATGTGGGTGTATTAGGTAAACCTCACGACTTAGGTAATATCTCCACTTACCGTGGCGAGCCAACCAAGTTGGAAGACTACATTGGCTGGCTGGGCGCAAACTTCGATCCTTCAATCTCTTGGAAAGATCTAGAGTGGATTCGAGACTTTTGGGACGGCCCAATGGTCATCAAAGGTATTTTGGATGAAGAAGATGCAAAAGACGCAGTTCGCTTTGGTGCGGATGGTATTGTTGTCTCAAACCACGGTGGTCGCCAGCTAGACGGTGTGCTTTCTACAGCAAAAGCTTTGCCTAGCATCGCCGATGCCGTAAAAGGCGACCTGAAGATTTTCGTTGATTCAGGTATACGCACCGGCTTGGATGTCGTGCGTATGCTGGCACTTGGTGCAGATTGTACGCTACTTGGTCGCTCTTTTGTTTACGCACTCGCAGCGCAAGGCGGTGCCGGCGTAGAGAACTTGCTTGATTTGTATGACAAAGAGATGCGCGTAGCAATGACACTGACAGGGGCGAAAACCATCTCTGACCTATCGCGTGATTCACTGGTAAAAATGCCATAAGCTTAAAGAACTTCCTACTAGCAGCATGAAAACAAAAAAGCGAGCCTTCAAGCTCGCTTTTTTGTCTGTTCATTCGTATCAGCTTACGTGGTGCTCGTACTCAATCACAACCTGATTACCTTCAACAAACACGTTGCGGATCTCACCGTCGACAGTAATGCGGTTTTGCAAATATACCGAACCAGAACCGGAGATATCTCGTTCAGTCAAGGATGGAATAACTTGTCCAGGGCGAACGTGTAATTGCTCACATAGCTGTTTAACAAACCCCAGAGTTAGCGGAGCATTGCCGCGTAACAAAGAAGAGAACTCATGCAGACTAATACCTAGACGTTTTGCCATCTCCATTTGGGTAAGGTGCATTTTTGCTTTTTGCGACATCCAAATGTCGTAGAGCGCATTTCTATCTAGCTCTGTAAATTCCATGGTTCATCTCCGCATATCAAATTAACCTTACAGTCTCATAATTGAACTTGATAAATGTTAGCGATGAGTCAAAGAACCTACAATTGATGGTTCGAATGATAGCGCTTATCTTTCAAACTTCGAGTTTCATCACACGGGACTAACCGAGCGACACATAATTTGCATTTCACCTTTCCTGTCATTGACTTGTATTTACATAAAAATCATTAACGCCTAACTAAATACTCATCCTTTGATTTTCCGTACTTAAAAGATGAACGTTGATTTTTCGAATCACATCATTTTGCTAGGGCGAAAACTCAAACTCTGCTACCTTTCACCCATTGTTCTAAAAAATGAAACTTTACTTATGCCACAGTGGTTTACAGAACTTCAAACTTACGTCATGGCGAACCATCAAGATTGGAGCAGTAGCGTACTGTTCATAACAATCGCCAGCTTTTTTGCTTGGGTTGCTTGGCGCGTCCTCTATTCTCGTCTCGCGATTTTATTTGAGAAAACCCCTTTCCATTGGGATGACCTTTTACTCGAAGCACTCAAGACGCCCATCAGTACCTTAATCTGGTGTTGGCCAGCAACGGTCTCGCTTGGCATCGTACTGCAAAGTGAGTTAGGTAATGAGTTCAACTGGCTCAGCACCCTCAAGCTCATCCTCGTGATCAGCATCTTAGTTTGGATCGTGATGCGCCTCATCACAAACGTCGAAGATTACGTTCTCGAACAGAAAACCCGCGACGAGACCACAGTACAAGCCGTGGCGAAAGTTGCACGTCTGTTCTTTATCGTTATTGGCGTTCTTACGGTAATGCAGGCATTTGGCCTTAGCCTGTCTGGCTTACTGACCTTCGGTGGTGTCGGTGGTTTGATTGTCGGTTTGGCCGCAAAGGACCTACTTTCTAACTTCTTTGGTGGTTTGATGATTTACTTTGACCGCCCATTTAAAGTTGGAGATTGGATCCGCTCTCCTGACCGTCAAATTGAGGGCACGGTGGAGCGTATCGGCTGGCGTATGACCAGCATTCGCACCTTCGATAAGCGTCCTTTATACGTACCGAACTCTGTCTTCAGCAACATCGTAGTAGAGAACCCATCACGCATGTTGAACCGTCGAATCTTTGAAACGATTGGCCTGCGTTACGACGATTCGGACAAAGTGCCAGTGATCATTGATGAAGTGCGTGAAATGCTGAAGAATCACAAAGACATCGATACACGCCAGACCCTCATCGTGAACTTTGATGCGTTTGGAGCGTCATCTCTTAACTTCTTTATCTATACCTTCACCAAAACAGTGAACTGGGTTCGCTACCACGAGGTGAAGCAAGATGTACTGCTCGAAGTGATGGCGATCATTAAAAAGCACGAAGCGGATATCGCGTTCCCAACACAAACGCTCAAGCTCGACCCAATTCAAATGGCAAAAGCTCAAGCACAAGAAGACAATGGCTTCTAAACACAGCCAGAGAAATCACAAAGCCCGCTTTTTATAAGCGGGCTTTTTCGTTACTCGTTTTTCAAACTTACTGCTGCGCTAGGATCATACGCGCGTTCAGTGGTTGAATTGGTCGATTGTTGTGACCCATCGCTTTCGCAAAGGCTTTTACTTGTTCTGGAGAGATAGTTTGCGTCTCTTTGATCACCAACCAACGAACCCCTTCAGAACATGGCGGTGTCGTTAGAGAGCCATTAAAACGGTAGTACTCTTTATCACTCGGGATTAAGGCATCCGCATCAAATGGGACTTTAATCGCTACGTCCTGATCTTTATTTGGAACGTTAGCCAGCAGCTTCGCGAGGTCTGGGTTCGCGTCACCCAATTTAAAGAACACCGCCACAACCGCTAGGTGGCCCGCCTTATCCGCATGAACAAAGTGCGCTTCCAATGGGTACTCTTTACCATCAACGTGGTTTTCAGAAGGTGTGTGGAAGTGGAATTGCTTCAGTGTGAATTCTTTGCCGTCAACCGTTAGCGTATTGTTGCCTTCTAAACTGGTTTGCAGCGTGTGGCCATTATTGAGCAACGACATTACCTTGCCTTCATAATCGAAGTTCAACTTATCTAGCTTCGCTTCTGTCGTTGATTGAATGTCAATCGGGCTTTGGTTCTGACCTTTAGCACATTCAGAAGCAAACTCCCCCCAATTCGCTGGGCCGTGTTCTCCCTCATATCCCCAGTTTGCTGCGTTTGCTGAGCCTGCAAATACCAATGCTAAACCAAGTGCTGTCAGTGACTTTCTCATTTTCATTTCCTTTTGTATTCATGGTTAGGTAAATAAACACGTTCATCAGATCGTGTTTATTGCATGCAGTATTAACAAACGAATGACAGAATTGGATTAGCTCGCGCTATGCAATCTATGTTTACCTGCCAAATTTGGAAATGATCTCCACATTTTATGTAATTGATAAGTCAATGATTAGAGCGCATAAGGTTGCGGTTCGAACTCAAATCGTTTTGGTTCGCTACCCAAATGCCGTATTCCCCTCAATCCAACAATGTCTCTCACCCCGTAACTGGCTTAGACCTCATACCGAATATATACCCCCTTTAATAAAGTGAGGAATCATCGTTTATCTATTTATGGCAAATTATTTAAAACCACCAAGAAAAATGATTTATTTAAAATTATATTATTCACTTTCTTTAATAATGTAATTTTATTTTTATATTACTGACTCTTTTAAATTATTAGAAACTTGAATTATGTTTATTATCTGTTAATCAATTGTTAACTGCCAAGCGAGTCACGTTAATTTATAAATTACGCCTATATTATATTTTGGTGTTTCCATAACAATAATGTGAATTAAGGACCCCCAATGAAAGCATATGTATTTGACGGAAAAGACACCGCTAAATTAGTCGAGCGAGAAAAGCCTGAAATTATTAATCAAAGTGATGTCATCGTTAAAATCGAAAAGACAACCATTTGTGGGACTGACTTACATATTTTAAGAAATAATGTAGCAACGTTTAAACCTGGCACAATTATGGGTCATGAAGGCGTCGGAATTGTAGAGTCTTGTGGTGATCGCGTTAATAATTTTAGGCCAGGCGATCGCGTCATTGTTTCATGCATTACCTCTTGCGGCAGCTGCAAAATGTGCCAAGTGTCTAAATTTGGCCAGTGTTTAGATGGCGGCTGGTTGCTCGGCAATGAAATTGACGGATGCCAAGCTGAATACGTTCGCGTCCCTCATGGTGACACCAGCTTGCACCTTGTTCCTGATGACATCGATACCGATTGTTTGGTTCTGCTGAGTGACATCTTCCCAACGGGATATGAAGTGGGCGTCCTTGATGGCCAAGTCCAACCTGGCTGCTCTGTGGCGGTGATTGGCTGTGGTCCGGTTGGCCTTGCGGCATTAATGACTTCTAAGTTCTTCTCTCCAAGCGAAATCTACGCGATCGACAATAACCCTCACCGCCTTCAAGTCGCTAAAGAGCTAGGCGCCACACACGCAATTGATAACTCAGATGGCACAGCAGTACAGCAAATTTTGGACATGACCGATGATGTGGGCGTAGACGTCGTTATCGAAGCCATTGGTATTCCTGCTGGCTGGGATATGTCTCAAAAGCTGGTGTGCCCAGGAGGTAACATTGCAGTACTTGGTGTGCACGGTAAGCCAGCAATCATCAACCTTGAAGACATGTGGAAACGCAATTTCACCATGACGGCAGGCATGGTCCATACCCATACTATTCCGATGCTGATCAAACAAATTAGAGCGGGTTACTTAAAGCCTAAAGATCTGATTAGCCATCAATTTACCTTATCAGAAGCAGAGGAAGCGTATTCAACATTTACGCATGCCTCCGACCATAAATCATTAAAGGTCATTATTTCTAACGATTGTTCATAGTAAAAATATGTTGAGGCTAAATTGATTAATAAACCATTTAAAATTCTATTGATAGGTTTAATAGTTAACCTATCAATCGGTATCTTATACGTATGGGGTGTTTTCAGTGAACCTTTAGCTGAAGCGCTGGGTGTTGATGCAAAGCACGTAGATGGGCCATATCAGACGTCTGTTTTTACCTTCTCAGTCAGTCTATTTTTGGCCGGTGTATGGCAAGACAAAGTAGGACCAAGAATAGTAACAATCCTTGGTGTTTTTCTTGTCGGAGCAGGACTTTTGGCTTCGGGTTATGCCTCAACATTGATGGAACTGCAGGTTACATTTGGGTGCATGGTTGGCGCAGGTATGGGGTTTGCTTATGCCTGTATCGGCCCTTGCACCATGAAATGGTGGCCAGAGAATAGGAAGGGACTTGTCAGCGGCCTCACCGCTGGCGGTTTTGCGATGGCGGCGCTGTATTTGGCACCTCTATCAACCATCCTTATCGAGCACTTTGGCATTTTAGATACGTTTAAGATTCTCGGTATTGGCTTACTCTTCATGATTCCAATGGCATCACTGCTCGTTGATCCTCCGAAGGGTTATGTGGCCGATGAGCCAAAGGGAGAAACCACAGAATCTTGCGTCGATGTGAACATTCAGTGGCTAGACATGCTGAAAACGCCACAGTTTTATCAGATATGGTTGATGTTCATGGTCTCATCGGCAGCCGGTATCATGCTAATAGGCTCCATTGGTAACGTCAGTAAATCGATAGGATTAACGTCGGAAGAAATCGCGCTAAGTATCATTTTGCTTGCCATCTTCAACACCGCAGGTCGAGTCATTGGCGGGGTCGTTTTTGACAAGATAGGACGTGTTCACACCTTAGGTTTGATCTTCCTATTGCAAGCCGTAAACATGATCTTTTTCACAACGATAGAAACCACAATCCCACTGATGATTGGAATCTCAGTTGGCGCAATGTCTTACGGTGCTTTATTTGGTGTTTTCCCTCCGGTCACGGCAATTGACTATGGCTTGAAGTCATACGGCACTAACTTCGGCATACTCTACTCTGCATGGGGCGTATCAGGTTTTTTCGGAGGGATACTCGCTTCAATATCGGGGACGACTGAAACGACGTATTTGGCATTCGCGGTACTCTTGTTTTTCATTACCGCAATGAACTATTTAATGAAACCCGTTGATAAATCGGAAATAGTTAATAGAAATGCGGCAAAGCTTGAGTATTAAAATAGAGCAAAGCTCATCTATTTCAATAATTTATTGATTTTTCAAACAGCCAAATGAACGCTGTTACCAATCAACCAGTTTCGCCTAATAAACGATATTTTTAAAAGAAACCGTATCCACTTTTAAATAAGTTGTCATCGTTTATTAGGCGCTTTATCGAGGTTTAGATACCATATAGAGAAGACCATAAATGCTTCGTCGACGATCATTCCTCATAAAAGAGGAAGTTGTCTTTACCAGTGCATTTGACCTGATATAGCGCCTTATCTGATTTCGACATTACGTCATCGATATGCTGTTCTTCCACTTTGTGGCAAACCCCAATAGAAACAGTAACTCGAAGCTTAAGCTGCTCGTCGCCAAACGATGTCTGCCTTATTTCATTGAGTGTACTTTTTAAGAACTCTTCAACTCGCAGCTTAGACGCGTCCCCTTGCATAAACAAAGCAAACTCCTCGCCAC
The DNA here is from genome assembly GCF_030248375.1 of Vibrio sp. B181a. Lineage (NCBI taxonomy): Bacteria > Pseudomonadati > Pseudomonadota > Gammaproteobacteria > Vibrionales > Vibrionaceae > Vibrio > Vibrio sp. B181a. The sequence goes on along the minus strand of NZ_JAHGAD010000016.1, from coordinate 13,771 downwards.
CAAAACGGAACAGTTGGTCCGAGTCTCGACAATATGATTTCAAGAGCTGACACACTTGACTGATCACCATATCGCCATATTGGTGCCCATGGGTATCATTGATTTGCTTGAAGTCATCAATATCAAAAAGAAGAAAATAGCCCGAACCAAAAGTATGTTTGGTCTTCAGGTAATAGTTTTTGTTGAACGCACCAGAAAGCGCATCGATGTTCATTGCAGCATTAAGCTTTCGATTATATCTGCCGACCAAAATAGCCACTGGCACTCCAAACAATACGGCCAGACCAACGTATCTTAGCAAGAACCAGGTGATGTCAATTGAAGCGACCTTTAGCCCATAGATATCCCCAACTTTGTAATTGAAACCGTCGTCACGACCATACATCTCGATTTGTTCCGCCATCGCCGTGTCTACAGAACCATGGCACTGAACACATGATGGCTCTACGACGATCGGATCATAACGAGTAAGATAAACATTACTATTTTCAAGATATACACGATAGGCACTTGATATCTCATCGCTCTCTAAGACAGAAGTCTCCCGTTCATTCGCAAGGTTTTCACGGTTAGTTGGGTTGAGGCTCACTTCTTTATAATTTGCCATGTCTGAGAGTGCATTGAGCTCTTTAGTCATGTGCACTGTCACGTAGCTGGGAACGTTGAAAGGAAACTGTGTGGTAGAAGAATAGCTAGGCATCGACGTGAAATTTCTGATCGATTGAGAGAAATCAATAAGTGTATCAATTCGACTTACCGCTGAGATTTTGAAATCCATCCACATCAACAACGCTGTTGCAGCAACAATTAGCAATCGAATCATATGTTTCACGTTAGTCAGCCCACAAAATCGGAGAGTATATACCCTAGTGGCTGAAAGGTGCAGATTTCATCCCTATGTTAGTGACATAAGTTCAAGGAAGTCGCTCTGCATCATGGAGAGCGACTTCCTAGATTTTTAGCCAACAATCCTCTGTATTAAAAATTAAGCCACCCTTACATTAATATTTAGATATCTCGACTAAAGATTCTATCTCAGTAATCTGAGACCATATATCCATGAGAATCATCTGTTCAAACGGACGCCAGCGAATTTCGGGCAATGATAAAACGTGACTGAGTTGTTCATTTAGCTCTATCCAATATTGGTCTCCGAGATAGACATCCTCGGGCACCGACTGGGTCAAATAGTAGCGATGTGCCTCTCCCTGATATAGCGTCCAGTTAGAGGTAGCATTTTTCTCATCCGAATACGGTAAGGCTTGAGCCCAAGGCTGACGAGAGTAGTACATGTATGTTTTGTCTAAAAAAGCACTAAACAACACACCTTGAGGCTGAGAAGGCCAAATGGCTTGCTGCCACTGCAAAGGTAGGAAGTTGAGCGATTGATGTTGACGCTGTTCATATTGAAATCGAAATATAAAATCGCCAAGTTTCGTCCAAGCGGTTTGGATATCTTCTTTAAACATCCTATTTCTTATCAATTCAAACAAAAACGGTTTAGCCTGTTCCGCTGATGAGTGACTTGGGATCTTCTCTAAAATCTCAAACAACTCTGGCATGTCTTTTTTAATCACTTCCAATGAAGGGTTACCTTTATAAGGCAAAGCTGACAGACTTACATCTTCTCTATTTTGCCACTGTTGCCAGAGGTTTATATAAGGCTCATCAAGCTCAACGTTTGTCCATCCACGCCTAACACGCTCGTTGCTGTAACTGCTCAAATCGATGTTGTCCAAGGGCTCAGACAGCTTTTGTAAAAGTGGATCAGAGTCTTCATCAAAAAAGACTTCTCTGCCTTCATAAACCTGGCAAGAGTACAGTCCGCAGATCAGCTCTCCTGCCCCAACAAGAAATCGCCCTGTTCTCTGCTCTTCTTCGGTAGCACGTCGCTGTAAAATCGACAAAGAAAAGTTGTCTATCGCGATGCGGCGGGCATGCTGATATAAATACTGTCGATAAAGACGAATATTGTCATTATTGATTGTTTCTAGAACAAGCTTTTCAATACTACTGCTCTGAATTTCAAGTATTTTTCTTCGCCAGTCAAGAATATGTCTCTGTGCATTTTCAACGATATTTTGTTTATGCTCGAAAACCTCCTGACGCGTTTTCTCGATATGCGAGTACTTTCCAATACCATAAAGTTTTCCGAGATTTGCCACTAGCATTCGATAGCTACATGCTCTTAAATCGTCCAGAGCCCCACTAGAAGCAGTGCCTAAACGAACAAGCTCTTCTACGACCTCTTGCTTTTGATTCACGCAAGCTTGCTCTCCAAATTTTTGAATCACGTGAGGGGGAAAATTATAGAGCTCTAGCATTGTATTGGCGTATTCGAGGTCAATCGCAGAAAACATCTTATTGATGATTTCCTGCAGCTCCAATACTTTTGCACTGTAGGTTGCGTCGAAATGAAGCAACTGAATAGAAGAAAGCCTTTTGGTCAATTCAACGATATGCAGCTTTAACTGCTCGTGCTGCTGCTCAATAGCCTCTGCAGATGTCGTATTTAGCCGCTCAAGTACAGTCTCTTGCCCGTAACTGTAATGCCCATTTTGCTGCCATTGATTGAGTCGTTTCTCTGGGCTATCCAATGTGGAAAGGTAATCATAATAGCCGATAGCAAAACCGACGAAAGGGATTGGCTCAGTAGTAACACTCAGTTGGTGCAGAGCACTGGCAGAGTCATCCCACATGGTTCTTGTTAAATCTTCAATCCAAGGTGCGAAAAAAATAATATCCAACACGCTTGAAAAAGCCCTACCACCATTTTTAGCTAGCTGCCACAGAGCTTGACGCTCAGAAACACGCTCCAATTGGGCGATTCTTTTTGCACTGTTGGGCTGACTATTTTTACTGTCTATGGCCGCTGTAACGCCAGCCCAATGTTCAGCAAGCATGCCTTGCTCGCTTATGGGAAGCATTAGACTTGGAATTTTATCCAATGCTGCAACTTCTTTAACATCAGTCAGTTCACTCTCAAATTCATAGTCCAACCGAGCCAGCCACTCGTGCTCTTCTTCAAGTGTTTCAGAGCCAAGACGGCACATTTCCAATGCATTGACATTCAAGCTTACGCAAAGACCAATGAGCAATATTAAATTTTTGATCTTCATTATCGGCTCCAACACCTCTTTGACTTAGGTAATGCAGAGTTTGCCACTAACGTTACATTTTCTTTTTCTGCGAGCTTAGACCAGCGCAAACGGTTCGCGTATATCACACTCGGATTGGGTTGAGCTGATCTCACAATTCGATTGACTAATAGTTTTTGAGAGCTACCAGCAATATTTTCGGACATCGTCAACGCGGAAATATCGTCATTGGTCGAAATCAAGACCACTTGATCCACTTGAGTTAACCAATCTCTGCCCTCATTACTAATCTCATCAGCGTTTATTTGAATGACAGAAGATGGGGTATTGCCTTTTTTAATACTATCCGCGGCTTTTTCAATCGTTGCTACTGTGAGGCGCTTTTCTACCTCTGTTAACGATGAAAAATTATCACCTTCGAGAAGTATAACTTTGCGATCCGCTTTGATGGCTAATTCAAGAGCGGTACGCAACACTTTATCAAGTTTTGGGAAACCATTTTTTCGTTCAATTAAGCTTGTGCTTATTAGTAAAAGAGATTGAGGGCTGCTATGGAGTGCCTCACTTACTTTTGTTGTACTGAGTGCTGTTGAGCTCAATACTCCAGAGGTAGTTTGCTTTACGCTTTTCAACGTTATATCAGTCGGGGTTGATGCGTAATCAACCATAGAGCCAGGCCAATACATATCACGAGCTTGATTCCCAAACTCTTTAGATAAATGGTATTCAGATACTGGCACTTCAGATTTTAAACGTTGAATATTGGTTTTAACGCGAGCGTAATCAGCCCTAGGTACCGATTTATTCTTTAATGCTTCTTCCCAAACATTCATCACGCTTTCTCTTCTTTCGATAGACGATTGGCGCGAAGTCGTGAGTGTTTTTAACTTTGTACTCCCTTTTTGGTAGGAGAGTCCTGTCGCTTCTATCTCACGTTTCATTAAGTTAAATTCAACCACCTCTCCCTCTGTAAAATCTTCTCCATTATGAGTTGTACCGGCGACAGGAGCACGATAACGAATTCGTTGCGTCCCCGTTGGTAAACCTCCGGTTAAATAGTCACGAGCGTGTATAAGTTCATGTCCCAGAGCTATGGAAGGTTCAATAATGGTTGAATGACCGGGGATTAAAACTGCATTATCGATGTCAAAATAAATCACGGCAGGAACTCCAAGCCCATTTGATTGATAATTAACAAATTCAGGGGAGGCGATTAGAGGTTCTGTGACAAACTGCTTTCCGCCCCTAGGTGGCCTTATTACAACGTGAATCTTTTCTATCGTTCCATCAACTAGACCTTCAGTATGGAACGCTAAAGCGCGCTCTTTATTTGGCAGCGCAATCGGGACATAGTGAGAGGCTTGGTTAATGATGGCTTTCCCTGTGCGAGTCTGCTTCAAGTTTTCAAATAGAGTCGCGATTCCGAGAACGAATTCCTCCGAATGAGCTTGTACATAGATTCCATTTTCGACCTTAAATAGGTAGCCATCTTTACTACCTATATCAATAATATTCTCCCCATCAGGAGGGCCAAAATAAACCGATGCCTCAACGGACATTGATAAAAAGAGTGGAGCAATTGCGAATAATATTTTCATAGTGGTTTTCAAATAAAGGGTCACGTTATTTACGTTCTCCAAAAATACGTTCTGACACTCATGCATTTTGTTTCATGAGGGAATAGAAGATCCCTAGTAAGTCGTAGGGATCTATAAATTACGTAGTATGGAGAACCTTATAAGATGAAAAGCAGCGGTTAGACTCTGAATAAAAGGGAAATGATATTCCTCTCTTACCCACAGTCTCGATTTTTATATTCAGAAAAACCTAAAGTATCACTGAGAGTTTGTGCAAAACCTCAGATAATTAGCTCTAACTAAACTAGAAAAACTTTGGTAAAGAAATCACCAAAACATGCCTAACGCACACACATTAACAGGTTAAACATCAACCGTCATGATGAAAAAGCAACCACCAAACCAGAGAGATTGACAGGCAATGTAACTAAAAGAATATTCGTATCCGCTTAAATCTATCAATAACTATTTTTTAAGTCGGTAAAAAGTCGGATTGCGATACTTTGAAATACTTAATTTACACAAATTTAAACAAATTTAAACAATGTCATGTGCCGCTTGCTATTGAATAAGAGTAAGCTTGTAGTGATTTGATGAAACAGCAGTCAGTGTCAAAATGATGCGAGCTAACATCACTCTGTGCAAACTGCCGTTTTTATATTGAGTCGTGTTTTGAGTAGTTTTCAACGGTAAGTGAATACTGTGCTCTTAATCTGAGCGCCCACGCCCTTCGATTGTCCATTGACAGACCACTTTTCCGTCTTGCACGGCATACAAAGTATCGAAGTTATTCAATGTTGTATCACAGTGGCTTGGCAACAGAATAACTTGCTGTCCAAGTTCAAAAATCTCGCAACCTTCTTCATGATGAAGGATACCGTGTTCATCACCGCCAGTTTGATACCTTACTCCTTCACTACCTTCAACAATAGGCATGCCAAGATCAATAGAAAGACATTTCATCCCTGCATCAATCACGGTACGCGAAGGTGTTGGCTGACTGATCACAGTGCTTAGCACTTTAAGTGCAGGAGAAAACTGATGATTCTCGGTCGCATTAGTTTCGTCTCCAATAGCAAGGTAAGCCGCATCCATAAAAAGGTACGAACCCGCTTGAATCTCACTGTAGCCTAACCCCTGATAGGCTGCATATGTCCCTGTCCCTCCTCCGCTAATTATCTGAGGTGCCATACCTTGAGGCTCTAAAGTAGATGTAATGAAATCAAACAAAGGCACCACAACCGATCTCGCTTGCTCATTTCGCGAACAATAGTCCTTAACATGTTGTAAGTGTCCGCTATAAGCTTGGAGGCCGACATAGCTGACACCATCCGTAATTTGAATCGCGTGGATAAGCTGCACTAAATCATCACCAACCTGAACACCGCAGCGCTGTTGACCGCTTTCCACCTCAATCATCAACTCAACACAAAGATTTGCCGCTGATGCGGCTTTTGCAATTTCTACAACGTGATAATAATCGTCAATCACCTGAATAAAACGGGCGTCAGGATGATCTTGATGCAGAGTGATTAAACGCTGAATTTTCTTTTGTCCCGCAATAGGCGTGGTTATGAGAATATCCTTAATGCCACCTTGCGCCATCACTTCTGCTTCACCTAATTTGGCCACACAAATCCCCTGCGCTCCAGCGTCTAATTGCATTTGCGCAATCGCCGGAATTTTGTGTGCTTTAGTGTGGGGACGTAAAGTTAAACCCAAATCATTTATGCGTTGCTGCATTGCCTTAATATTTGTCTTCATCTTATCGATATCCACAAATAACGAAGGGGTTTCTAATTGATTGATATCCATATATGTCACCTAGCTACAGTTTTTTAGTTATTTTCTTAGAAAGCCATTGATTATAAGGCATGGAGAGTTTTGAGCAAGGCACGTAACTTAAAGCATTTAAGGGGCTGACTAAGACCCCTTAAATAAAAATTAAGCCGACGTTAATTAATAGTCTTTTATTTACCAAATGAATACCTAATCCAATAACAATTACACTTATTATTAAATTTGATTTAAACCATTCAAAAAAGCTTTATAGACACAATTAACATTAAAAATTAATTCATTGTGAGTTTTTTATTAGTAAAAGTTACTATTTAAACAGTTGGGTCATGAAATTTATAAAACCGCTGGTATTCTTTTATTTATTTTTTATCGGAATGCCTACATGCGATATCAATCAGCGCCTGTTAGTTCGGAAGAAACACAAGAAACCACAGCACAGCGAGCGGCACGACAGCGGCAAGAACGCAGGGCTGAATTAACCTATTCAACAGATGATTATAAGCGATGGAACAATAACAAAAATAAAACCATTGATGAGCGCAACAAAGAGAAGCAGGAAGCCAATATCACTGAAGCCGCGACAGAACAGAAAAACCATATTCACGTAGGCGAAGAACGTGAGTTTCCTGATGCCATTCTGTCACCGATGCCGACATCAAGAAAGGAAATGATCGATGCGACTGGAACACGTGTGCTGCCGTCCGACTTGCTAGGTTCTAGCTTTAACAACCAATGCGTCAGCGCAGAGATCGTTGCTCATCAGATGACATCTCTCAGCCCAGCGACAAAGAAAGAAGTAGAAGAAAGCGGTGAGCTTGTTTTCAGTGGCATGCAATACAAACACGCTCATGGAACAGTAGGCACTATCGAAGTCATTGATACCTTTGCAGGGCAACAACCCGACCAAAAAACATCACAGATGGCCTACTGGGTCGCGCAAGGCAAGTATCTCGATATACCTAAACACCCTGACCCTCATCGCGATCATTTGTATGTTTTCACACCAAACTTCAGCGGCTGCTCTTTTGTTGTTGATGATTGGAGTGACGATCTAATCAGGGTGTATCACGTGGAAGGCAGCAAAGAAGATAAGCAATACAATGACGTGAAGGACCATCGCAACGGTTTAATCAACTATATGAGTTTTCGCGACTACGGCTTCTACCAAAAAGGGAACACCACCATCAAGAGTGTGAATGGCTTTGCGTTTATGCGCTACAACACTCAAGCTCGTCATTGGGAAATCCATTATCAAAAGCAAGAGCATGCGCCTGCACTTGGGCGGCCAACGACTTCGGCGAAAACACTATTCTCTTCAGAAAAACACTCGGTAAAAGTCATGGTTTCGAAGGAATCTCGCGTAGTTGAAACCGGAACCATCGCGATAAAGCGCTAAGGCTGAATTAATAGTAAATAAGCAGTAGCGAGTTCTAGTTACAGGTTCAAACCAACTCGATAAAACAAAAACGCCCCAAGGTTCACTTGAGGCGTTTTTATTAATTGGTTCTCAGGAAGATTTTGTCTGCTTTATCGCGACCTTATTCCCAATCAAGAATAACCTTGCCTGACATACCGCTGCGCATAACTACTCAGTTTCAAGCTTGGAGAAAAACTGACCCAGCCTATTCATACGAAAAGCTGAGCCAAGGTTCAAAGCACAAACTTTGTGCTGTTAACTTACGGTGCCGTTAATCTATATCCCAAACTTCTTTATGCCTAAGACAGTCTGAAGATGCAGGGCAACCTAGACAGTTGGTGGATACATGCTCAACGCATTCTTTGATGATGCGTCTAACCTCTTCTTTTGAAGTTGCTGTCTCTAAAATAGGTTCAAACAATGATGTCTACCTTAACTACTGTTTAATCGACAAAAGTAACTTGTAAGTTCTCTTTCACATGATATGTGCTGCCACCTTTTGCTCCGTCCGAATTGACTTTGATCTGTTCAAAAACTTCTTCAGGTAAAGCAGCAAACAGTTTTTTATGAAGGCCACTTAAATTAGTTTGAATAAAACTTGTTGAGATCGGTTTCAATCCGTCCAATTCTCTAGTTGACCATGCAATATAGTCTTCTAGCCCGAACGTCGTATAAACACGAACGTCCCCACCAAGACTATTGAAAATCTCTAAATAGCGGATTGAATGTGACGTGCTTTTTATGAAGGCACTACCAACTTTCATCTTTCTATCTGGTTGTTCTAATATAAAAACATACATTGCCAACAACTTCGCACTCAGCTTTATATCAACCCCGAGAACATGAATTGAGCGAGACTTCATTGATACCTTAAGGTCTATCGCTTGAGTAGCTGCATTCATCCGTGCAACCGTCTTGGAGAAACTTGACTCCTTAACAACAGGTATCAAGTTTCTCTCCAGTTGCTTTCTCATGCGAACAAAAGGTATCTCAGCTAGAGTCACATTCGCAACTTTCGCGTTGAGCATAACACCTTCTTGCTTACCGCCAATAAACTCGTCTGATGGGGTTGGATAATAGAAGTCTGGAACAAACTCAAATTCATCATCAACAAAAACATGACTCAAGACATCCTGCTCTCGCCCATATAGGGACATCGCGTAGCCCATATAAAAAGCCATCGTCTTACGACCACCAGCTATGGACGCATGAATAGCAACATGCGGGTCATCTGTTAGCTCTGCAACCTTACGGGTAATAAAGTCCGCCATTACAGATTGGTCACTTTCACCTTTTGCATCCTCTAAAGCATGACCTTGGTCATCAGAGATGACCCAAATATGATCCGAGCTAAACTCGATGGTTGGCAAGTGATAATCTTTGATCAGCTTGTGCCAATGACCTTGTATAAATAACCCTTGCTCAAGCGTTTCCTTTGAACTTCTAGTAGTAATGACATATACCTCTGAAGGTATAGGTTTACCTTGTTTATGAAGAGCAAATACCGTCTCAGTTAAGACTTGAGGGCTTGCTCCAGTCACCGCAATCAGAATATTTTTCACAACGACCTCTTAGCTTCGGCCCAAATATTAAGCCAATTGATGACACATTCTCTATTAGATAATTATTCGCAGTTTGAATAGGAAAACTGACATTAATTATGTAAGTTATCATTAAAAATACATCTGCTTACATGCTTCGAACCACTCGTGAACTACCCTTCGCGTCTCTTCACTTGGTATGGAGTTCTTGTATCCGGCTATCTGTTGAACCTCATAGGGGAAAGCTTTTTTAGAGTTTATGCTTATACCAATGGTCATACGTTCGGGGGACTCCATACGAAATGCGGCATAATACCCGGCTGCGATTCGGTTGTGGTATACCGCAATACAATGAAGTTGCTCTTTAGCTTCTGCACATAAGTCTTCAAAATTGACGATTTGTGAAATACCATGACCATCAGCTAAGCACTTAGGGTATGGAACCTCCGTTCTCTCAGGCTTCATTGCTTCAAAGCGAAGATCTATTTGTCGAGCAACCCAAGCATCATGTAACTCAATCAAATCTTCTACGCTGCTCAGCCTCTCAACATGACGAACTGGATCGTTAATGCCGATTGCATTCCCTAGGCGCAAAGTATCACTCATATACGCCATCATATTTCTGTATACGCTCTGGCGCTGTTCTGCTATTGAACGCCCTAGATTCGTTCCGGTAAGAAATGGGTGGCTATGGTCGAGCAATAATGCGCTGTAGTTGACCACTTTGTAGTGGCTAAAAACCTTGAACCGGGAAAAGTTAGCGTCCAGCTGCTTGAGTACATGCTTCAACTCACTTGAATACTCAAAATCAAGTGCCAGCTTGTCGATGAACTTCAATGCTGCTTTAGATGAATCCAAGCCAAGCTGAGCTAAAATGTCTCGTTGCCCAAGCTTAGCAAGCTTAATAGCGGCATCATTATCAACACTGTACTTGGCGCATATCAATGCCAATAATATAGGGCGGCTCTCTAATAACTGTGCTGCTTCATAGCAGTTTGCCGCCAACCAAAGCATTTGATATTGATACTCAGCAAAAGCACTAGAGGCAATTAGATAGTGTTGAGGAATACTATCAAGCCAAGTTTCGTACTGTCTGTCCCCAAACAGTAAGTTCAGGCTTATTCCTAACCCTCCATCAAGCAGTACCTTTTTCCCATCAGAGAATACTCGGTAACCATGCAGGTTTTTCTGCCAATGTTCTAACTCAATATCATAATTGAATCCTAACATGGTCGTTGGTAGCGTAATCGTTGCGTTAGTCACTATAAAACCAAAGTGAAGTGTAAGAACAAACCTCATCTTAACTGTAGAGAGTGATACAGAGAGGTTTGTAAGCTTACGATTTAGAGCCTGGATATAGAATTAACCAGGCTCAAATCATTACTCAGAAAGGAAGGTCATCAATGCCTTGTCGTTGGTAAGGATTGCTAGTGTTCATTTCTTGAACCTGCTCTCCCCAAGATTTACCACAGCTTTTCACGTCTATCTGAGGCTCCAACATTGGGAATTGTTTCTTCATCGCTCGATGCATCGCTGCTTTTACTTGTGCGGTGTAATGATTCGTTTGATTTTCAGGCACCTCAAAAACAATCGCATCGTAATGAGGAACAAGGAGCTTGAATTGCTCGCCATGTAACTCGCGTGCTAGTTCCACAATAGATAACTTAAAAACAGCCGCTGCCGAAGCTTGTATCGGGAAGTTTTTAAACCAGTTTTGCTCCCAGTTGAGAATTGATGGGCTCTTTGTGGCGAGTCGATTAACACTACGTCGTAAGCCAGTACAGGAAGTCACATACCCTTGATCAATGCCTTGAGTAACAAGTTCATTTTGGTACTTTTTCACATCAGGGTAACGAGCAAAGAAACGGTTAATGTAAGTTTCCGCTATCACCTTAGTCACCCCAAGTTGAGTGGCGATTGTTGATGCACTCATACCATATATTAGCCCTAGCAAAACGACTTTCGCTTGCTCGCGAGAGACTGCTAACGCTGTTCCGAATCTCTCATACACATCACCAGTGTTAAAATCGGAGATAAGCTGTTGGTCACCACTTAGCGCAGCTAGAACACCGATTTCCATCTGTTTATAGTCACACTCAACAATGCTATTACCATGACCCGCTTTCAAAATATGACGACTCTCTTTGGGGAGATTCATCAAGTTAGGAGAGCGCGAGGTACAACGAGATGTCGATGTACCTACTATTTGGTAATGCGGCTTTACATTTCTAGACGAAGCTAAAAGCTTTTGCACAATACGGGCTGCACGCTCTGTTTTTTCAATACAGTGAAGATGCTCGAAGCTATAGTCACTATTACGCAGAGGCTTTGCACCATGCCTTTCTAGTTGGCGAATGAGTAACTCAGCCTCGTTCAGCGTAAACTTATCTGTTAGATAGTTGATTAGGCTTGGCTTATCAATATCAAAAACCTTAAGGGTACTTAACTTCTGAACGTGTTGGTTTCTCGAGCGCTCAAGCTTCGCTAACTCTTCTTTCAAATCGGACTCACTGAGGTTAAAACCTTGCTCGCTAAGAGCATGTAGCGCTGTTATAAACTTATGCTCTACATTGTTGTAATGTGACCACACATCCGTATCGTGAAGCGTTTTAAAATAACGTCGAACGTGGTCAAAAATTGCATTTTGATTTCTTTGAAAACTCCCTTCCGCAATGCTATCTTCGAACAGTTGCTCCAAGGGCGATTTTACTTTTTCAACCCCATATCGAGAGTGTTCAACACCTAGCAGCGCCAATTTTTCAATTACTTTTAAGTCATAAACTTCGTGATATTTAGACAACATTTGACGGGTGATTTTATTCGTCCTCAAACTCTCGTAAAGATCGTAAATATAAAGAGTCTGATTGTCCCATGGTGCGTCACCGACCAACCAATGCGCGTTATCTGTACTATCAACAACAACACCTGCCAAGTGCGATGACGATCTAGAAAATGACGGAATATGGATAAATACCCCGCCACTCTCTTTATGCTGCTGTAATGCTTGAAACGCAAAATGACCAATATTAGTTACTTCATTGCAATGTTTACATTTCGCTCGCGTTCTTCCTGTTTGATTAATGTCGTTAAACGCACCATCTTTCCCACAGTGAGGACAAATTCCCGCAAAACCATTATGTTTAGAACAACAGCTTCCGCAATCATTACAGATATAAAACTTCTTGTACGAACGAATCTCATAAGGCGTGCACGATTTTTTGTCATCACGACTATCAATATACTTTTGGCACCCTATGCAGTAAGAAATTTTTACGGACTCACCATAAGAGCCACAACGTTCAGAACCACAATGCCAATAAGTTGTTCCTACAGCCAAGTGACCGATTGAACCTTTGGCATGTTCTGCTATTTGCAATGGGTTGTCACACTGTCGACATATCAGCTTTTCAAGAATTTCATTCCAGCGATTAATGGCAGATAACATACGCACAAACGCATCATGTTGATGCAGATGCTCTGCTGTGATCCCAAACAACTGGTGAACCAGTGTATAAAACGGTAACCCTGTGAACGTAAATGCTCGCGGTAAACTTACATATTGTCGTTGATATGTTTTTCCTTTGAATGGATCGATATTCTCCATTCCATCAAATACACATTTGGTACAGTCGTTTCGACGGCACAAGGCTTTGGGCTCTTTTTCTCCAGTAACTGTGCCTTTTTCATCCTTTATATTCGCAAACCACAGCTTCCCTTCACACACGCTCCTTTTGCTGAATCTGTCTGCAGAGATTCCCTGTCCCTCTTTCAACCATTGGCAAACTGCCAGAGTCGAAAGTTCAATTTTGGTTCGAGACTTGGCATGGTGCTCAAACAGCCCTTTTTGAAAATTATCAAATAAAGCAGTAATGCTCTGAACAGACGCCCCTCCCTGTCTGAGCTTTTGTTCAAACAAGGCAATAAGAAGCTGTGATTCAAAATAGTTCTTTTCGATGGCACTTACTCGTAACAGAGATAGCGTTTCTAATGAACTTGCTTCCCCATGAACTTGCAAATATTCATTCAAACGTGACTCGGTTACGTATTTTGCATAGAGGGGCAAGTGTTCAAGAGGCAGTGTGTTACACAGTACTTCTTTCCCTTGTGCAAAGGTATCCAAGAACTCAGAGTAATTTTGACTAATCGCTTCACGAATGGAGTCATCTAGATACTTAACGGCGAGATCTGCACGCCAAGCGCTAAGAAAACACCGAGACGCCTCACTCTGAAAATTCATCAGAAGCGTTCGAATGGCTGATTTGAGTTGAGGCGCGAGATCACTGTAGTCAGACAACTTACAAAGTAACGTCGCCTTTACGTTATCTATATTTTTGAAGT
>NZ_JAHGAD010000159.1:0-569 GCF_030248375.1 Vibrio sp. B181a | reverse complement strand
GGTGCCGGCATCAATCCGAATGCTCGCGTGCAGTTAGACCGAAATGGGCGTGTGTCCGATTTACTCAATGACATTGAGCGCCAGTTGCAGGTGGGCTTTACCCCATCTGGCGATACCTTGAAGGTGGAGCGCTTTGTCTCTCGCACTTTTGAGCTGGAATTGCCGCCTGGCATGATAAGCGACCAAATTGGCAGTGGTGACAGCAGTGAAAGTACCTCGGGAGGGGATGAAGAGGGTGGCAGCGCCAAAGTCGACGGTCAGTACGTCACGCTATCAAGCAGTGATGTGGACGTATTTGGGGAAGTGGCCCTAGGCGTGCGCGCTTTGCTGCAGCTTGACCCCGATTTAACCGGTGAAGACAGCGATGAAGAGACCTTAGTGGGCTCGGTGCAAGCGGTGCCGTCGTTGTCACGTTTGGTGGTGCGCACCACACCTGGACGTATGCGTGAAATCGCCGACTTTGTCGCCCAGTCCAAAGCGTCATTGACGCGCCAAGTGGCGCTCGAAGTTCAAGTGTTGGAGTTTCGTTCAAACCTTGGTCATGACCGCGGCATTGATTGGAACTTGGT
>NZ_JAHGAD010000158.1:0-571 GCF_030248375.1 Vibrio sp. B181a | reverse complement strand
TCGGTGCCGGCATCAATCCAAATGCTCGCGTGCAGTTAGACCGAAATGGGCGTGTGTCCGATTTACTCAATGACATTGAGCGCCAGCTGCAGGTGGGCTTTACCCCATCTGGCGATACCTTGAAGGTGGAGCGCTTTGTCTCTCGCACTTTTGAGCTGGAATTGCCGCCTGGCATGATTAGTGACCAAATCGGCAGTGGCGACAGCAGTGAAGGCTCGTCAGGAGGGGATGAGGACGGTGGCAGCGCCAAAGTCGACGGTCAGTACGTCACACTGTCAAGCAGTGATGTGGATGTATTTGGGGAAGTGGCCCTAGGCGTGCGCGCTTTGCTGCAGCTTGACCCCGATTTAACCGGTGAAGACAGCGATGAAGAGACCTTAGTGGGCTCGGTGCAAGCGGTGCCGTCGTTGTCACGTTTGGTGGTGCGCACCACACCTGGACGCATGCGTGAAATCGCCGACTTTGTCGCTCAATCCAAAGCGTCATTGACGCGCCAAGTGGCGCTCGAAGTTCAAGTGTTGGAGTTTCGTTCAAACCTTGGCCACGACCGAGGCATTGATTGGAACTTGGT
>NZ_JAHGAD010000157.1:0-755 GCF_030248375.1 Vibrio sp. B181a | reverse complement strand
AACGTCAAAGGCAAGCCGTATTATTACGCGAGCTTTGACCAGGCGTGCCAAGCGCTGCAAGGCTTTCTAAGGCGCACCCAAATGGTGGACATCGGCCTTACCCAGCACAACTGGCGCTGGCAAAAAGACCACTTCAAATCGCCATGTGACGCATTCGACCCATGGCTTAACCTCAATCACGCGGCGGTGCTGCTCAGTGAAGGCAAGCGCAAGCATGGCAACTGGGTGAAAGCGGCGGGGTATTTTCATCGCCCAGCTGGCGGCGCGCCTGCGCGGCGCTATGAAGCCACCTTTGCTCGCCACCTCAAACAATGGAGCGTCCCATCCTCATGAAACGATGTCTCATAATAATCTGCGGTCTGCTGTTGTTGGTCAATCAACCCGCACAGGCGGCCGACCCCATGCTCAGCATGTTGCCCGTCTCTACCCCAATGCTGACGCCAGGCAAGGTCGAGCGTAAAACGCTCAAACAGCACGTGAGCACGCCGCTCTTTATTATCGGCGATGATGCGCTCTCGCACCGCTGGCTGAGTGAAAAGCGCGACTATCTCGCGCGCATTGGCGCTAAAGGCATGGTGGTCAACGTTCGCACTCCTGCTGGGTGGCATCGCATGACCCAATATGGCCTAAGCGTGTATCCAGTTTCTGGCAACGATTTTGCCCGCGCTTTTGGTCTTAGCCATTACCCCGTACTCATCGAAGGCCGTGAGGTGAAACAATGACAACCCATCATCCGACAGACCCATCCATCACCA
>NZ_JAHGAD010000156.1:0-1644 GCF_030248375.1 Vibrio sp. B181a | reverse complement strand
ACCGATCGGCATTACTCCGCTCGGAGGGCTTTTTCGTCTTTCCTCCCTTTCCATTACTTTGAGCACTGGCTCTTTCTCAAAAAAACCTAAACCTTTCTGCAATTTGGTCGATAAATATCCAAAGCCTTAATTTCAGGACCAATATTTGTGGCGATCACTGTTAATACCAATGTGGCAGCACTTGTCGCACAGCGTCATTTGACCAGTGCAACCGACATGCTGAACCAATCCATGGAGCGTTTGTCTTCAGGGAAGCGTATTAACAGCGCAAAGGATGACGCTGCGGGTCTGCAAATCTCCAACCGTCTGCAATCTCAAATGCGTGGTTTGGATGTTGCTGTGCGTAACGCGAACGACGGCATTTCCATCATGCAAACTGCTGAAGGCGCGATGAATGAAGTGACTAATATCATGCAGCGTATGCGTGATTTATCGCTTCAATCTGCTAACGGTTCAAACAGCAAAGCGGAACGTACAGCGCTGCAAGAAGAGGTCTCTGCTTTAAATGATGAGCTAAACCGCATTGCGGAAACTACTTCTTTTGGTGGGCATAAACTTCTGAATGGCAGCTTTGGTAAGTTGGCATTTCAAATCGGTGCAGCGTCAGGTGAAGCTGTGCAAGTTGAATTAAAGTCGATGCGCAGTGATGGCATTGATATGGGCGGTTTCAGCTACATTGCAAACGGACGCGCAAACTCTGATTGGCAAGTAAAAGACGGTGCGAATGAGCTTAGCATGTCATTTACTAATCGTTTTGGTGAGACGGAAACCATTCAAATTAATGCTAAAGCTGGCGATGATATCGAAGAGCTTGCGACTTATATCAATGGTCAAACTGACAAAGTCACGGCCTCTGTGAACGAAGACGGCCAGTTACAGCTATTTATGGCTGGAGAAGAAACTTCAGGCACTTTATCGTTTTCAGGTGATTTAGCCAGTGAACTAGGTCTGCAGCTAAAAGGTTACGATGCGGTTGATAATATCGACATTACGTCAGTCGGTGGTGCGCAACAAGCCGTCGCCGTCCTAGATACTGCGATGAAGTACGTTGATAGCCATCGTGCTGAGTTAGGTGCGTATCAAAACCGCTTTAATCACGCGATCAACAACCTGGATAACATCCACGAAAACCTAGCGGCTTCGAACAGCCGCATTCAAGATGCTGATTACGCAAAAGAAACCACGCAAATGGTGAAGCAGCAGATCTTACAACAGGTCAGTACTTCTATTCTTGCACAAGCAAAACAAGCGCCAAACCTTGCTTTGACGCTGCTTGGTTAATGGTTCATCCCGCACGAATTCAACGCAAAATCAGCCTTTATCGACAATTCGAAAAGAAGCTTTAGCGAAAAATGAAAGTTTTTTTGCTTTTTTATCCGCTTCGTCACGATTACCCCTCCAAACGAATTATTTTCAAAAAAATCTAAAATTTTTTCTAAAGAAAACAGGGCGTGCGCCGTTAATAAAAGTAACTTTGAGAGAACTACTTGGTTTTCCGAGACGTCGGAAACCGCTACATCGGAAAATCAATTGGAGAAATCACCATGGCAGTGAATGTAAACACAAACGTATCAGCGATGACCGCTCAGCGTTACCTAAACAACGCAAACTCAGCACAACAAACTTCTATGGAGCGTTTGTCTT
>NZ_JAHGAD010000155.1:0-940 GCF_030248375.1 Vibrio sp. B181a | reverse complement strand
TGATGATTGATCATGAATACGCCCTGCTCCTTGAGCGCACCGGTGCTTTGGTTCCTCGTCGTGAGTACCAATTGCAACTTGAAATCAACCCAGAAGATCCATTGGCGGGTGCCATCGTGACAGCGCTTATTCCTGTTGATGCAGAAATTAAGAAGCACTTCGAAGCTTCAATGAAATCAGTTCAAGGTTAGAAAAAATGTCTGTATGCGTCACCGTTGTTAACCAGTACGGCAATTTAAAAGCGACGAAAACTCACGTCGACAATTGCCAAGAATACATACTGATTTCAGCGGTGGAGTATCAAGAATATAAGGATCCAGTCCTATTCAATGGTGACTTGTTCCTATATGTCAGTGGCGTGCTCTTGATCAACATGGTTGTCGGTCATTGGGTAGGTCGTGTTGTTCGCCTTATGAGTAAAAGGTAATTCAAATGAAAAAACTAGAACTTGTTGTAAATAACGTAAAACACGCAGTCGTAAACAAGAAAACAGCCGTAGGCTCAGCGCTTATGCTTGCTTCTGCTTCTCCAGCTTTTGCTGATACACCAGATTTAACTGGTTCAATTAACACTGCTGTGAGTGGTGGTCAAAGTAATGTGGCTCTGGTCGTTGCTGGCCTGATTGGTATGGCTGCACTGGGCTTTGGCGTCAATATGATTGTGGGTTTCCTTCGCAAGTAACGGTACGTTTTAATGCCTCCTTTATCTGGTAACTTACTTGGGGATGTTCTCGCTATCGTTCTGGGTATTTCCTTTGCGGGGGCATTTCTCCACGGCTTTGTGAGTGGCATCAATACTCACTAATCAGTTAATCAAGGGGGCTTCGGCTCCCTTTTTTATTGGTTTCAGACAATGATTCATTTTCTGCGCTTTTCTATTGTCCTTTTTGTTCTATGTTTCAGTAATTTAACGTTCGCTTTAGAAGCTTATGTTAGTTATA
>NZ_JAHGAD010000154.1:0-2399 GCF_030248375.1 Vibrio sp. B181a | reverse complement strand
ATACTTGAGCGAAGCGAAACTGCCAAGCGTTGCGAATCACTCTTAAATGCTTTGTTATGTTTTAACCTCACGTAACCATACCTGACTTGTATCATATAATCAGACTTTAGTTTAGCGTACACTATGTACGTTAATTAAATACTTAAGTGCATAAGATGACAGCTAATAAGCACCGTGCTTTCTATGAAGCATTAACTCGCCATAATTATTTTCCGAACCAAAAAACAACTATTGGTGAACTGCCCCCTTGTTTAAGCACTCGTAGGTTTACTCCAGAGATTGCAGAACAGATCGCTAATATTCCTAAAGGCCACAATCCTGATAGCAAAGCTAGAAGTAAAGGCTACGACCTTGTTGAATATACAGCCACCAGATATAACAATGTTCCACGAGTTCTTTCATTGGTCCACCCTAAAGCTCATGCCCTACTATGTCAGCACATAAATGAGCACTGGGACAAGCTAAACCACATCGAGAACAACGAAAGAAGCATAATTAAACCCGAGTATCACGAGGATGGTCGTTACGTTATTATGGGTTATGGGTGCGCTATCGAAAAGATCGATACGATCCACGCTAAGAGCTTTGGTAAAAAATTTAGAGTTCACACCGACATTTCCAACTGTTTCAATAGTATCTATAGCCACTCTTTATCTTGGGCACTTGTCGGATTCGAGGAAGCAAAACGTAAGTCAGGAAACCAATTTCAAGCAGAATGGTTTAATCAGTATGACTTCCATCAGCGAAACACAAAAAGAGCAGAAACCCAAGGGATACCAATTGGACCAACTACCTCTAACGTAGCAGTTGAAGCCATTTTAGGAAAAATTGACCAACAGTTAGTTGACGCTGGATTCGATTTTCAAAGATATATAGACGACTATGAATGCTATTGCGAGACAAGAGAAGAAGCAGATAAGTTCATACTCTTGCTAGGCAAAGAATTAGCAAAGTACAAATTAACCCTACATTTGAATAAAACTAAGATCGTTGAATTGCCTCACCCACATGAAGATGAATGGACTATCGAACTTAAATCAGCACTTCCTAGTCGATTGCAACATGATAGTGATGCACCAAAACTCAGTTCAGCGGAAGCCCTCTCATTTTTGAACAAAGCCATATTACTCAATAAAACAACACCAGACGGAAGCGTATTAAAATACGCTATACACATTATTGTAAACTATCTTCAAGATAATGCTGCTCCCTCAGTGTATTCGTGTGTTTTAAACTTAGCATGGCATTACCCTATATTGATTCCTTTCTTGGACACTCTGATTGATAAAGCTGAACTTGCGCCGGAAATCTATATTAACAACCTAAATACAATTATTTTGGAGAACGCACGACAAAGCAGATCTGACGGCATGTGTTGGCCCCTACACATATTGAGAAAAAATAATCTCGTCCCAAACGAAGAGATTGTGACAGCAATATTAGATAGTAAAGACTGTGTTGCGATTACCATTTTAAACTCGTTTATTCCAGATAATGGAAAAATAAAAGCTTTTGCAAACAAAATCATTGATACGGATGACCTTTATGAAAAAGATCGATACTGGCTCTTACTGTATCAACTGTTTTTGAATGGAGACGTTAAGAATGCTTACAAAGACAAAAAGGTCTTTGAGATCATGAAGTCAGAAAATGTAGACTTTCTACCTGATGAATCCCTCTCAAAGGCTGAACAGGAATGCGACACGCTTAAAGTACAAGAAATTTTTGGTGATATAACCGAACTGGTATTCTAAATATCTGAGCCAACCTTGATATTACTAGGTTGGCTTTAAAACATAACGCCCTGTTAAGGGGTGAAGCACGCAATGACCAAGCTTCCGCATGGCACTTCAACACCGAAATCAGCCGTATACCAAAAATGCCACGCGTGCTGAATCCCACTTAAACTGTTTGTTATGCGTGCGTTACCTGCATATTTTTAACCAATCTTTCTCAGTTGGCATCGTATCAAATTTCGGTATACCGTCATTTACAAAACCCACGTCCCAACTAGCGTGAGAGCCAACATAAACATGAGCGGAAACTTTTGTATCCACGGGCTCGGACAGCAGACCAGCTGGCACCCAATATGAATCACCGCTTGAGCTGATATTTGGTACTGGACTACCGCATTGACAGCAAAACTCGGATTTAAAACCTGACTTCGTAGAAAATGACCTAATTTGATGTTCGCCGGAACGCCACTTAAAATTTGATGCTTCAACTATCAACGCTGAATTTGATGAAGAACCCGATACCTTGCGACACAGAGAACAATGGCATTGATAGATGGGTGGTAATTCGCCTGACAACTCAAACGAAACCTCTCCACACAAACAGTTTCCTTTCAAATTTAATTCTTCCTTGTTCATTAGTACGCATAACGCGCAGTTAAGGTG
>NZ_JAHGAD010000153.1:0-542 GCF_030248375.1 Vibrio sp. B181a | reverse complement strand
AGAAGCTTATGTTAGTTATAGGCACATGACGGGCTGCGGCTCTACGGGCGAATGGGTTGATCCTAATCAGGTGAACGCTTGTTTTATGAAGCATGATTTTATTCGTTCATGCACATTTCAGAAGGTAACTTATGCTAACGCTCGCTATCCTTATGAGACAGTTTGTGACAATTCACTTGCTCTTTCTTATTCAGAGGTTCGTTGCCCTGCAAACAGTGAATTCGATCCTTCAACATTGAGGTGTAAATCTCAATGCGAATACGGCGCAAATCCAGACGGTTCATGTATGGATGCTTGCCAATTCAAACAGTCAACGGGGGACGAAAGACGCCTTCAGTGGCTGGCTTATGTTTACGGCGAACAAGTCACGGGGGCTTGTTATGGTGACTTTGGCGCGACTCGTTGCGAACTCTCTCGTATTCCAAACGACAGCACCCTTTGCACTGATGTTTCTTCTGGCGAGTTTACGCAAAACACCTTATGTCACGGTAACTTCCAATTCACAGGAAACCAGTGTGATGGCGGTATGTAGTGGCATAGTG
>NZ_JAHGAD010000152.1:0-1119 GCF_030248375.1 Vibrio sp. B181a | reverse complement strand
AGATCTTCGACTAATTCTTAACGAATTAACGAATGTCTTCGGAAAATCTTGAATTAGATTTGACGAACCAGTAGCAAAAAGGGCATCATTTGATGCCCTTTTTCTGCACTCAACATTATTTTAGCTGTTTTCTTGTTCAGATTTTGGTTGAGAGCAGAGCAAGATTGGCCAGACAGGCTTAATCTTAAGAGAGTAGCGCTGATTTTTTCAGCGATATGGAGTTTGCCCTGCAACAGCGGGGTTGTTGTCGTCTATATTAAGACTTGTGACAGGTTGGTTTATGAAAGCAAATAATGCTGAAACTCCTGATAGCTCAAACGCAGCAGATACGTTTAAGTGGATTGCCGCTTTCGTATTAGCAGCGGCCGCTGTTGTGGGTAATTACCTGTATGGTGAAATGTCTGTAGTTGTTCGCGCTGCAGGCGTTGTTGTTCTTATTGCAGCTGCCCTTGGCGTTGCAGCAACAACGACTAAAGGTAAAGCAGCGATCAGTTTTGCAAAAGAATCTCGTATGGAAGTTCGTAAGGTTGTTTGGCCTACACGCCAAGAAACTATGCAAACAACACTGATCGTTTTAGCTGTAAGTATTGTAATGGCTCTAGCGCTTTGGGGTATTGACGGCATTATGGTTCGTCTAGTAGCTCTAGCGACTGGGGTATAGAGGGTTTTAATTCATGAGTGAAGCTCCAAAAAAACGCTGGTATGTGGTTCAAGCCTTCTCTGGATTTGAAGGTCGTGTAGCTCAATCTCTTCGCGAGCATATCAAAATGCACAGCATGGAAGAGCTATTCGGTGAAGTACTGGTTCCTACTGAAGAAGTAGTAGAAATGCGCGCGGGTCAGCGTCGTAAATCTGAGCGTAAGTTCTTCCCAGGGTACGTCCTTGTTCAGATGATTATGAACGATGAATCATGGCACCTAGTACGCAGTGTGCCGCGTGTCATGGGCTTCATTGGTGGTACCTCAGACCGTCCGGCACCTATCACAGATAAGGAAGCTGACGCTATTCTTAACCGTCTTGAGAAAGCGAGTGAAGCTCCTCGTCCACGTACTATGTACGAAGCGGGCGAAGTGGTACGTGTTAATGAAGGTCCATTTGCTGACTTCAATGGTACTGTTG
>NZ_JAHGAD010000151.1:0-1772 GCF_030248375.1 Vibrio sp. B181a | reverse complement strand
TTGCCTACTTTCGAGAAAGCGATGGGCTAAAGGCATAACAAATTGTTCAAGAGTGATTCGGCACGCTTGGCATTTTTATTATGCGACAAGTTTAGTAGTTAAGGTGGTATGCGGAGGCTTCGGTATTGTTTGCCTCACACCTTAACAAGGCGTTATATCACCCACAATGATGTTAAACAGGATTCATTTATGACGACAAGTCAAAATCATAAATATACTCAGTTAAAGTGGTTGTACTCAGCTTTGAGTGGTTTATGTGCAGCATATTTCTTAGCTCTCTTTAGTGGAGGTGCCAGCTTAGAAAACTCAGTTTTGCTCCAGCTTGCCACATTATGTTTTTCAATTTGTTTGCCGGTTTTCACGACTTTTGCTTTTGCTCATGTGTATATGTATGAACAGGATGCATCTGTTGAAGTTTGCGATGAGGCTCTTAACGAACCTTGGGTTAACCGAATTACCATCGGTAGTTTTGGGTGTCTGGTGTCGGCTTTCATATTTCTGATCGGCTACTTTTCAATAACTGCGATGATAGGCTTTATCATTGTATCTGCTTTGTGTGTTTACTGTTTTATCGAATTTGCAGCAAAGTTGAGTAGTCAGCGCGCTGAAAATTAGTGATATAACAAACTGTTCAAGAGGGATTCGCAACGCGTGGCATTTTCACTATGCGTTGGTTTTAGTGTTTAAGGTGGTATGCGGCGGCTTCAGTATTGCGTTGCTCACCCCTTAACAGGGCGTTAGTTTGCAAGAGGAAAAACGCAGCTATATCGCAAGCTCTAGTGGTAAAAGCTCAAAGTTGAAATTGTCGTATCGGCGTTCAATGTCAGTGTTAACTAACATGGTGAAAATCCAAAATTGGCATAGTTTCAACGGTTGATTTGTTCTTTGGTGCGGTGACTTTGGGGTTAACTGAGTCGCAGTTTTTTGCTGAAACTCTGCTCGTTGAGTTTGTTGGTACAAAAGCCGATTTACTCGCTGAAATGGCGTTTTCTCTGGTGTAGTAAGTTCATGGGTTTCAGTTGCTTTGTTGAAAGTCCGCATTGTGAGATTTGTTTTCCAAAAGCGCTTTTTGGTGTTGTAAGTTCGTTTTCTGCGGCGTTGTTTATTCAAAGTGGTTTCATTGACTAGCCGTTTTTAGACTACGCCTGACTTAAATGCATCAAAGCACATAAAGTTTGTTGTTTGCAAAGTTTAAAATAACTTAAAATCAACGCTTTGGGTTTGCAAACTAACAAACTGCTCAAGAGGGATTCGCAACGCGTGGCATTTTTACTGTGCGTTGAATTTAGTGATTAAGGTGGTTTGCGGCGGCTTTTGTATTGCGTTGCTCACCCCTTAGCAGGGCGTTATGCATCTCAGCGAAATTATAATTATGAGGATTCTATGGTTTTAGGTAGTTGTAACTGTAAGGCTGTACAG
The DNA here is from genome assembly GCF_030248375.1 of Vibrio sp. B181a. Classification (NCBI taxonomy): domain Bacteria; kingdom Pseudomonadati; phylum Pseudomonadota; class Gammaproteobacteria; order Vibrionales; family Vibrionaceae; genus Vibrio; species Vibrio sp. B181a. Next base: position 353 of record NZ_JAHGAD010000151.1, on the reverse strand, counting down.
TTTAGGGTAACTGGCGACTTTAAGCGTATCGTAAATTGCCACTGTAAATTATGTCGAAAAATGAATGGTGCAGCGCTTTCAACTTATGTAGCAGTACTAAAGACAGACTTTAAGCTGATTACCGGTGACTTGTGCTTTTTTGATGTGACAGAGAATGCTCGTAAACACTTTTGTGGTAAATGCGGTACTCCGATATTTAACTCAAACCCAAAATACGCAGGTTTAAACATATTACACCTTGGTAGCCTAGATATGGAGTCGTTGGTTGACATAAAGCCAGATGCAAATATTTACGCTGAGTCAAAAGTTAGTTGGCTTGACAGCCTTTCAGGTTTGCCTACTTTCGAGAAAGC
>NZ_JAHGAD010000150.1:0-572 GCF_030248375.1 Vibrio sp. B181a | reverse complement strand
ACCTTAACAGGGCGTTATGTGCTAATGGGTAGGAGTTAGTAAAGTGCGTAAATTTTTGGTTTTGATTCTTTGTTGCTCATCGTTCTCACTTTCTGCGGAGAGTAACGTCGAAGATTGTCAATTGTTTGGCTCTTTATGCGAGCTTCAGGCGAACTTTGAGTTGGCAGATAAAGAGTTGAATGATGTTTATAAAAACATAATGAATCAGATCAATTCAGGAGAACTGTCTGATAGAACTCTTGTGGATTCTGCTGAACTTAAGCAGAGCTTGCTTAGTAGTCAGCGGATCTGGCTACAGTTCAAAAAGTCCAACTGTGATGCATTTTACGTACTCCAGAGTGGGGGGAGTCAGCGAAACGAAGCACGCATGGAGTGTGAAATTGAAATGACTAAGGAGCGTACAAACTATCTAATAAGTTGGTACTGACTTGGTTTGAATACGCACATAACAAACTGCTCAAGAGGGATTCGCAACGCGTGGCATTTTTACTATGCGTTGAATTTAGTGTTTAAGGTGGTATGCGGCGGCTTCGGTATTGCGTTGCTCACCCCTTAGCAGGGCGTTATTTCCG
>NZ_JAHGAD010000015.1:0-177512 GCF_030248375.1 Vibrio sp. B181a | reverse complement strand
GAACCTAGAACCTAGAACTAACCCTTGCGGCGCCTTCTGTGCGCCGTAATTTTGCGAAGGGACACGGAGTACAGTTCCTTTGTTGCATTGCGTTGCAAACTCAACGCGACGTTGCTAATTATTATGCACCTGAGTGTTCTATTAATACTCACTGAGTTGTATAATGTTTGTTCAGCGGCTGTATAAATTCAACAAAAAACATTACCACCAACTCTTACTAATAAATCTGGGGTAATGAGGCTTATTCTTCGTCATGATTGAACACAATTCCAAATTAAACGTCATTTGGTCGTTACCACGCTATAAAAAACGTGTCATTAGTGTAGTAGTAGACTTTTTCATTATCTCCAGTGCGTTTTTAATGGCGTACTGGACCAGAATTGGAGAGTTTACTCACCTACCAGATACGGCAAGTCAGTATGTGCTCTATTCCACCATAGCGATTACGCTAGCGATCTTTGCTGCTTTGGGCTTGTATCGCGCGGTACTGCGTTATTTAGGCTTTCATGTGTTGGCAGTGGTTGGCTTAGGCACCATTCTTTCTGCGATGTGCGCGGCAACGTTTGCTTTTGCTTTCCATGCTGAGCTACCTCGTTCTGTTCCGTTTATTTATGCGGCCTTTTTGGCTATTGGCGTTGGTTGCAGCCGCTTGGTCGTGAGAAGCTTGGTCGCCCAATCCGTGCATAAAGCGGGGACACCAGTGCTGATTTATGGTGCAGGCAGTGCTGGGCGTGAGCTGGCGTTTGCGCTGCGCCAATCAGAGACGCATCGCGTAATTGGCTTTGTTGATGAGGACAAAACGCTCTACAACACCACTTTAATGGGACATTTTGTTTACACGGTAGGAAAAGCGCCAAAAGCGATCAAAAAATACGATGTTAAGAAGATTCTGCTAGCAATCCCAAGTGCGTCGAACAAGCGTCGTAAAGAAGTATTGGATAGCATTTCTAAGTTGCCTGTTGAGATCCAAACCGTACCGGATATGCATGATATCTTAACCGGTAAATCTAAAATCGATGAACTAAAAGAAGTCCCAATTGGTGACTTGTTAGGTCGTGATGCGGTGCAACCTCAGCAAGTGTTGATGGAATCAAACATCAAAGACCAAACCGTTATGGTCACTGGAGCTGGTGGTTCAATCGGCTCAGAGCTTTGTCGACAGATCCTAAATTACTCCCCGAAAGCACTGGTCTTGTTTGAGTTATCTGAATTTGCTCTATACCAAATACATATTGAGCTGAGCCAAATCGTTAAAGACAAAAAGCTAAACATTGTGGTTGTCCCTCTAGTTGGGTCGGTACAAAGACAAAACCGTCTCGAAACCACCATGAAGGCGTTTGAAGTCGACACGGTTTACCATGCTGCTGCGTATAAACATGTTCCGCTTGTTGAATACAATGTCGTAGAAGGCGTACGTAATAACGTATTTGGTACTTACTATACGGCTTTAGCTGCCATTGATGCAGGCGTGAAAAATTTCGTTTTAATCTCTACTGATAAAGCGGTTCGTCCGACTAACGTGATGGGCACAACCAAGCGGATGGCGGAGTTAGGTCTACAAGCGCTGGCGGAGCAACAAAACCGCATTCGAGAGAATAACCCAAACCTAGGCACCCGCTTTTGTATGGTGAGGTTCGGTAATGTGTTGGGGTCATCAGGTTCGGTTGTTCCGGTTTTCAAAAAACAAATTGCTAAACGTGAACCAATCACGGTGACTCACAAAGACATCACTCGATACTTTATGACGATTCCAGAAGCCGCACAGCTTGTGATTCAAGCCGGAGCAATGGGTAAAGGTGGCGATGTGTTTGTGCTTGATATGGGCTCGCCAGTAAAAATTGTCGACTTGGCAAAGAACTTAATCCACCTATCGGGCTTGGAAGTCAAAGATGAAGCCAATCCAGAAGGGGACATTGAGATCAAGTACACAGGCTTAAGACCCGGTGAGAAGCTGTATGAAGAGTTGTTGATTGGTGATGATAATGTTTCTGAAACCGCGCATAGCCGAATCATGACGGCACAGGAAGACTTCTTACCAATGAAGGAATACGAAACGCTAATTAATAAATTGGATGTGGCTTGCCACAACTTCCAACATGAGGTGATTCGTCGTTTATTGCTAGAGGCTCCGACGGGCTTCAACCCTGTAGATGGCATTGAAGATTTGGTTTGGAAGCAAACCTCCAGAACAGCAACCTTGTTTAACTTTGAGCCAAAGCAAAGTAATGCAGGTGAAACTTGATGCTTTCGTAGTGATAATAAATAATAAGGAAATTAATCATTTGTTGATGATACCTTGATAGGGAACGACTCGATTCCAAATATCATCAGCAACGAAATGACAAAAGTAAAAAGGCACCAGAGCGGTGCCTTTTTGTGTATTCATGACTTTTACAGTGGCAAAACTGATGGCACAGAAAATAACTAAAAAACGGATTGCAGTACTCTCGCTACCGCTTTTAATGAGCGCACCTATTGCAGCAGAAGGTTTAAAAACGCTTCCGTCTAACCAGAGTTTTACGGGACTGACGTTGACACCCAACGCACAGTCTTTGGAATATGGGGACTTCTCTTTCACGTATGCTCAGGGGCTGCCTTTTCAAACCCAGATTCAAGATCTTGATTCACTCAAGTTTTCATTTGGGATTGTTGAGGGGTTGGAAGCCCATGGCAGAATTGTAACCGATGACTATAACTCGAATTGCTTCGTCGATTGTGGGGATACTCGTGATTTGTCCATGTCGTTCAAATATCAGTTACCAAACTTTTGGGGTGTCGATAGCTTAGACTTTGCTGTAGGTGTTCAAGATCTCGGGGGAGCAGCAAATCAATTCAGTACCCAGTATGCCGTTGCGGATTATTCTTTTGATTTTGCTCCAATTCGCGTATCAGCAGGTTATGGTGTCTCTGACATTATGTTAGGTGTGATGGACGGCCCATTTGGTGGTATTGAATACCAACCATTTGACTTTGTTCAGCTCACTGGTGAATACGATGCTGTCGAGTTTAACTCATCAGTGAAAGTGTTCACGCCAAAAGAACTGCTACCTTATGACATGACGGCTTCTTTGAGTTACCAAATTTACTCTGGCCATGAGACGGATGAACAGAATATGTGGAATGCCGCATTGTCTATCCCGCTCATCACCGATTACACCCGTTCTCGTGAGTATGCTCGTAACAATGTTTCACTAATGGAAAAGCTCTCTCTAGAGCAAAGCAAAGCGGATAATGCGTCAATCTCTGCTTTGGTAAGTGCACTGCGCAACGAAGGTTTTGTGAATATTCAAATAGGTACCTTAAACCAGTCGGTTGTCGTAGCTCTAGAGAACCGCCGCTACAATCACAACCAGATGGATGGTTTGGGTGTGGCGATGGGGATCATTTCAAGTCACTTCGGTCCGAACTCCGCACAAGAAATGGGCTTAAGCTCTGATCGTGTAGAGTTAATGCTATTGGCCAACCAAAAACCAGTGGTGAGTGTGCAAACGGATGCGACTTGTTACAAGAGTTTTGTGAAGGGTTCTGCAGCATGTGATGACATTCAATTCAGTACCAAGAATCTATCCGATAAGCTCGAGTTGGTGGAGTGGAAAACAGAGCGCGTAAACAGTGGAACGTTAGATTCACAATTGGTGTTATCGCCAATGGTACGCCATGGTGTTGCGACTGAGTTTGGTGTTTATGATTACTCGCTCGCGATGTCGAGTAACCTATATACCTTCTTGTGGTCTGGTGCTGCTGTTGATATTCGCCATATCTTGCCATTAGCGGAAAGCGACGATTTTGAAGAGGGCGGTTACTTTGAAGATAGCGCCTACGAAAACGAAATTGACCGTGCTATGGTGCATCAATTTTTCCGCTTGCCATATGTCGATGTAGCTAACCAAGTGTCGTTAGGTCTGGTGAAAACCGATTATGTTGGTGCTCGTAGTGAATCTGCTTGGTTCTCTCCATCTGGTGCTCATGCTCTTGGGCTAGAGATGAGTTATTTCCAGCACATGGATGATAAAGATAAAAATGGTTATGCAAACCTAGATCGCCAAACGTTCCTAACTCGTTATACCTTTAGTATGCCTGAATGGGATTGGCAGTTTAATGCAACCGCGGGTGAGTTTTGGAAAGGGGATGTCGGCGCGAAGCTCACGACTTCACATTGGTTTGAGGACATTGAAGTTTCTGCGAGCTACCAAGTGACGAAGTTTAATGATACCGATGAAGAGCAGTTCGTTACTGTAGCGGTGAAACTACCTCTGACACCTTGGCGTGATATGTCTCCAGGCTTACTTCAGGTTCGTGGTAATGAAGCATACGACTTTAATGTCTCGACGCGAGTTGGTAACGATGTGAACTATTTGAGCACAGGACAAGGTGATGAACTGGTGATGGATAACAACATGCTACGTCGTTACTTTAACCGTGGTCGTTACGGTAGTGATTATTTCGAAGAGAACAAAATCCGTATGCGCAATGCTTACTTACGTTACTTAACGACTCAAATTGATTAGTCGCCCCCTCTCTTAACTATCGCTTAGAAAGTTGATCTGGCAGTAAATGAGAGATTGAGTTCAGCGAGCGATCTATTCTGAAATAGTAAAAAGCGGCCGAAAAGCCGCTTTTTTGTTTTCTGTCATTCTATAAGATTAGATTGCAGAGTATTAAGCTATCTTGAATCTGAAACTATTGATATCCTACTATTAGAAATAAAACTCAGGGCATTAGAATGAAAATAGCGGTTGCCGGTACAGGTTATGTAGGGCTTTCTAACGCAATGTTATTAGCTCAAAACCACCAAGTTGTTGCACTAGATATTGTTGCTGAAAAGGTTGAATTGCTGAATAACAAGCAATCACCGATTGTGGATCGTGAAATAGAAGACTTTCTAGCGAATAAGACGCTGGATTTTGTTGCGACAACAGATAAGGTGTTGGCTTACGAAAACGCAGAGTTTGTCGTTATTGCAACGCCGACAGATTATGATCCAGTAACGAACTACTTCAACACGTCTTCCGTTGAGGCAGTGATTAGAGATGTGATGAGCATTAACCAAAATGCGGTGATGATCATCAAATCGACGGTACCTGTGGGTTATACTGCTCGCATCAAAGAGGAAATGAACTGTGAAAACATCATCTTCTCTCCAGAGTTTCTTCGTGAAGGTAAAGCGCTGTATGACAACCTTTATCCTTCTCGCATCATCGTTGGTGAGCAAAGTGAGCGTGCTAAGGTGTTTGCTGATTTGCTAGTTGAGGGCGCTGAGAAGGAAAACATCGAAGTTCTTTTCACGGACTCAACGGAAGCAGAAGCAGTAAAGCTGTTCTCTAATACCTATCTTGCCATGCGCGTTGCTTACTTTAACGAGCTTGATTCTTACGCGGAAGCGCATGGCCTTAACTCTCGCCAGATCATTGAGGGTGTTGGTTTAGACCCTCGTATTGGTAATCACTATAACAACCCTTCGTTTGGTTACGGTGGTTACTGTTTGCCAAAAGATACTAAGCAGCTACGCGCGAACTACCAAGATGTACCGAACGACATCATTGGTGCAATTGTAGAAGCAAACCGTACGCGTAAAGACTTTGTCGCGGAATCAGTTTTGAAGCGTGAGCCTAAAGTTGTGGGTATCTACCGCCTTATCATGAAAGCGGGGTCTGATAACTTCCGCGCTTCTTCTATCCAAGGCATCATGAAGCGCATCAAAGCGAAAGGTGTTGAAGTTGTGGTTTACGAACCGGTGCTGCAAGAGGATGAGTTCTTCAACTCTCGTGTTGTTCGTGACTTAGAAGAGTTCAAACAAGTTTCTGATGTCATTGTGTCGAACCGCATGGTCGAAGACTTAGAAGACGTGGTTGATAAGGTTTACACTCGCGACTTGTTTGGTAGCGACTAAGCAATAGAGATTCGTAAATGGGCTCCTTTTTAGGGGCCTTTTTTGATCGGGTGCTTGGCGAATGGTGTTGATTTGCTGGTTGGAGTTAGGTGCTTGTCGTGAGCAGATTCCTGATGTCGCTTGGGCTCCTGGAATGACAGAACTCACTAGATCGTAAGCAAACAAAAAGGGATGCGTGATGCATCCCTTTGTTATTTCTGCTTAGTAAAAGCGAAATTAAGCTTTAGCTGCTGCCGCTGCTTTAGCGATTGCTACGAAGCTCTTAGCGTCTAGAGAAGCGCCGCCAACTAGAGCACCGTCGATGTCTGGTTGTGAGAAGTAAGCTTCAGCGTTTTCTGGCTTAACAGAACCGCCGTATTGAATGATTACTTGTGCTGCAACTGCTTCGTCTTTCGCTGCGATTAGTGCGCGGATAGAAGCGTGGATGCGTTGTGCATCTTCAGCTGTTGCTGCTTTACCAGTACCGATAGCCCAGATTGGTTCGTAAGCAATGATTGCGCCGTTTAGAGCTTCAACACCGTAAGTGTCGATAACTGCGTTGATTTGACGTGCACATACTGCTTCAGTTTCGCCAGCTTCGTTTTGAGCTTCAGATTCACCGATACAGAAAACAGGCGTTAGACCGTTTTCTTTTAGGAAGTTGAATTTCTTCGCGATGAACTCGTCAGATTCGTTGTGGTATTCACGACGCTCTGAGTGACCGATGATGATGTGAGAAGCACCGAAGTCTTTCAGCATTTCTGGAGACATGTCGCCAGTGAAAGCACCGCTGTTGTTTAGGTCAGTGTTTTGTGCACCTAGGATAACTTTGTTACCGCCTTCAGCGATTACGCGCTCAGCTAGATCGATGTAAAGAGCTGGTGGAGCTACTGCTACGTCTACACCTTCAACGCCTTCAAGCTCAGCGTTAATACCTGTTAGTAGCTCAGTTACCATTGCTTTGCTACCGTTTAGTTTCCAGTTACCCATCACTACAGGACGACGCATAGGAATATCTCCCTTATCTTTAATGTAAATAGTCTATTAATGTAAAAAATCTACGTAGGAATATAACAGAATAATGTGAACAGATCATGATTGGCGTCATGTCTTATTCGGCTTTCTTCATCTGGTCGGTGCTGCATTTGTTCTGTTATTTTTATCAAAAGCAATCGATTGGTGATCGCGTAGACAGAATGATAGTTCATTCCTCGGAAAATGCGCCTTAGATTGGTATTACTACGGGCTAAAAGTTAGCCGTAATAAGAAAGGAATCAAAATGCCAAACTTAGTTTTAGAATATTCTAACTCCGTTGATGAGCGTGTGAATGTTCAAGGCCTATTAGAAGACTTACACAAAGTGACTTTAGACAGTGGTTTGTTTGAGCTGGCGTCAGTAAAATCACGCGCACTTCGTTGCCACAATTGGCTGGTCGGGGAAGAGGGCGATAGTGTGGATTTTATTCATATCAACTTTGACTTGCTAACAGGAAGAAGCCCAGAACAGAAGCGGGAATTATCGAGAGCGCTGATGGCGGTGCTACAAGAACAAGCGAGCCACGTACGCAGTTTGACGGTGAATGTTCGAGATATGGATATTGATTGCTTTCAGAAGGTGGTAAATTAGACACACTAGATTTACTTAGTGCGGCCAAGGAGTTGTCGCACTTTCAATATGTTGAGTGTTTCGATGTCGATTAAAGAACTATTGTTTTCTTTCCAAGGTCGTATAGGCCGTAAAACTTACTGGATGTGGAATATCATCTACTACATCATGATCTTGGGTTTCGGTGCAGGCATCAGTAAGTTATTCCCTGCGTTTTCTTATATTCTTCTGCCTATCTTCTTATTGATTCTTCTTATCCCAGACTTAGCTATCACCACTAAGCGTTGGCATGACCGTAATAAGTCGATTTACTGGTTGGCGTTGAACATCCCGTTGATCATTGGCCGAGTTGCAACGCCGATGACGAATCCAGCAGCACAAGACCCATCAACTCCGCAAATGATGATAGCTTCGATTTCTCTGATTTGTGGCCTATGGATTCTGGTGGAGTGTGGTTTCTTGAAAGGTACAGCAGGTCAAAACAACTACGGCCCTGAGCCGAAGTAAGTATAGCTCTCTAGGCTTTAAATAAGGTTCGAGGATTCTAGAGCCTTATTTCTATTCCTTAGTAAAAATCATCTCTATCTTTAAACGCCTTCAACTCAACCACATCGGCTTTTTGAGTTGGTGCCGTTTCCCCTTGTAATGCCTCTCTGAATTTTACGACCTGTTTTTGTAGCTCATTCATCAACACAACGTTGGTGTGGTTGGGATTTTTGCAGTTGTGGATGACTCTATCTATGTGGCTTTGCTGAGCCCACAATCGTGGTTGCATCCGTTCTGAGGCGCCTTCAATCATTTCTTTCGCCATATCATGACGGAACTGTTCAAAGGCTTCGGGATCGCGTTCTGCCATTTTTACCATCTCATCGAATGAGGGCAAAACTTGAGGCTTGTGGGTGCTTGCCATAACTATCTCCAAATCCATTGGATGTTGCTCCTAGTTACTAAAAGCTTAATCCATGTAGAAACGGAGATAGAAGGAATGACAGCATCGTCTCACTAATAAGAGTGCATGTTCATAACAAAGTGGGAGTGAGTCGAGATATTAGGCTTGAATACGGTACACGCAGCGGCGTTGACCACTGATGATGTGCTCGGCGCGTTCGATTTTGGTTTCATTGCCGAGAAGCGATTGGAAGACGTTAAGCTCAGATTGGCACAAGCTTGGGCAGCGAGTCGCGGCTTTGCAGATAGGGCAGTGGTTTTCTATCAGAATAAACCCATGCTCATCTTGTTCCAGTTCGGCCATGTAGCCTTCTTGCTCACGCAGGGTAACCAGTGTCTGTAACTTGCTCTCTAGCGAGTCGCACTGCTCAAGGTGCTGTTGGTAGCTTTGTAGGGTGAGTTTTTCGCGTTCAGACGTGACTTTCTCCAGTCCATCTTTACCGAAGATATGCTCTACGGCCTCAATAAATTGAATGGTCAGTTCACCGTGGCGATCAGAAAATTGCTCATGACCTTTTTGCGTAAGGGACCAATGGCGAGTTGGGCGACCAACTTTGACTTTTACATCATGAATCGACAGGACGCCGTCATCTTCCAAACCTTGCAGGTGCTGACGCGCACCCATGGTTGTCATACCCAGTTCAGAAGAGAGCTGTTTCGCGGTGACAGAGCCATCACGCTTAACGATTTGCAAAATCCTATCTACGGTCTTCATATACCCACCATTTATACGTCAGTACATATTATGCGCGATAGGGTTAGTAAAGAAAAGTGTTGACTTAATTTTGGGGGAACAAGGTGTAAAAGAAAGGTCCTAGGAAAAAAGAGTGTTCTTAGGAGAAAGGCAAGTTCCTAGGGCCTAGGATCCCAGGCCCTAGGAACTTTGTATCTGTTTAAAGAATAATATCGCGTACTTCTGGATCTTTACGCTCTAGGTAGTGCGTAGACTTGATGCGGCGGATTGTACGACAACGGCCACGAATCAATAGAGTTTCTGTTGTTGCGATATTGCCTTGGCGAGAGATGCCCTCTAGCAGGTCACCTTTAGTAATCCCCGTTGCAGAGAAGACTACGTTGTCGCTGCGCGCCATGTCTTCCATCTTCAATACAACATTCGCTTTTACACCCATCTCTTCACAGCGTTGTAGTTCAGCTGAGCCATAGATGCGGTTTTCTTCCGTATCGCCTTTTACTTCATGACGAGGAAGAAGACGACCATGCATGTCACCGTCTAGTGCGCGAATTACTGCTGCAGATACTACGCCTTCTGGTGCGCCGCCGATGCAGTACATCATGTCTACTTCGCTATCTGGCATACAAGTTAGGATTGAAGCGGCTACGTCACCGTCTGGCACTGCGAACACACGAACGCCCATCGCTTGCATCTCTGCGATCACTTCATCGTGACGTGGCTTAGCAAGCGTAATCACAACAAGCGTATCAAGAGGCTTGTTCAGCGCTTTCGCTACGTTTTCTAGGTTTTCTTTTAGTGGTTTACCTAGGTCGATAACGCCTTTTGCACCGGGGCCAACAACCAGTTTTTCCATGTACATGTCAGGCGCTTTCAGGAAGCTGCCTTTCTCACCCGCTGCCAATACTGCTAGGGCGTTAGATTGGCCCATTGCGGTCATGCGTGTGCCTTCGATTGGGTCTACTGCGATATCGACTTCGTCGCCACCAATACCCACTTGCTCACCGATGTATAGCATTGGTGCATCATCGATTTCACCTTCACCAATAACGATTTCACCACTGATGTCTGTTTTGTTCAGCAGGGTGCGCATCACTTCAACTGCTGCACCGTCCGCTGCGTTTTTGTCGCCACGGCCAAGCCATTTGTAACCAGCCAAAGCGGCACCTTCAGTAACACGGGAAAATGCCATTGCTAAATCGCGTTTCATGATGTCTCCAAGTAACAAGAGGGAAGAATAATTTGCGCGGCGATTTTATCACATCGTCAGTTAAACGTTTGCCTTTTTGCTGAGCTTTTACTTTAACTAAGTTGAATTTGATCAATACTTGGGTGAGTTTATGGGGTAGTGATGGGAAAATGCATTGCGCAAAAATGCTTCGATGATAAGAAAAGTCAGCGTTTAGTGAGATTGCGCCGATTTTTTAACCGAATGATGCAAAATATCGAATATAGTAAGTGTTTCTCGTCGCTACGCTGAGTAGAATGAACCTCATAGGTAAGGTGCAAGCGAATGCTCGCGCATCGTCCCAACGGAATAACAATAGGTAGGCCAAGATGTCTTTTGAAGTACTAGAACAACTAGAATCGAAAATTCAAACTGCAGTTGACACAATCACTCTTCTTCAGATGGAAGTCGAAGAGCTGAAAGAAGATAAAGTGAAGCTTGAAACAGAAGCAAACGAGCTTCGTTCTCAGCGAGAAGAGCTAGAGCAAAAATCTCAGCAAGCTCAACAAGAACACGCACAGTGGCAAGAGCGCATTCGTGCACTACTTGGCAAGATGGACGAAGTGGAATAATCCACTTAAGTATCCAGAATCAAAAACACCCGCTTCGGCGGGTGTTTGCGTATTTGGCGATGGGTTTTTAGCGACTGGCTCGTTGCTAATAAAGGAGTGAGGTTAGTTTAACCTTCCTCACCTTCGTCTTCTTCATCGAGCTCTAAATCTACATTTAGAGGCTCAGGAGAAAGAATGATGCCGGTGCTGTCTGCGTAGATGTAATCTTCAGGTAGGAAGCTAACGCCACCGAAGTTCACTGGTACGTCGATTTCACCGATACCTTGGTTTGCTGCCCCAACAGGGATAGACGCGAGTGCTTGAATGCCTAGGTTCATGTCTTCCAGCTCGTCCACTTCGCGGACACAACCGTAAACGACGATGCCTTCCCATTCGTTTTCTTCTGCAAGCGTCGCGATTTCTGCATCGATTAAGGCCCTGCGTAGGGAACCACCACCATCAATCAACAATACCCGTCCGATACCATCTTGTTCTAACGTTTCGCGGATCAGTGCGTTGTCTTCAAAACACTTAATCGTTGTCACTTGCCCGGCAAACGAAGCTCGTCCGCCAAAGTTACTGAACATCGGTTCAACCACGTCTACCTGATCAAGGTAGATATCACAGAGTGCTGAGGTATTGTATTCCATAGCGTACCTTTCTAAACAGAAACTGTTGTCTTTGAGTATATCTAGGCATTAAGTCAATGCAATGACAATCCTTTTTTAACTCATTAGAGTTTGAGCTACCACAATTGTTGCAAATAAAACATTGGTAACAAGCGAGCACTTCACAACTACGGGCATCATTGGAGCGATTTGCGCAGGTTTCTCGGTATTCCAGACCGCTTTACCATGGTTCGCCACCACGAAAATGCTGATCAGGAATGGCAAGCTGATCCATACCGGTTTGTCTTGAATCAGCAGATAAACAGCAAAAGCCAGTAGTGCGCCACCAAGTAAGATGAAGTGGTATTGTTTCGCTTTGCGTTGGCCAAGTCGAACCGCCATGGTGCGTTTACCACATTCGCTATCGTTCTCGATATCGCGCATGTTGTTGATGTTCAGTACAGCTACTGCCAACAAACCACAACCTAGTGCTGGTAGGAATAGTGTCGCATCTACATGACCTGTGTGTAGGAAGTAAGTGCCAGATACACCAAGTAGGCCAAAGAAGATAAATACAGACAGGTCACCTAAGCCAACATAACCGTAAGGCTTGCTGCCCATGGTATAAGCAATCGCCGCGATAATGGCAAGAATGCCCAGACCGATAAAGGTAATGATGCTTTCAAAAGAGCTCAGTGCGTAAAACACTAAGGTTAAACCAGCAATGGCGGTCAGGATGATGTTGAAGATGATCGCTTTCTTCATTTGATCCGCAGTTACCGCGCCAGACTGCATCGCACGCTGAGGGCCTAAACGGTTGTCGTTGTCCGTGCCTTGCACTGCGTCGCCGTAGTCGTTCGCAAGGTTCGACAATATTTGCAGTAGCGTTGCGGTGACGAAGGCCATTACAGCGATAGTCAGCGAGAAGTGACCCGCAGAGTAGGCGAGTACGCTACCGGTCAAAATAGACACCAGTGCGAGGGGTAATGTTTTTGGGCGAGCGGCTTCAAGCCAGATCTGCAATGATTGTTTCATGGATATTTCGTGCTAGTAACCAATGTGCCCAGTATAAGCACAAAGCGCCCGTTACGCTATTGACCTGAAACAACTCAATTAAGAGTCAAAGGCTTACGGAGAAGGAACACAGTTTCCATATTTGAGGTAATAAATGGCGCCTTTTGGGAAAGGGAAGGGTACGGCGCACGTTGTTATTAGATCCTTAGTCTCGCTGGAGCTCGCTAGGATGACGAACTCTTTTTGTTTAGAGCTTGCTAAGGTAATTGTCATTCTGTATATGGACTCCCAATTAATTACAACCGATTTTTAAACAGTGAAAGGTAGATAGGATGCGTGCGTATATTCGGGCTCTTTGTGAGTAGCGAACTCTGCCCCTTTATGCATTCGCACCTTAATGCCACACCGAACAGTCGATATTGGATGTCTTCAGAATGAGCTGGCTCTTTAAGGTCGGTCTTACCTGTCTTTCGCTCTTTATTATTGGTAGTAACTAAATTTCGCAAGTATAGATTTAGCTGCTAGGCAGCATGTTTAAATGAAGTAGAGTACTGAGTGTCATGTTTCAGCATAGACCATGCTGTGCGTATGCTTTTATTCGCTAACGCGACAGCTGCTCTTCTTAGGCCAGCTCTAACTATCAAGGCTTTTAGCCAAGTCTCCTTACCATTTTTAGGCTCTCGATACTGAAGCAATCGGACAACGGATAGTGCACCTTGGATGAGATTTGCACGCAGCCTTTTGTTTGCTACTTTCTTACTAATACCAAGCATAGTCGTGACACCTCCAGTACTGTACTGCTTTGGTGTTAAACCAATACAAGCAGAGGCTTCTCGGCCGTTTTTGAAATTTCTACCAGTGTGTCCTAGTGCCAAATAGAGGCCGAGAGCATTGATAGGGCCAATCCCTTCAAGTTCAAGTAGTTTTTTACACTCTGAATGCCGGTTGATGTAGCAACTCAATTCTTTTTCAATCTGAACTTTTTGTTCTGAAAGCCCTTGGTGCAAGTTATACATATGGTGTAAATAAGGGCGCAATATATCAGGAAGTTCACTATCGCCATTTTCTAGAATTTGCGGGATGGTTTTGTTAAAGGCGCTAACTCCCTTTGGGATAGCGATACCAAACTCTAAAATCAGACCTCGCACCATGTTACTGGTAGCCACTATGAGGTCATTGAGATGTTGCCGAACGCGTTCAATCGATTGAAGCGCTTGAGCATCGATAGTTTTCACTCCAACAGAATGAACATTAGGTTGGCGTGCTGCAATTGCGATGGCAAGAGCATCATTTTTATCAGTCTTTTGGTTTGCTCTAAAAGGAGTTACGTTTTTTGGGGCAATAATACTGACATCATGGCCTAAGCTTTGGCAAAAACGTCCCCAATGATGCGCAGAACCACAAGCTTCCATTACTACATGAGAAGAGGGTTGTTTTTGTAACCATGACTTCAATTTTTGGTTATTTAAGGTTTTTTCAGAGGCAACTTGATCTCTAACTAGCTTACAAATTTGAAATGAGTTTTTTGCTAAATCAATGGCGATAGTAGTAGACTTTTTCATGTATGGCTCCCGATTAAAATTTCTGTTTGCACTAAAATTTTAGCTCCTCCTTGGAGGGGGGAGTCCATACATCGAACAACGAGGAACGAGGTGATTCAGAATCTACTGTCCGTTTGTGCTCTGGGTTGAAGTGAAAGACGAAGAGTTGGAGTGCGTTGTTATTAGATCCTTAGTCTCGCTTGGGCTCGCTAGGATGACGAACTCTTTTTGTTTAGAGCTTGCTAAGGTAACTGCCATGCGGAATGAAAAAGCCCAGAAGCATCGTTCTGGGCTTTGGACTCTAGAGAGCGTTATTAAAGAATAAAGCGGCTTAGATCTTCATCTTCAATCGTATCGCCTAGGCGGTCTTTCACGTATGCCGCGTTAATGACGAACTTCTCACCGGCTTTTTCAGTCGCGTCGTAAGAAATCTCATCCATCAAACGCTCCATCACAGTGTGTAGACGACGAGCACCGATGTTCTCAGTGGTTTCGTTCACCGTCCATGCCGCTTCTGCGATCTGAGTGATACCGTCTTCAGTGAATTCTACATCTACGCTTTCTGTTTTCATCAGCGCAATGTATTGCTCAGTTAGAGACGCTTTAGGCTCTGTTAGGATACGTTTGAAATCGTTGCTGGTCAGCGCTTCAAGTTCTACGCGGATTGGTAGACGACCTTGCAGTTCTGGGATCAGGTCAGAAGGCTTCGCTACTTGGAATGCACCAGACGCCACAAACAAGATGTGATCTGTTTTTACCATGCCGTGCTTCGTTGATACCGTGCTACCTTCGATTAGTGGTAGTAGGTCACGCTGAACACCTTCACGAGAAACGTCAGGGCCAGAGCTTTCACCGCGCTTACAAATCTTGTCGATTTCATCGATGAATACGATGCCGTTGTTTTCTACGTTGAAGATTGCAGATTCTTTCAGCTCTTCTTGGTTCACCAGTTTCGCCGCTTCTTCTTCCGCTAATGCTTTCATTGCGTCTTTGATTTTCAGCTTGCGTTTCTTCTTGGTGTCACCCGCTAGGTTTTGGAACATGCCCTGTAGCTGGTTAGTCATTTCTTCCATACCAGGAGGCGCCATGATCTCCACACCCATTTGCGGTGTAGCTACATCGATTTCGATTTCTTTGTCGTCTAGCTGGCCTTCACGCAGTTTCTTACGGAAGATTTGACGCGTGTTCGATGTATCTTCTTTTTGCTCAGATTGGCCCCAAGCATCACGAGCTGGTGGCAGTAGCGCGTCTAGTACACGTTCTTCTGCTTGCTCTTCTGCGCGGAATTTTACTTTTTCCATCGCTTGCTGGTGGGTCATCTTCACGGCCACGTCGGTGAGATCGCGGATAATGGTTTCCACTTCTTTACCTACATAACCCACTTCAGTGAATTTGGTTGCTTCTACTTTGATGAATGGTGCGTTTGCCAGTTTCGCAAGACGACGAGCGATCTCAGTTTTACCTACACCAGTAGGACCAATCATTAGAATGTTCTTTGGTGTTACTTCTACACGCAAGCTTTCTTCAAGCTGCATGCGACGCCAGCGGTTACGCAGTGCAATCGCAACCGAACGTTTTGCTTTGTCTTGACCAATAATGTGGCGGTTCAGTTCATGAACGATTTCGCGAGGAGTCATTTCAGACATATTCTTTCCTTACTTCGTTACGATTACGCTTAAGCCGTTGGCTTAGGAAGCTCTACAGTAGATTCTAGTTCTTCTACAGTGTGGTGATGGTTGGTGAATACACAGATATCGCCAGCAATGTTCAGTGCTTTCTCTGCGATTTCGCGTGCGTCTAGGTCTGTGTTTTCTAATAGTGCAGTTGCGGCTGCTTGTGCGTATGCGCCGCCCGAGCCAATAGCGATCAGATCGTTTTCTGGCTGAACCACATCACCGTTACCAGTGATGATTAGGGAAGCAGTTTCATCCGCTACGGCCAGTAGGGCTTCTAGTTTGCGAAGTGCACGGTCGCTACGCCAGTCTTTTGCTAGCTCTACAGCCGCCTTAGTTAGGTGGCCTTGGTGCATTTGAAGTTTGCTTTCGAAGCGCTCGAATAGGGTGAAGGCATCCGCGGTACCGCCAGCAAAACCGGCAAGTACTTGGTTGTTGTATAGGCGGCGAACTTTACGTGCGTTGCCTTTCATTACGGTATTACCTAGCGACACTTGGCCATCACCCGCGATGACGACTTTATTGTTTCGACGTACAGATACAATGGTAGTCACAGTCGACCTCTTAATTATTTCTCTTTGGATTTAATTAAGTATATGGGGCAAGTGAGTGGGGGATTCAAGGGGGCGAAAAGAAAGGCCCTAGGATCTTAGCTCCTAGGGCCTGTGTTTAAAGATTCTCTTTCCAAATTGCACACGGCTCAATCTTGGCGCGTTGCAACTTGTGGCGATCTTTCTCTGCCTCACGTTTGAACTTGTATGGACCAAGTACTACGCGATACCAAGAGCTGCCTTCTTTTTTAATCACACGGCTGCTCATACCTTGGAAGGCAATGGCGAGCTTACGCTCTTCTGCCTGACTTTGGTTTTTGTAAGCACCACACTGCATCACATAAGGTACTTTGGATACCTGAATTTCTTTAGCGACGACTTCTACTTCACGCTGTGGTAGAGATTCCACGTATTCCCACTTTTCTTCTGGTGGAGGTGGAATGTCTTTCTTCGGCTTTGGTTTGCTGGTGGTATTCGTTACAGGCTTTTCCGCCACAACGGTTTGTTCAGGTTCTGGATCTGAGCTCAATAAATACAAACCATAGCCGAAACCGCCCACGAGCAATATTGCTAGTAGACCACTACGCCAAGGTTTTTTTCTTGAAGGTTGTTTTTTTGTCGACTTCTTCGGAGCGCCGCGTCCGCGTCTTACATAATCTCTATTTGCCACGGTTACTTCTGGTCATCAAGGATTCTGGCAAATATGTTAATCCAGAATGCGACGAGAAAACACCCTAATTAGATAATCTTGTTAGCTACGTGCAGGAAAGTAGACATTAAAAAGCGACGCTAAATGCGTCGCTTAGAATCAAACGGTTGTTGCTATGGAAGAGTTTTCTTATCGAAGTGGCGGTGGCGCTGCACTGCCACGCACAACAAGTTTGGTCTCGAGTAGGCGAGAACCAGAATGCACGTCGTGACCTTTAAGCAACTCAAGCATCATCAACATCGCTTGGCGACCGATCTCATAACGAGGTTGAGAGATGGTGGTTAGCGGTGGATCGCAATATTGAGCGAACTGAATGTCATCAAAGCCGACAACGGACAGGTCTTGAGGAATACGCAAACCTAGGCGCTTCGCTTCTTGAATAGCACCAATTGCCATGGTGTCACAGTGACAGAATAGAGCGGTCGGTGGCTCTGGAAGCTCAAGCAGTTTACGCACGGCTTGTACTCCGCCGTCAAAAGAGAAGTCGGCAATAACGGTGTATTGCTCCTCTTTATTAATACCCGCACGACGTAGAGCTTGTTGGTAACCTTGGTGGCGGAACTGACACAGAGCAGCAGAGTCTGGGCCAGAGATCTGAGCAATACGCTTATGACCTAACTGAGTAAGGTAGTTCACGGCTTCGAATGCTGAGGTTAGGTTATCGATATGAACGGTTGGCAGTTCCAACTCTGGAGCAAATTCACACGCCATCACCATAGGTGGCAGATTTTTCTGCTCAGGCTTGCTGACATCAAACGGCAGATCAGTACCAAGCAAAAGCATACCATCTGCTTGTTTAGTAAAGACTAAGTTAACAAACGAGCTTTCACGCTTTTTCTGCTGACCGCTGTCGCCCAATAGAACAAGATAGCCGTGTTCCATTGCTGCATCTTCAATACCACGAATGATCTCTGAGAAGTACGGGTCGCAAATGTCCGGTACGATGGTGACAATGGTTTTTGATTCATTTCTGCGTAAGTTACGAGCTAATGAATTTGGTGAATAACCAGCTTCTAGTACGGCATCTTCCACTCTCTTTCTTGTTGAAGAAGAGACTTTTTCTGGATTCATTAATGCTCTTGATACCGTCGCAGTAGATACCCCTGCAAGCTGGGCAACATCCTTCATTGTCGCCATAGTTTTTACCCTCTTAAAATATTCGCCAAGGTGACGTTTGTCATTGTTCTAATTGAAGCCTATGTGACTGATCCACTTTAGACTTTACTAATTTGAATAGTCTATTCATTTCTAAAGGGAAAGTTACGGTCTGTTTAACAAAAATTGCAATCCTAATGTGAATCTCATCACATTAAAAGGCAATTCATTACATGGTTAAACGTTTGCTAGCTGAGATCCTGTGGCTCTATGTCTAAATTCCAGCGAACTTTCTTGGCATTTGGCAACAACTCAATAGCAGGTTTCGCACTGGTTAATAACTTTTGCATCAATGAGCGATGCTGAGTCTGCAATAATAACTGCCATCGATACTTACCAGCGCGCTTAGCCAGTGGTGATGGTGTCGGCCCCAACACCATGCAGCTATCATCGAACAATGGGTGCGATTCAAGGGTAAAACGCACCTGACGTAAAAAGTCTTCGACCACTTCGCTTTGGTTGGCTTCTGCTTTAAATAAGGTCAAGAAGCTATACGGTGGCAGTTGGGCGAGTTTACGCTCTTCCAATGCGGTCATAGCGAAGTGGCGATAGTCTTTCTGCAGTAGAGCTTGCAGTAAACTGTGTTCTGGGTGGTGAGTTTGCAATATCACTTCACCGGGTTTGCTTGCGCGACCTGCGCGACCTGCTACCTGAATAAACAGTTGAGCCAGTCTCTCGGAGGCGCGGAAGTCACTACTGTAGAGGGAGCCATCAACATCGAGTAGCGCAACAAGCGTCACATTTGGGAAGTGGTGGCCTTTTGCTAACATCTGTGTGCCAATCAGAATTTGGTATTCGCCTTTACGAATCGATTCGAGCGCATCTTCTAAACTGCCTTTACGGCGCGTGCTGTCTCTATCAATGCGAATGGCTTTGTATTCTGGGAAGAGCTCGGCCAGTTGCAACTCAAGCTGTTCGGTACCCACACCCACAGTGACCAACTGAGTCGAACCACAACCTTGGCATTGATTAATGACAGGCTGCTGTGAGCCACAATGGTGACAGCGAATCTCATTGCTGTATTGGTGGAAGGTGTAGTAAGCATCACAGCGTTTACATTCCGCAATCCAGCCACATTCATGGCACATTAACGCCGGTGAGAAGCCGCGACGGTTTAAGAACAGCATCACTTGGTTGCCCGCTTTTAGATGTTTGCGCATTTCAGCGATCAATGGCGCGGATAAGCCACTGTCTAGATAGAGGCCTTTAACATCTAGTACCTTGTTAGTGGTCGGAACGGCAGAACCGGCGCGTTGTGTCAGAGTTAAATGGTGGTACTTGCCCGTTAGTGCATTGTGCAGTGTTTCTAAGGCTGGCGTGGCAGAGCCGAGGACAATAGGCACTTGCTCTTTATGTGCACGCATCACCGCAACATCACGAGCATGGTAGCGTAGGCTATCTTGTTGTTTATAAGACGAGTCGTGTTCTTCATCGACAATGATAATGCCAAGATCAGCAAAAGGCGTCAGTAGGGCAGAGCGCGTACCAATAATGATGCCTGCGGCTTTGTCTCGGGCAGAAAGCCAAGCGTTGAGTCGCTCGGTATCATTTAACCCAGAGTGTATGACATCCACAGGCACATTAAAGCGACGCTTGAAGCGGTTAATGGTTTGGGGCGTCAGACCTATCTCAGGGACGAGCACCAAAGCTTGCTTACCTTGTTCAAGTACTGGCTTAATGAGGTTAAGGTAAACTTCGGTTTTGCCGGAACCTGTAACGCCCTCTAATAAATAGCAGGCAAAGCCAGTTTGGCTGTTTACGCTAGCAATCGCCAGAGCTTGTTCGTGGTTGAGCTTTGGTTTTTCAACATCGAACTCAACTTGTTGGCCCCACTTAGTGATCGTCGGCTTTTTCTCTATGCGTTCGACCCAGCCTTTCTCTTCCAAAGACTTAAGTACGGTAGAGCCAATTTCTTGGTCGATGAACTCTTGGTGTGGCACTGAACCATTGACCAGCATCTGCAAAGCACGCTGTTGCTTGACTGCACGCCCTAAGCCTTGCATCAGCTTATCTTTACCCGACGCAGTGATTTGCCACTCTTGTAATGTCGCGAAATCGGCAGGTTTTCCCTTACGCAGGGCAGCAGGCATTGCATTATGAAGTGTGTCACCAAGTGGATATTGGTAAAACTGGCTGCACCAAGTCAGTAAAGAATAGAGTTTTTCTGGCCAAACTGGTTGGGCATCTAATACCGCTTTAATCGCTTTCAGTTGCGCTTTAGGAAAGTCTGAATGATTTACCATGGCGGTCACGATGCCAACCAAAGTCTGCCGACCAAAAGGCACAGAAACGCGTCCGCCAATCACAGGGAAAAGGTGACTAGGTATGACATAGTCAAACTGTTTGTCGAGCGGGACTGGCAGTGCTACTCGGGCGATGGATGGACGCATAGAATCTTTACTATATAAAAGAGGGAAGAGGGCTATAGTCTATTAAAACGCGTTAAGAAATTCGAGCGATCTGCATTTTGGGTAACTTGATTCTCTTCAGTACGAAAGTACTGGTGAAAAAAGTGGCGAAAAAGTTGCCAAATGTGTTGATCCTAGTCTAGTGATTCATTACTATACTGCGCCTTAGATATGGCTTCGGCATTTGGTCGATGCGGTATCGCACTTTTATTTTTCATTACGTGTGGTGTGCGGCTTAGATTCGTATAGCGACACGGCCTACAATTGAGGTTATCCCATGAAAGCTGGTATCCACCCAGAATACAAAGCAGTATCTGCTACTTGTTCTTGCGGCAACTCTTTCGAGTTCAAGTCAACTCTAGACAAAGAGTCTATCCACCTAGACGTATGTGACAAATGTCACCCATTCTACACTGGTAAGCAACGTATCGTTGATACAGGCGGCCGTGTTGATCGCTTCAACAAGCGTTTCGGTGCTCTATCAAGCAAGAAGTAATAGCCAGCGCTATTATTCCTGTTTAAAAAAGGACGCTTCGGCGTCCTTTTTGTTTATTTGCCCATCGTAAAATAGGCGATTTGGCTTAAAAACCGGGATAAGCCGAGTGGTTGAATTTTGTTCGATTATTTTTCACTCAGCTCTTGCATCCTAAAGTGTGATCTGTATAATGCGTCGCACTGGTTAAGCCAGTTGTGAACCAATGAGCAATGAGGAGCGAGCAAGTCTTCGGATTTGTAAGGTAATGTAGACTCAGCTTATGTTCGCGGTTAATACAATTAGCTATCTTTTCTTCGGAAAAACTATCCCCAGACGTGACTCTGGCATATAGGGATAGTTAATCGAAAATTAACTGACAATGCGTCCTAATCTTGGATGCTACGGTTTCACATAAATCAATCGGCATTCTCTCGTCTTGACGAGTTTGAGTGGCGATATTGTTTGTGTAATTTTTAATATTGGAGCTCTGTCTCATGCAGAACCAACGTATCCGTATCCGCCTAAAAGCATTCGATTACAAACTAATCGACGCTTCTACAGCGGAAATCGTTGAAACAGCTAAGCGCACTGGCGCACAGGTTCGTGGTCCAATCCCACTGCCAACTCGTAAAGAGCGTTTCACAGTTCTTATCTCTCCACACGTTAACAAGAAAGCACGTGACCAGTACGAAATTCGTACTCACAAGCGTCTAATCGACATCGTTGAGCCAACAGACAAAACTGTTGATGCTCTAATGCGTCTAGACCTTGCTGCGGGCGTTGACGTTCAAATTAGCCTAGGTTAAGGGAGATTAGAAGAATGATTGGTCTAATCGGTCGTAAAGTGGGCATGACCCGCGTATTTACTGAAGACGGCGTTTCTATCCCAGTAACAGTTGTTGAAGTTGAAGCAAACCGTGTTTCTCAAGTTAAAACTCTTGAGACAGATGGCTACGCTGCAATCCAGGTAACTGCTGGTTCAAAGAAAGCTAACCGTGTAAACAAAGCTGAAGCAGGTCACTTTGCTAAAGCTGGTGTTGAAGCTGGTCGTGGTCTTTGGGAATTCCGTTTGGAAAACGGTGAAGAGTTCGCAGTTGGCGCTGAGCTAACAGTTGAACTATTCAACGAAACTAAGAAAGTAGACGTTACTGGTACATCTAAGGGTAAAGGTTTCCAAGGCGCTGTTAAGCGTTGGAACTTCCGTACTCAAGATATGACTCACGGTAACTCATTGTCTCACCGTGCACCGGGTTCAATTGGCCAATGTCAAACTCCAGGTCGCGTATTTAAAGGCAAGAAAATGGCAGGTCACATGGGTGCTGAGCGTGTAACGACTCAAAACCTAGAGATCGTACGTGTTGACGCTGAGCGCAATCTGCTTCTTATTAAAGGTGCAGTACCAGGCTCAACAGGTGGCAACGTGATCGTTAAACCAGCTGTTAAAGCATAACGTCTCAGGAGTAAGTAATGGAACTAATGGTTAAAGGTGCTGATGCACTAACTGTTTCCGAAACTACTTTCGGACGTGAGTTTAACGAAGCTCTTGTACACCAAGTAGTTGTTGCATTTGCAGCAGGTGCTCGTCAAGGTACTCGTGCTCAAAAAACACGTTCAGAAGTTTCTGGCGGTGGCGCTAAGCCATGGCGTCAAAAAGGTACTGGCCGTGCGCGTGCTGGTACAATCCGTAGCCCAATCTGGCGTACAGGTGGTGTTACTTTTGCTGCGAAACCACAAGATCACAGCCAAAAAGTTAACAAGAAAATGTACCGCGGTGCTATGAAGAGCATTCTTTCTGAGCTAGTTCGTCAAGAGCGTCTAATCGTTGTTGATAACTTCTCAGTTGAAGCGCCAAAGACTAAAGAGCTAGTTGCTAAGCTTAAAGAGCTTGAGCTAACTGACGCTCTAATCGTGACTAGCGAAGTAGATGAGAATCTATTCCTAGCTGCTCGTAACCTATACAAAGTTGACGCACGTGACGTTGCTGGTATCGACCCAGTTTCACTAATCGCGTTCGACAAAGTTGTAATGACTGCTGAAGCAGTTAAGCAAGTTGAGGAGATGCTAGCATGATCACTGAAGAGCGTATCCTAAAAGTTCTACGTGCTCCGCACATCTCTGAAAAAGCAACTATGGCAGCTGAGAAAGCGAACACTATCGTTTTCAAAGTAGCTAAAGATGCAACTAAGAAAGAGATCAAAGCAGCTGTAGAAAAGCTTTTTGAAGTTGAAGTTAAGTCTGTAAATACTCTTATCACTAAGGGTAAGACCAAACGTCAAGGTCTACGCCAAGGTCGCCGCAGCGACGTTAAGAAAGCGTACGTTACTTTGAAAGAAGGTCAAGATCTTGACTTTGTTGGCGGCGCGGAATAACAGGAGTAGTTAAAAATGGCTATTGTTAAATGTAAGCCGACTTCCCCTGGTCGTCGTCACGTTGTTAAAGTTGTTAACGCTGACCTACACAAGGGCAAGCCATACGCACCTCTTCTAGAGAAAAACTCTAAGAACGGTGGTCGTAACAACAACGGTCGTATCACAGTACGTCACATCGGCGGTGGTCACAAGCACCACTACCGTGTAGTTGACTTCAAACGTACTAAAGACGGTATCCCAGCGACAGTTGAGCGTCTAGAATACGATCCAAACCGTAGCGCAAACATTGCTCTAGTTCTTTACAAAGACGGTGAGCGTCGCTACATCCTAGCACCTAAAGGTGTTAACGCGGGTGATGTTATCCAATCTGGTGTTGATGCACCGATTAAAGCTGGTAACACTCTTCCAATGCGTAACATCCCAGTAGGTTCAACTGTACACAACGTTGAACTAAAACCTGGTAAAGGTGGTCAGCTAGCTCGTTCGGCTGGTGCTTACGCTCAAATCGTTGCTCGCGACGGTGCGTACGTAACTATCCGTCTACGTTCTGGCGAAATGCGCAAAGTTCTTTCTGAAGGCCGTGCAACAATCGGTGAAGTTGGTAACTCTGAGCACATGCTACGTGAACTTGGTAAAGCTGGTGCTTCACGCTGGCGCGGCGTACGTCCAACCGTACGTGGTGTAGTAATGAACCCGGTTGATCACCCACACGGTGGTGGTGAAGGTCGTACATCTGGCGGTCGTCACCCAGTATCTCCTTGGGGTATGCCAACTAAAGGCTTCAAGACTCGTAAGAACAAACGCACTGACAAGTACATCGTACGTCGTCGTAACAAGTAATCTATATAAAGAGGAATCGCCATGCCACGTTCTCTCAAGAAAGGTCCATTTATTGACCTACACTTGCTGAAGAAGGTAGAGAAAGCGGTGGAAAGCGGAGACAAAAAGCCACTTAAGACTTGGTCCCGTCGTTCAATGATCATCCCATCGATGATCGGTTTGACCATCGCTGTCCATAATGGTCGTCAGCACGTACCTGTTTTCGTAACCGAAGAAATGATCGGTCACAAACTAGGTGAATTCGCACCAACACGTACTTACCGCGGTCACGCTGCGGATAAGAAAGCTAAGAAGCGTTAAGGAGTAAATAATGGAAGCTATTGCTAAACATAACTTTGCTCGCATTTCGCCTCAGAAAGCTCGCTTAGTTGCGGATCTAATTCGTGGTAAATCTGTTGACCAAGCTCTAGAAATCCTAACTTTCAGCAACAAAAAAGCTGCTGTTCTAGTTAAGAAAGTTCTAGAGTCTGCTATCGCTAACGCGGAGCACAACGAAGGTGCAGATATTGACGATCTGAATGTCGCAAAAATCTTTGTAGATGAAGGCCCAACCATGAAGCGTATTATGCCTCGTGCTAAAGGTCGTGCGGATCGTATCTTGAAGCGTTCAAGCCACATCACTGTTGTTGTAGCAGATCGCTAGAGACTAGGAGAGTAAGCAATGGGTCAAAAAGTACATCCTAATGGTATTCGTCTTGGCATCGTTAAGCCTTGGAATGCTACATGGTTTGCTAACACCAAAGATTTCGCTGACAACCTAGACGGCGACTTCAAGGTACGTCAGTTCCTAACTAAGGAACTACAAAAAGCGTCTCTTTCACGCATCGTTATCGAGCGTCCTGCTAAGAGCATCCGTGTGACTATTCACACTGCTCGTCCAGGCGTTGTAATCGGTAAGAAAGGTGAAGACGTTGAGAAACTACGCGCAGCTGTAGCAAAAATTGCAGGTGTACCAGCGCAAATTAACATCGCTGAAGTACGTAAGCCTGAACTTGATGCACAACTTGTTGGTGACAGCATCGCGTCTCAACTAGAGCGTCGTGTTATGTTCCGTCGTGCTATGAAGCGCGCGGTACAAAACGCAATGCGT
Organism: Vibrio sp. B181a; assembly: GCF_030248375.1. Classification (NCBI taxonomy): domain Bacteria; kingdom Pseudomonadati; phylum Pseudomonadota; class Gammaproteobacteria; order Vibrionales; family Vibrionaceae; genus Vibrio; species Vibrio sp. B181a. The sequence continues at coordinate 152,186 of NZ_JAHGAD010000015.1, read as the reverse complement.
CTAGGTGCTAAAGGCATCAAAGTAGAAGTAAGTGGTCGTCTAGGCGGCGCTGAAATTGCACGTTCTGAGTGGTACCGTGAAGGTCGTGTACCTCTACACACTCTACGTGCTGACATTGATTACGCAACTTCTTCGGCTCACACTCAATACGGTGTGATCGGCATTAAAACTTGGATCTTCAAAGGTGAGATCCTAGGTGGTATGCCAGCAGCTAACGCTGTAGAGCCTAAAGGCGACAAGCCTAAGAAGCAGCGTAAAGGCCGTAAGTAAGGAGTCGACAGATGCTACAACCTAAACGTACTAAGTTCCGTAAGGTTCAGACAGGTCGTAACCGTGGTCTAGCTAAAGGTACTGATGTAAGCTTCGGCGAATTCGGTCTTAAAGCTGTTGGCCGTGGTCGTCTAACTGCTCGTCAAATCGAAGCGGCACGTCGTGCAATGACACGTCACGTTAAGCGTCAAGGTAAAATCTGGATCCGTGTGTTCCCAGACAAACCAATCACAGAAAAACCACTTGAAGTTCGTCAAGGTAAGGGTAAAGGTAACGTTGAGTACTGGGTAGCCCAAATCCAACCTGGTAAGGTTATGTACGAAATGGGTGGTGTACCTGAAGAATTGGCTCGTGAAGCGTTCCGCCTAGCGGCTCGTAAACTGCCATTCAAAACTACATTTGTAACTAAGCAGGTGATGTGATGAAAGCACAAGATCTACGCGAGAAAAGCGTTGAAGAGCTTAACGCTGAGCTATTGAATTTGCTACGTGAACAGTTCAACTTGCGCATGCAAGCTGCAACTGGTCAGCTACAGCAAACTCATACTCTGAAAGCTGTACGCCGTGATATCGCACGTGTGAAAACTGTTTTGACTGAGAAGGCAGGCGCATAATGAGCGAAGTAAAACGTACTCAACAAGGTCGTGTTGTTAGCGACAAGATGGACAAGTCTATCGTAGTTGCTATCGAGCGCATGGTTAAACACCCAATTTACGGTAAATTCGTAAAGCGCACGACTAAAGTACACGCACATGACGAGAACAACGAGTGTGGCCTAGGCGACACAGTTGAAATCGCAGAGTGTCGTCCTCTGTCTAAGACTAAGTCTTGGACATTGGTAAAAGTCCTAGAAAAAGCGAAGATCTAATCTTCTTTATTCTATGATTAAAAACGGCTCCAAAAATAATTTTTGGAGCCGTTTATTTTTTGACTACCCAATTGAAAAAAAGGGTGGTACAATTCGCGTCCCTTTTAAAGAGGCAGCCCGACCCGAGAGGGTCTAGTTTTTTTATTATTTAGCGGAGCACTAACATGATCCAAATGCAAAGTATGCTGGACGCAGCTGATAACTCAGGCGCACGCAGCGTAATGTGTATTAAGGTTCTGGGTGGCTCTCACCGCCGTTATGCACATATCGGTGACGTTATCAAAGTTACTGTTAAGGAAGCAATTCCTCGCGGTAAAGTTAAGAAAGGTGACGTTCTGAAGGCGGTGGTAGTGCGCACCCGTAAAGGCGTACGTCGTCCTGACGGTTCTGTCATTCGCTTCGACCGAAATGCTTGTGTATTGTTGAACGACAACACTGAGCAACCAATCGGTACACGTATCTTTGGTCCTGTGACACGCGAACTTCGTGGCGATAAGTTCATGAAGATCGTTTCACTGGCTCCAGAAGTTCTGTAAGGAGCACGTAGAAATGGCAGCTAAAATCCGTCGTAACGACGAAGTAATCGTTCTTGCTGGTAAAGACAAAGGCAAGAAAGGTAAAGTAACTAAGGTCCTAGCAACTGGTAAAGTTATCGTTGAAGGTATCAACCTTGTTAAGAAACACCAGAAACCTGTTCCTGCACTAGGTATCCAAGGCGGTATCGTAGAGCAAGAAGCAGCTATCGATGTTTCTAACGTGGCGATCTTTAACGCAGCTACTGGTAAAGCTGACCGTATCGGTTTCCGTTTTGAAGATGGTAAGAAAGTTCGTTTCTTTAAGTCTAACAACGAAATCGTTTCTAACTAATAGAAGTAATTTGGAGTTCTACTATGGCGAAACTGCATGATTACTACAAGTCGTCTGTAGTCGCTGAACTGACCAAACAGTTTAGCTACACAAGCGTCATGCAAGTCCCTAGAATCGAGAAAATCACCCTAAACATGGGTGTTGGTGAAGCAATCAACGATAAGAAACTGCTAGAAAACGCAGCTGCTGATATGGCAACGATCTCTGGTCAAAAGCCACTTATCACTAAAGCTCGTAAATCTGTTGCAGGTTTCAAAATCCGTGAAGGCTACCCTATCGGTTGTAAAGTAACCTTGCGTGGCGAACGTATGTGGGAATTTTTAGAGCGTTTAATCTCTATCGCACTTCCACGTGTACGTGACTTCCGTGGTGTTAGCGCTAAGTCTTTTGACGGTCGCGGTAACTACAGCATGGGCGTTCGCGAGCAAATCATCTTCCCGGAAATCGACTTTGATAAAGTTGATCGAGTACGCGGTCTAGACATCACTATTACGACGTCTGCTGGTACTGATGAGGAAGGCCGTGCTCTGCTGGCTGCCTTTAACTTCCCATTCCGTAAGTAAGGTGAAGGGTTACTGTTATGGCTAAAAATTCAATGAAAGCACGTGAAGCAAAACGTGCGAAGCTAGTAGCTAAGTTCGCTGAAAAGCGTGCTGCGCTAAAAGCTATCATCAGCGATGTAAACGCATCTGAAGAAGATCGTTGGAATGCGGTTCTTACACTGCAATCTCTTCCACGTGATTCAAGTGCATCACGTCAGCGCAACCGTTGTAACCAAACTGGTCGTCCACACGGTTACCTACGTAAGTTCGGTCTAAGCCGTATTAAGGTTCGTGAAGCTTGCATGAAAGGCGAGATTCCGGGTCTTCGTAAGGCTAGCTGGTAATTGCCACTTAATCATTTGGAGTAAATCATATGAGCATGCAAGATCCGATTTCGGATATGCTGACCCGCGTTCGTAACGGTCAGGCAGCAAACAAAGTTGCTGTTAAAATGCCTTCTTCAAAGCTTAAAGTTGCAATTGCTGCACTACTAAAAGCTGAAGGTTACATCGTTGACTTCGCTGTTGAAGGCGAAGCAAAACCTGAGCTAGAAGTTACACTTAAGTACTTCCAAGCTAAACCAGTAATCGAGCAACTTAAACGTGTTTCTCGTCCAGGTCTACGTGTTTACAAGAAGAAAGATCAACTTCCTTCTGTAATGGGTGGTCTTGGTATTGCTATCGTTTCTACTTCCAAGGGTCTGATGTCAGACCGCGCTGCACGTAAAGCAGGTCTTGGCGGTGAAATCATCTGTTACGTAGCTTAATAGGAGTAGACTATGTCTCGTGTTGCAAAAGCACCTGTCGCTATTCCAGCTGGCGTAGAGGTGAAACTAAACGGCCAAGAAATCACTGTAAAAGGTGCTAAAGGCGAACTGACTCGCGTTCTAAACAACGCTGTAGTTATCGCTCAGGAAGAAAACAACCTAACTTTCGGTCCGAAAGAAGGTGCTGCTAACGCATGGGCACAAGCTGGTACAGCTCGCGCTCTAGTTAACAACATGGTTGTTGGTGTTACTGAAGGCTTTACTAAGAAGCTAACTCTTAAAGGTGTTGGTTACCGTGCTGCTATCAAAGGCAACGCTGTAGGTCTAACACTAGGCTTCTCTCACCCAGTTGAGCACGAGTTGCCAGCGGGTATTAAAGCTGAATGTCCAAGCCAAACTGAAATCATCATCACTGGTTGTGATAAGCAACTAGTTGGTCAAGTTGCGGCTGACATTCGTTCTTACCGTCAACCTGAGCCTTACAAAGGCAAAGGTGTTCGTTACGCAGATGAAAATGTGCGTACTAAAGAAGCTAAGAAGAAGTAAGGTAACACTATGGATAAGAAAGCATCTCGCATCCGTCGTGCTACACGCGCACGTCGTAAGATTGCAGAACTGGGTGCGACTCGCCTAGTTGTACACCGTACTCCTCGTCACGTGTACGCACAGGTTATCGCGGCTAATGGCTCTGAGGTTATCGCAGCAGCTTCTACTGTAGAAAAAGCGATCCGTGAGCAAGTGAAATACACTGGTAACGTTGATGCAGCTAAAGCAGTAGGTAAAGCTGTTGCAGAGCGCGCTCTTGAAAAAGGCGTAACTGCAGTTGCATTTGATCGTTCTGGTTTCCAATACCACGGTCGAGTAGCGGCGCTAGCAGAATCTGCTCGCGAAGCTGGTCTGAAATTCTAAGGTAGGGTTGGAAGATGGCTAAAGAACAACAAGTTCAAGCGAATGATTTGCAAGAAAAGCTAATCGCAGTTAACCGCGTTTCTAAAACGGTTAAAGGCGGTCGAATCATGAGCTTCACTGCACTAACAGTAGTTGGTGACGGTAACGGTCGTGTAGGTTTCGGTTACGGCAAAGCTCGTGAAGTACCTGCAGCGATTCAAAAAGCAATGGAAAAAGCGCGTCGTAACATGACTACTATCGCGCTAAACGAAGGCACTCTTCACCACCCAGTGAAAGGTCGCCATTCGGGCTCTAAAGTTTACATGCAGCCTGCTGCAGAAGGTACTGGTGTTATCGCAGGTGGTGCGATGCGTGCAGTACTAGAAGTTGCTGGCGTACACAACGTACTATCTAAAGCATACGGTTCTACGAACCCTATCAACATCGTTCGTGCAACGATCGATGCACTAGGTAGCATGAAGTCGCCAGAAATGGTTGCTGCTAAACGTGGTCTAACTGTTGAAGCTATTTCGGAGTAAGAACACCATGGCAACTATTAAAGTAACCCAAACTAAAAGCTCAATTGGCCGCCTACCAAAGCACAAAGCTACTTTGCGTGGTCTAGGTCTTCGTAAAATCAACCACACAGTAGAACTTGAAGATACTCCGTGCGTACGCGGTATGATCAACAAGGTTTACTACATGGTTAAAGTTGAGGAGTAATCAGAATGCGTTTGAATACTCTTGCACCGGCTGCTGGCTCTAAGCATGCTCCTAAGCGTGTAGGTCGCGGTATCGGTTCTGGCCTAGGTAAAACTGGTGGCCGTGGTCACAAAGGTCAAAAATCACGTTCTGGCGGTAAAGTTCGTCCAGGTTTCGAAGGCGGTCAGATGCCTCTGAAACAACGTCTACCAAAATTCGGTTTCACTTCTCGTAAGAGCCTAGTGTCTGCTGAAGTTCGTCTAGGTGAACTAGCGAAAGTTTCTGGTGACGTGGTAGATCTAAACAGCCTTAAAGCTGCTAACATCATCACTAAGAACATCGAATTCGTTAAAGTTGTTCTTTCTGGTGAAATCAACAAAGCAGTGACTGTTAAAGGTCTACGTGTGACTAAAGGCGCTAAAGCTGCAATCGAAGCTGCAGGCGGTAAAATCGAGGAATAATCTCGAGGAACGAGGTACAGATGGCTAAGAAACCAGGACAAGATTTTCGTAGTGCTCAGAGCGGCTTAAGTGAACTAAAGTCGCGCTTGTTATTCGTAATTGGTGCACTTTTAGTATTCCGAGCCGGCTCTTTTGTGCCGATTCCTGGTATTGACGCTGCTGTACTTGCCGATTTGTTCGAACAGCAAAAAGGTACCATCGTTGAAATGTTTAACATGTTCTCCGGTGGTGCTCTTGAGCGTGCATCTATACTAGCGTTGGGCATCATGCCGTATATTTCGGCATCTATTGTTGTCCAACTGCTAACTGTAGTTCATCCAGCGTTAGCGGAACTCAAAAAAGAGGGTGAAGCAGGCCGTCGTAAGATCAGCCAATACACACGCTACGGCACGCTTGTACTTGCAACATTCCAAGCTATTGGTATTGCAACTGGCTTACCAAACATGGTCGACAATCTGGTTGTTATGAACCAAACCATGTTTACGCTAATTGCTACCGTAAGTTTAGTAACCGGTACCATGTTCCTAATGTGGTTAGGTGAACAAATTACAGAGCGAGGAATCGGTAATGGTATTTCCATTCTGATTTTTGCAGGTATTGTTGCTGGATTGCCTTCTGCAATCGGTCAAACAATCGAGCAAGCGCGTCAAGGTGAATTGCATGTACTTCTTCTGCTGCTAATCGCGGTATTAGCTTTTGCAGTAATTTACTTCGTTGTTTTCATGGAACGTGGTCAACGCCGAATCGTCGTTAACTACGCTAAGCGTCAACAAGGTCGTAAAGTATTTGCTGCGCAAAGCTCGCATCTGCCACTTAAAATTAATATGGCAGGTGTTATTCCAGCGATTTTTGCATCAAGTATTATCCTGTTCCCAGGAACACTGGCTCAGTGGTTTGGTCAGAACGGTGAGAGCAGCGCGTTCGGTTGGTTAACTGACGTGTCTTTGGCTCTTAGCCCAGGTCAACCGCTGTATGTAATGCTTTATGCAGCAGCGATTATTTTCTTCTGTTTCTTCTACACGGCGTTGGTTTTCAACCCGCGTGAAACAGCAGATAACTTGAAGAAGTCCGGTGCATTCGTACCCGGTATCCGCCCAGGTGAGCAGACAGCTAAGTACATTGATAAAGTGATGACACGTTTAACCCTAGCGGGTGCACTGTACATTACCTTTATCTGTCTGATTCCCGAGTTCATGATGGTCGCGTGGAACGTACGTTTCTACTTCGGCGGTACATCTCTACTAATCGTAGTAGTTGTTATCATGGACTTTATGGCACAGGTACAGACTCATCTGATGTCTCAACAGTATGATTCTGTGTTGAAGAAAGCGAATCTGAAAGGCTACGGTCGTTAATTCGACGGTAGACTCAGTTTCAATTACGGAGTTTAGCAATGAAAGTTCGTGCTTCCGTTAAAAAAATCTGCCGTAACTGTAAAGTAATCAAGCGCAACGGTGTTGTTCGCGTGATTTGCAGTGAGCCAAAGCACAAACAGCGCCAAGGCTAATTAGCAGAAATTTTTACTTGAAAACGAAGGTTAGGTCGAGTATATTCCTCGGCCTACCTTTTGCGTGCAAAAGAAGTAGTATCCCGCAGCGTATCCATAACGGGCTTTGCTGCGGCTAATTCTTTTATAGAAACACTTAGGAGTGAATAATGGCCCGTATAGCAGGCATTAACATTCCTGATCAAAAACACGCTGTAATCGCTCTAACGGCGATCTACGGCATCGGTAAAACTCGCTCTCAAGCTATCCTAGCTGAAGTGGGTATTGCTGAAGATGTTAAGATCAGTGAACTAACTGAAGAGCAGATCGATCAACTGCGTGATGGTGTAGCTAAGTACACTGTAGAAGGTGATCTACGTCGTGAAGTATCTATGAACATCAAGCGTCTTATGGACCTTGGCTGTTACCGTGGTCTTCGTCATCGTCGCAGTCTACCACTACGTGGACAGCGTACTAAAACCAATGCTCGCACCCGTAAGGGTCCGCGTAAGCCGATCAAGAAATAATCGGGAAGGTAGAGTACAATGGCTAAACAACCAACTCGCGCTCGTAAGCGCGTACGCAAGCAAGTTGCAGATGGCGTTGCGCACATCCATGCTTCTTTCAATAACACAATCGTAACCATTACTGACCGTCAAGGTAATGCTCTAGCTTGGGCTACTGCAGGTGGTTCTGGTTTCCGTGGTTCTCGTAAGTCTACTCCGTTCGCTGCACAGGTTGCTGCTGAGCGTTGTGCTGAAATGGCTAAAGAATACGGTCTAAAGAACTTGGAAGTTATGGTTAAGGGTCCAGGTCCAGGTCGTGAATCTACTGTTCGCGCTCTGAACGCTGCTGGTTTCCGCATCACAAACATCGTTGATGCTACACCAATCCCTCATAACGGTTGTCGTCCACCTAAGAAACGTCGCGTATAACGTTTTTTAGATTACTGGAGAAAGATCATGGCAAGATATTTGGGTCCTAAGCTGAAGCTTAGCCGTCGTGAAGGCACTGACTTATTCCTTAAGTCTGGTGTTCGCGCGATCGATACCAAGTGTAAAATTGATAACGCACCAGGTGTACACGGCGCTCGTCGCGGTCGTCTATCTGAGTATGGCGTTCAGCTTCGTGAGAAGCAAAAAGTTCGTCGTATGTACGGCGTTCTAGAAAAACAATTCCGTAACTACTACAAAGAAGCTGCACGTCTTAAAGGCAACACAGGTGAGAACCTGCTTCAGCTTCTTGAAGGTCGTCTTGATAACGTAGTTTACCGCATGGGCTTTGGCGCAACTCGCGCAGAAGCACGTCAGCTAGTTAGCCACAAAGCTATCCTAGTTAACGGTAAAGTTGTAAACGTTCCTTCTTTCAAAGTAGCGGCTAATGACGTTGTTTCTATCCGCGAGAAAGCTAAACAGCAAGCTCGTATCAAAGCAGCTCTAGAAGTTGCTGAACAACGTGAAAAACCAACTTGGATTGAAGTAGATGGTGGCAAGATGGAAGGTACATTCAAGCGTATGCCTGAGCGTTCTGATCTATCAGCTGACATCAACGAACAATTGATCGTCGAGCTTTACTCTAAGTAAGGTTTAAACTAAAGAGAGGACACAATGCAGGGTTCTGTAACAGAATTTCTTAAGCCACGTCTAGTTGACATCGAACAAATCAGCTCGACTCACGCAAAAGTAACTCTTGAGCCATTAGAGCGTGGCTTTGGTCATACTCTGGGTAATGCACTTCGCCGTATTCTTCTATCTTCTATGCCAGGTTGTGCTGTAACAGAAGTAGAAATCGAAGGCGTACTTCATGAGTACAGCACTAAAGAAGGCGTTCAAGAAGATATTCTTGAAATTCTTCTAAACCTTAAAGGTTTGGCTGTACGCGTTGCCGAAGGCAAAGATGAAGTGTTCATTACTTTGAACAAATCAGGCTCGGGCCCTGTGGTTGCAGGTGACATCACCCATGACGGTGATGTAGAGATCGCTAACCCTGAACACGTTATTTGTCACCTAACGGATGACAACGCTGAGATCGCAATGCGTATCAAAGTAGAACGTGGTCGTGGTTATGTTCCAGCTTCTGCGCGTATCCATAACGAAGAAGATGAGCGTCCAATCGGTCGCCTACTAGTAGATGCTACTTACAGCCCTGTAGACAAAATTGCCTACGCTGTAGAAGCAGCTCGTGTAGAGCAGCGTACTGATCTAGACAAGCTTGTTATCGATATGGAAACGAACGGTACTCTAGAACCTGAGGAAGCAATCCGTCGTGCAGCTACTATCCTAGCTGAACAATTGGATGCGTTCGTAGATCTTCGTGATGTACGTGTACCTGAGGAGAAGGAAGAGAAGCCAGAATTCGATCCGATCCTACTGCGTCCTGTAGACGATCTTGAACTAACAGTTCGCTCTGCTAACTGTCTGAAAGCAGAAGCGATTCACTACATCGGTGATCTAGTACAACGTACTGAGGTTGAGCTACTTAAAACGCCTAACCTTGGTAAAAAATCTCTTACTGAGATTAAAGACGTACTTGCGTCACGTGGTCTGTCTCTGGGCATGCGCCTAGAAAACTGGCCACCTGCATCAATCGCTGAAGATTAATCGATACTAGTTAGAAGGATTAGGTCATGCGCCATCGTAAGAGTGGTCGTCAACTCAACCGCAACAGCTCACATCGTAAAGCGATGTTCAGCAACATGGCTAGCTCTCTAGTACGTCATGAAGTTATCAAGACTACTTTGCCAAAAGCAAAAGAGCTACGTCGCGTAGTTGAGCCTTTGATTACACTAGCTAAGACTGACAGTGTTGCTAACCGTCGTCTAGCATTTGCACGTACTCGTGACAACGAAGTAGTTGCAAAACTGTTTAACGAACTAGGTCCACGTTTTGCTGCTCGTCAGGGCGGTTACACTCGTATCCTAAAAGCTGGCTTCCGTGCTGGTGATAAAGCTCCAATGGCTTACATTGAGCTTGTAGATCGCCCAGCTGCTGAAGAAGCTGCTGAGTAATCTCAGTTCGTAAGAACAAAAAAAGCCGAGCATTAGCTCGGCTTTTTTGTATCTGTCGTATTTGAAAGCGAAACAAATTGAGTTTTCCGTCTCCCCTCTCAACGCTAATCTTCGATAATCGAATCTTTCATCTTAATTTATGTTTAGGTGAAACTTCTTAGTTGTTTGAACCCCACAATCCGCTTAGCGAATTCAACAAACCTTCACTTGCGCCTTGGTCTCCTAAGTAGCCAAGTATCACTGGCGCAAACTGACTGATCATCGATGGGTCTAAGCCCAGCTTATCGAACGTGCTTTGTACTGCACTTAAACTTTCAATATTACCCAATAAGCTTTGCGCACCATCCAAACTGGACATTCCTGGGATCAGAGATTTTAGTTCACTGCTGTTTTGATCTGACAGTTGGCTTTGCGCCAACGCTAAAAGGGCACCCGTACCGCCGGCTGCTTGTTCGGTCGAAACCGGAAGCTGGCTAGTGAGTAAGTCGGTGAGCGGTGATGATTCCGCATTCATGCCTTGGCTGACCATGTCCATTAAACCTTCTTGGCTTTCTTTATCGGTGACAGCATCAAGAAAAGCGTGGGCTGTACCAATGCTCATTGAAAGCAGCGTTAAGGTGAGGAGTGTTTTACGCATAATACCTCCGTGTGGCTTGCGATTATTATTGTTTATTCACTACTTAAGATAACAGAGACATTAAGGTTGTTGAGCCTAAGTCTGTTTATTTTAGACAAAAAAAGCGGCGCTAGTGAGCGCCGCTTCGAATTTGTATTGAGGAGAATCTCAATTACAGGATGTCTAGTAGTTCTACTTCGAATACTAGAGCAGCAAATGGAGGGATAGCAGCACCTGCGCCACGCTCACCGTATGCTAGATCTTGTGGGATGTATAGTTTCCACTTAGAACCAACAGGCATTAGTTGAAGTGCTTCAACCCAACCTTTGATTACGCCAGTTACTGGGAACTCAGCTGGTTGACCGCGAGATACAGAGCTGTCGAATACAGTGCCGTCAGTTAGCTCACCGTGGTAGTGAACACGTACTTGAGATGCTGCTGTTGGGATTTCACCAGTACCTTCAGTGATGATTTCGTACTGAAGACCAGACTCAAGAACGTTTACTTCTGGACGTAGAGCGTTGTCTTTTAGGAACGCTTCGCCGTCAGCTGCTGCTGCTTTAGCTGCTTCTTGACGAACTGCTTCTGCACGAGTGTGTAGCTCTTGCAGTGCGTTGTTGATCTCGTCGATTTCGATAGATGGCATGTCACCAGTTAGTGCAGTTGCAATACCAGCAGCGATAGCGTCAACGCTAAGACCTTCTAGACCAGAACCAGCTAGTTGCTGACCCATTTGCAGACCAATACCGTAGCTAGCTTTCTGTTCTGCAGTTTCAAATTTAATTTCAGACATGAATGTCGCTCTTATTAGGAGTGATAAAGGCACAGGATATCAGGTTCGAGCCTCGGTTTAAATGATTGCGCTCGAATGTCGCATTCTGGAGCAGAGGGTGTGACTTATCTCTTACTCCAAGTGAAATTTCTGCTAATTTACGCCAAATTACATTTTACTTTGGCGAAAAACATATACTCTCCGCGCTGGTATTTTTATACTGAGATTAGAAGTATTAAGGGACTCATCAGAATGAATCGTCGCAGAAAGAAAAAGCAGCAAGTCGACCATGTCGAATTGATGAAACAAAAGCTCGCTGCTATCGATTGGAAGCAACCGTTTAACAAAGAGAAGTGGCAGGAGAGATTACAGCCAGTCACTCAGTTTTGGCAACGCCTTCCAAAACTACATCAGCGTGCACTAATGGTATTGGTGCCTGTGGTGTTGGTGCTTCTGATCATCCCAGTGCCAAAAAATACTGAAGCACCTATTGATGACACTCAAGTCGAGAATCAACGTGTTGCGATTCAGTTGAATGCGCAAAGTTTAAGTGAGCAGCGCTCAGCGCAAAACTCAGAGCCAAAATCTGAGCAATGGAAAGAGTACACGGTAAAGAACGGTGATACGTTGGCTCAAGTATTTCGTAGTAACCAACTGCCGATGGCGGACTTGAATGCCTTAGTTAAAATTGAAGGCAGCGACAAGCCACTAAGTCGAATCAAGCAGGGGCAATTGGTGCGCTTTAAGCTCGCTGACGATGGCAAATTAGATATGCTTCAGCTTGAGAAAAGTGGCGAGTCGGTGATGTTCTTCCGTTTATCTGATGGCACATTCGGGCGTAATAAATAACGTTCATTAACAAGTATTCTAAAGGCGCGATGATTCGCGCCTTTTTTATGTCGTTCCGTTTGCTTGTGGTGGTATCCCAATCTTATGCCTCTCGATTGGTGAGTCGTCTTCTTTTATTCCATGGTAAGAGCGGCAACACAATCATTAGGATCCCTACCGCAGTCAGCCAATCTGGAATCTCGTCAAACCACCATATCCCAAAGAGCGTAACAAATACTAAGCCAGAGTATTCGGCGAGTGCTATCTCTCCGGCTGGCGCTTTCTGATACGCTAGTACAGCCAAACCGTTATAACTCAAGATACAAACCGCACTCACGATGACTAAGACCAACTCCTGTCCCGTCATAGGTTGCCAGTAAAACCCAGCTAGTACTGCAGAGATAGGTAACGAGAATAGAGTGGTCCACCAAAGTGTGGTGACGACAGACTGTTCACTGGGTAGCTTTCTTACCAATATATTAAACATTGCCAGTGTGGTCGCCGTGCCGAGTGCAAACAATGCAGCCCAATGAAAATGATCCGGTCTGAGTACCACTAGGACACCAAGGAACCCGAAGCAAGTGAGCAAGATTTTACTTAGTGGAGGATGCTCTTTGAGGAACAATATCGACAGCGGCAACATTAAAATCGGCGCTGCGTAAAAGACGGCGTTAGCAGTCGCAAGAGGCAAGTGAGTGACTGCAACCATCATACAGCCGCTACCAATTAATATCAGGTGTGCCCGCAACAAGGTAATAGGTGCTTGCTTTAGGGTACGTTTATTCGGTTGTTGTCTGAGATAGAAAGGTAGGATGAGCAGCAGTGAAGCCAACTGGCGCACAAACATATATTGGAACGGGCTAATGCCGCCTTCAATCAGTTTGACGGCGACATCGGAGAGTGACGCCGCCAAGTTGCCGATAACCAGTAATAGTAACGCCAGGTGGTGGGGTGACATTTAGCTCACTCGGCGCATATCGACATGCGGGATACCATCTTCAAGGTAGCTTTCGGAAATGACTTCAAAGCCATGACTCGCATAGAAAGCCATCAGGTGTTCTTGCGCACCGATATCTATCGTTTGACCAGCCCAAAGCTGTTGGCAATGTTGTAAGGCTTGCTCAAGCAGTTCATGTCCAAGACCACCACCACGAGCGCTTTGTTTGGTTACCACACGGCCGATACTGACATTGTCGTAAGTGGTGCCAGCAGGCAATAGACGAGCGCAGGCAACCAGTTCATTGTCTTTGTAGCCCAATAGGTGAAAAACCCCTTCCAGTGTATCTTTGCCGTCCAGTTCTGGATAAGGACAGGTTTGCTCTACCACAAAGACATCAACGCGCAGGCGCAGCATCTCGTAGAGTTGTGTCGTTGTCAGTTGAGAGAAAGGTAGGGCAGTCCAGTTGATCATTTCCAATATCCATTAATGAGCGAATGCAGCTGACTTTACGTCGTTTTCTGCTATTACTCATTAACAATGGTTAATTTTCACTGGTCTTCGCGACAAATCTGGCGATAATGTGCCCTCTTTTTCATCCCACCTGAGGATATTTCCCTGTGAGCAAACAAACTTTTGACCAAGTAGGGCTTAATCCAGCGCTACTAGAGACGCTTGAATCATTGAACTACACCCATATGACGCCAATTCAAGCGTTGAGCTTACCTGCGATTTTGAATCAGCGTGATGTGATTGGTCAGGGTAAAACCGGCTCAGGTAAAACGGCGGCGTTTGGTCTGGGCGTATTGTCCAACCTAAACGTGAAGCGCTTCCGTGTACAATCTTTGGTGTTGTGCCCAACGCGTGAACTGGCTGATCAGGTGGCGAAAGAGATCCGTACGTTAGGTCGTGGTATTCACAACATTAAAGTACTGACATTGTGTGGCGGCATGCCAATGGGACCGCAAATCGGTTCACTAGAGCATGGTGCTCATATTCTGGTGGGTACGCCAGGTCGTATTCTTGATCACCTAGAGAAAGGTCGTATTAACCTAGAAGAGCTAAACACGCTGGTTCTAGATGAAGCAGACCGTATGCTGGAAATGGGCTTCCAAGACGCACTCGATGCGATCATTGATGCTGCGCCTAAACAACGTCAAACACTGCTATTCAGTGCGACTTTCCCTGAGAAGATCGAACAGATTGCTCAACGTATTATGCAATCGCCAGAGATGATCAAAGTAGAATCGACACACGATACGTCGAGCATCGCGCAGTACTTTTACAACGTTGAAGGCTCAGAAGCACGCGATGAAGCTTTGGCGAACCTACTACTGACGCACCAGCCAGAGTCAGCGGTGGTGTTCTGTAATACCAAGAAAGAAGTACAGAATGTAGCAGATGAACTGCATCACAAAGGCTTCAGTGTGGTGGATCTTCATGGCGATCTAGAACAACGTGAACGCGACCAAGCTCTGGTACAGTTTGCTAACAAGAGTGTATCTATCCTTGTTGCAACAGACGTGGCGGCGCGTGGTTTAGACGTCGACAACCTTGATGCAGTATTTAACTTCGAACTGTCTCGTGACCCTGAAGTACACGTTCACCGTATTGGTCGTACTGGTCGTGCGGGCAGCAAAGGTCTGGCGTTCAGCTTCTTTGGTGAGAAAGATGGTCTACGTGTAGCTCGTATTGAAGAGTACCTAGATATGGATGTGGTACCAGCAACACTGCCAGCGAAATCAACTCAGCAGCCATACCAAGCGAAGATGGTGACGATTAATATCGATGGCGGTAAGAAACAGAAAGTACGTGCGGGTGACATCCTTGGCTGTTTGACTGGTAAAAATGGTATCACGGGTGCACAAGTGGGTAAGATCCAGCTAATGGCAATGCGTTCTTATGTTGCGGTAGAGAAATCTGTGGCGAAGAAAGCACTGCAAACCATCAGTAACGGTAAGATGAAAGGTCGTCAATTCCGTGCTCGTATTCTGAAGTAAGCAGGACCTCATTTAATGCAGAGGCGCTCGATATGAGCGCCTTTGTTTTTTCTGCCTACCTGATCTTATTCATTGCCTTTCTTTAAGCGCGACTTAATGCGGCTAAGACTGATCGCGGTAATACCCAAGTAAGCGGCAATCTGGCTATCGGTGATGCGTTGTTCTAAGTCTGGATAATGCTGACAAAACAGTTGGTAGCGCTCTTCTGGTGAGTAGAGCAACATAAAGCGTTCTTTGTTTTCTTTATGCATCAATTGTGCTTCGAGCAGCTTTAAGTAGATAGGATGCTTTTCTGAACGCCACTGATGTAGTACTTCAACCGGTAAGCAAAACAGATGACAAGGTGTCAGTGTTTCCAATAAATATGGCGAAGGCTGATTCTTGATAAGCCCTTCAAAGCCAATCACCCAATCTTTTTCCCAGTAGAACTCTTTACTGAATTCCTTCCCTTTGTCGGTAAGATAACTGGCGTGGCACAAGCCCTCTAATACAAAGTAGATATGAGAGCTGAACTCACCTTGGTGATTGAGAATATGGCGCGTTGGCAGTTCTAGCTGCTGCCCATGTTCAATAAGCTGATTCGCTTCATCTTCAAGGAAGCCATGATTGATTAAGTCAGAAAAAAGATCGCTGTGCATGTGATAACTCAGAAACGGTTTTCGTCATTCTAACGGTTTTTACTGACAACAAAAAAGCGGCTCATGAGAGCCGCTTGAAATTATTGCTAAACTTGCCTTATTTATTCAGGTCGATTTGGTAAATCGCGAAACCAACTTCGTCAGTGGCGACACGTTTCATCGGGTATTGTCCTTTCTCTTTGATGAACTGCGCAGCTTTATCACTTGGTGAGGTTTCAAAACGAACATCAAGTTTGTTATCCGATTTGATTGGTGCGAAAGACCAGTTGTTATCCGCGCTTGGTGTCACTTCGCCTTGCTCTTTACTGATGCGAGAGATGTAAGCGGCAACTACTGAGCGGTTCTCATCTGGAGCATCAAACGCGATGAAGTCCGGACCAGTGCCTGGGAAGGTTGCGCTGTAAGCACGGTAGTTGTTGGTTGCGATGATGAAGTCTTGTTTTGGATCAACTGGCTTACCGTTGTAAGTCAGGTTAACGATACGCTGTGAATCTGGGTTGATCACTTTACAATCCGCATCGTACTTCGGTGGTTGAGTCACATCGATTTGGTAGTTCACACCATCAATCACGTCGAAGTTGTAAGTACGGAAGCTATCCCAGTTGATCAAAGACTGAGGTTTGGTGCTGTTAACATCAATATGATTGAACTGACCTGCACTACACTCTAGCCATTCATGAACTTCTTTGCCTTTAACCTTCATCGCTACAAGCGTATTCGGGTAGAGGTAAAGGTCTGCGGCATTACGGAAAGTCAGCTGACCTGACTCGACTTCGGTGAAACCATTTGGATCGTCTTTACGTCCGCCCACTTTAAATGGTGCAGCTGCGCTTAATACTGGAATGCCTTCAAGGTCTGGGTCGCCTTGGATAAAGCGTTCCACGTAATCTTTCTGCGCTAGGTTTACGATTTGAATCGTTGGATCATCTTGTACAAGCGCTAGGAAGCTGTACATCACATCATTTGCTTGACCAATTGGCTGGTTGACGAATTCACGTGTGCCTTTATGGTCATCAACAAGTGCATCCACGATGCCTTTATCGGCTTCTGCTAAAGATTTCTTGTTAGCTTTATCGAAGATAGGGCGCGCTTCAGATTGACCTTCAACCACTTGCCACTTGCCATCTTTTTCTTTCAGCATCAAGTCCATTACGCCAACGTGGCTACCCCAGCGACCTGGCATTACTGCGGTTACGCCATTAATTGTGCCTTTTGCGTTGTCGACACCTTGCAGCTTGGCAAAGTCTTTACCCGGGAATACCGCGTGAGAGTGACCAAATGCAATCGCATCAATGCCTTCAACTTCTGTGAGGTAGTAAACCGAGTTTTCAGCGCCTAGCTTGTATGGGTCAGTCGAAATGCCTGAATGTGGAATCGCCACAATCACGTCTGCGCCTTCTTTCTTCATCTGAGGAACCAGCTTTTTCGCTGTCTCAGTGATGTCTTCAGCGAAGACTTTACCTTCTAGATTCTTCTTATCCCACACCATGATTTGCGGTGGTACGAAGCCGATGTAACCCACTTTAATTTCGTGGCTTTGACCATCAGTGTCTTTGAACGTGTGCGTTTTAATTAGATAAGGTTTGAAGTAGTGCTCGCCTGTCTTCTTGTCGAAAACGTTAGCACTAACATAAGGGAAGTTCGCACCGTCGATAGAGTGTTTCAGGAACTCAAGGCCGTAGTTGAATTCGTGGTTACCAATATTACCCACATCGTAATCCAACTGGTTCATCGCTTTGTATACCGGGTGGATTTCGCCAGCGTTAATCCCTTTCGCTGCCATGTAATCGCCCATCGGGCTGCCTTGAATCAAGTCGCCGTTGTCGACCAAAACACTGTTCACTGCTTCTTCACGAGCTTGCTTAACCAGTGTCGCCGCACGGCTAAGACCGATTTGCTGAGAAGGCTGATCTTTGTAGTAGTCGTAATCCATCACATTGGTGTGAATGTCGGTGGTTTCGATAATACGTAGCTTGATGGTGTCCGCCATCGCTGGGCCAGCAAGCGTCAACATACCACTTAAAACTGCGACGGATACGGGATTAACTGCCATTTTCATGAGGTGCTCCAATTAAATGGGATAGAGGGGTCGTACAGCGTAATGTAACAAATATTAGTGCAAGCTCAGGCCAAGATGCAGAAAACTGTGAACATTAGGCAATTAAATGCGGAGGAAAGTGTCAAAGTGATGCCTTTTTCACCATTTTGAATGAGACCTAACAAAAGCTTCTTAGCAGTTTTTTGAATAAAAAATGAAATTTTAGAATTTCCGGTAATATAAACCCACCGCCATAATGCCATCCATAACGATATCAATGGATGATGAGCAAGCACATGGCAGTTAACGATTCAGTAACGAATTTCCCAATCAACAAGCCTCGGCTGGTTTCGGATAACCAAGCTGCCGATCTTCCGCGTTTCAGCAAGCAGTCCCTTCAACCGGGTGAAGTTGCCCTTGTTGGTGCTGGTCCGGGTGACCCTGAACTATTAACTCTGAAAGCACTCAACTGCCTACAACAAGCTGACGTCGTGCTTTACGACTACCTAGTGTCTGACGAGATCATGGCGTTGATTCCAAGCGAAACCATTTTGGTGTGCGTGGGTAAACGTGCCGGGCACCACAGTGTGCCACAAGAGAAGACAAATCAACTGTTGGTGGACTTTGCTAAGCAAGGTTACAAAGTGGTGCGCATTAAAGGTGGCGATCCATTTGTGTTTGGCCGCGGTGGTGAAGAGCTGGAAGTTTTGGCTGATGCTGGTGTGCGTTTTCAAGTGGTTCCGGGCATTACTGCTGCTGCGGGGGCGACCGCTTATGCAGGTATCCCGCTGACGCATCGTGATTACGCCCAGTCAGCACTGTTTGTTACGGGTCATCTGAAAGAAGAAAGTGACGACATGGACTGGTCGACGCTCGCGCGTGGGAATCAGACTTTAGTGATCTACATGGGACTGATGAAATCACACTATATTCAGAATCAGCTCATCAAACATGGTAGGGCAGCCTCAACCCCTATCGCCATCATAGAGCGCGGTACGCAAATCCAGCAAAAAGTTTTCACCGGAGAACTTTCTCAACTATCTGAATTATCTAAAGAAGCTCAAGCTCCGTCTTTGATTGTTGTCGGCGAAGTTGTGCGTCTGTCTCAAAAGTTGGACTGGTTTTTGTCTAGTACTGAATTCAACAAAAGTGCTATTGCCAGCTCCATATAATTTCAGACCAAAGATTAGGGACTAATGAGCCTTCAAGCTTAAAAAGGAAAGACAAAACATGGACCAACAACGTTTAACTCACCTTAAACAACTCGAAGCGGAGAGTATTCATATCATCCGCGAAGTTGCGGCTGAGTTCGATAACCCAGTCATGATGTATTCGATTGGTAAAGATTCATCAGTCATGTTGCATCTTGCGCGCAAAGCCTTCTACCCAGGCAAAATTCCATTCCCACTACTGCACGTAGACACGGATTGGAAATTCCGCGAGATGATCGAGTTTCGTGATCGTACCGCTGAGAAATACGGCTTTGAGCTTTTGGTTCATAAGAACCCAGAAGGTCTAGCAATGGGTTGTAGCCCATTTGTGCACGGCTCTTCAAAGCATACCGACATCATGAAGACTCAAGGTTTGAAGCAGGCTCTGAACAAGTACGGTTTTGATGCAGCATTCGGTGGTGCACGTCGTGATGAAGAGAAGTCACGTGCAAAAGAGCGCGTTTACTCATTCCGCGATAAGAACCATACCTGGGATCCGAAAAACCAACGTCCAGAGCTTTGGAAAACATACAACGGTCAAGTAAACAAAGGGGAGAGCATTCGTGTATTCCCACTTTCAAACTGGACTGAGCTGGATATCTGGCAATACATCTACCTAGAAAACATCGAGATCGTGCCTCTGTACCTTGCAGACAAGCGACCGGTTGTTGAGCGTGATGGCATGCTGATCATGGTAGACGATGACCGCATGGAGCTAGAACCAGGTGAAGTGATTGAAGAGAAGAGTGTACGTTTCCGTACTTTGGGTTGTTACCCGCTGACTGGCGCGATTGAGTCTGAAGCAAACACGCTAACAGGCATCATCGAAGAAATGCTGGTGGCAACCTCAAGTGAGCGCCAAGGTCGTGCGATCGACCACGATCAGTCAGGATCGATGGAACTTAAGAAACGTCAAGGTTACTTCTAAAGGATCTAAGGAAAGATAATGAACAGTGCAGTTGAAGCTCAATTAGCCGAGCTTGGTATTGAAGGCTATTTAAAACAACACCAGTACAAGTCGTTACTTAGATTCCTGACTTGTGGTTCGGTAGATGACGGTAAAAGTACCCTAATCGGTCGCTTACTCCACGACTCAAAACAAATTTATGAAGATCAGCTAGCAGCAGTTCACTCGGATAGCCAACGCGTAGGCACCACGGGTGAAAAGCCAGATTTGGCATTGCTGGTAGATGGTCTACAAGCAGAACGCGAGCAGGGCATCACCATTGATGTGGCTTACCGCTACTTCTCGACGCAGAAACGTAAGTTCATCATTGCTGATACGCCAGGACATGAGCAGTACACGCGTAACATGGCAACAGGTGCATCGACCTGTGATTTAGCTGTGATTTTGGTTGATGCACGTAAAGGTGTGTTGGACCAAACGCGTCGCCACTCATTCATTTCTAACCTACTGGGTTTGAAACACTTCGTCGTTGCTATCAACAAAATGGACTTGGTGGATTACTCACAAGAACGTTTTGAAGAGATCCGCGATGAGTACCTGCAGTTCTCAGAAAACCTAGCGGGTGAGACGGATATCCAAATCATTCCGTTGTCAGCGCTAGAAGGCGACAACGTAGTAGAGAAAGGACAGAACCTAAGCTGGTTTGAAGGTCCATCTTTGCTTGAGCTACTTGAGACTGTGGATGTTGACCATGAGAAAGGCGAAGGTGATTTCCGTTTCCCTGTTCAGTATGTAAACCGTCCTAACCTCGACTTCCGTGGCTTTGCTGGCACGATTTCATCGGGCTCGGTGAAAGTGGGCGATGCGATTAAGGCGCTGCCATCAGGCAAAACCTCAACCGTTGCACGCATTGTGACTTTTGATGGTGATGTACAGGAAGCACAAGCCGGTCTGGCTGTGACGTTGACGCTGAATGACGAAATCGACATCAGTCGTGGTGATTTGCTGGTGCTAGAAAACGCACAAGTAGAGTCAACTAACCACTTGTTGGCGGACGTAGTGTGGATGACAGAGCAACCGTTGCAACCGGGTCGTGATTACGACATTAAGATTGCTGGTAAGAAGACGGTTGGTCACGTTGAAGCGATTCGTCACCAGTACGACATCAACAATCTTTCGACTCACGGTGCAGCTGAATTGCCACTCAACGGCATTGGTTTGTGTGAGTGGTCGCTGAACGAATCTGTCGCCTTGGATAACTACCAAGATTGTGCCGATACCGGCGGCTTCATCATCATCGATCGTCTAACCAATGTAACGGTTGGTGCAGGTATGGTGAAAGAAAGCTTAGCGGCTGTTGAGCGTGGTCTTGCGGATGTTTCAGCGTTCGAACTTGAACTTAATGCTTTGGTTCGTAAGCACTTCCCGCATTGGGAAGCTAAAGACCTGAGCCAGTTATTGAAGAAGTAATTGGTTCACCTAGCCTGATGGGGTTGCGAAACCCGTCAGGCTGATTTCCCCCGAATCCAGGATGCTCCGGAAGCCCAAGAAACCGAGCATTCTGGCGTTCTTTTTCGCTTGCTTTGCTTTTTTGTCTGGTTACTCGTTTGTCACTCCGTGCAGCTAAGTTTGCACGAGTCGTTGTTGTGCCCGTATCGGGTTTATTGGTAAGGATTGGCTATGTGGGAACAAGGATTTGTATTAGCGATTTTGCTTGGCATTATCACTTGTTTACTCGTAACCAAAATTAAACCAAGTTACGTATTTGCTGGAGCCGCTTTTATCGCCTTTATGGCGGGGATGATTGAGCTCAATACCATTGCGGCAAACTTTACTAATTCTTCACTTCTGACCCTAGTGCTGCTGATCCTCGCATCGAGCGCATTAGAAAAAACCTTATTGATCAGCTGGGTCAGTCGCAGTATTTCTGAAGGCCATCTCGGCAGTGTGATTGCCAAGTTGGGCTTTTCTACCGCTTTACTTTCCTCTTTCACTAACAACACGGCGGTTGTGGTGTCGTTAATTGGTGCGATTAAACGCAACCAACAACATGCGCCTTCTAAGCTTCTTATTCCGCTTTCTTATGCGGCGATTTTTGGCGGTACGTTGACGTTGATTGGTACCTCGACCAACTTAATTATCAACAGTTTTGTTGAAGATGCCGGGCTGCCAAGCTTGAGCTTCTTTACTCCAACCATGATTGGCTTAGCGGTACTGGTAGGCGGTGTGCTTATTCTTATTCCGCTGAGTTATCTGTTGCCCAATTACGATGACCAAAGCCAAGAAGATTTACCTTACTTTCTAGAATCTCGTGTTGAACCGGGTTCGCCGCTAGTTGGGCGCACCATTACCGAAAATAACCTGCGTGCCCTGAGAAAATTGTTCCTTGCTGAAGTGATTCGCGATGGTGTGACGGTTCCGTCTGTTGGTCCTGATTTTGTCCTCAACGCTAAAGATCGGCTGCTGTTTTGTGGCGATGTTGAGAGTGTCGCAACATTGCAAGAAATTCCAGGTTTAACGCTGTTTGGCCATCAGCACCTTAACGGACAGAACTTTATTGAAGTGGTAGTCAGTTCATCGGCGACTTTCTGTCATAAAACACTGAAAGAGAGCCGCTTCCGTGACCGTTTTGATGCGGTGGTTGTGGCGATTCGTCGTGGCCATGAACGTCTTGAAGGTGGCTTAGGTAACATCACTTTAGCTGCGGGCGATACGTTAGTTTTGGTGCCCGGTAAGCGCTTTGAGACGGAACGTCGCGCGCATCGTAAAGAGTTTGTATTGGTGAACGATTTAGATTCGAGTGCACGTTTGGATGCGAATAAATCGGCCTTGGTGTTGTTTGGCTTTGCTGCAGTGATTGGCTGTGCGTTGTTGGAACTCGTACCTATTATCAAAGGTCTGGCGGCTTATTTGATAGCACTGCTGGCCTTTGGCGTGATTCAACTTTCCGAACTTCGTCGTCGTTTCCCAATCGATATTGTGGTGATTGTAGGCTCAGCGCTATCTATTGCACAGCTGATGATTACATCCGGTTTATCAGTGCGAATGGGCGATATGTTTATTGAAGCCTTTAATGGCTGGGGTGTGTTTGGCGCGTTAGTCGCTACTTACATTATGACTTTAGTGCTAACTGAGCTTGTGACCAACAATGCAGCGGCGGCGCTGTCTTTCCCTATTGGCTACAGCATGGCGGTAGGTTATGGCGTTGATCCAATGCCTTTCATTATGGCGGTGCTGTTTGGCGCCAGTGCCAGTTTTATTTCTCCTTACGGATACCAAACCAACTTATTGGTATACAGCGTAGGGAATTACAAATTGACCGATTATGTGCGAATTGGCGTGCCGATTTCCATCGTGTATTCAGTGTTAGTACTGACGCTGATTCCGGTCTTCTTTCCGTTTTAATCTGTAAATTTACAAGGATACGTTATGACTGCCGAAACTCCGGTAAAAGATGAAAACATCGTTTGGCATCAGCACTCGGTTGATAAACAGTTTCGTGCTGGATTAAAAAAACAGAAGCCTGCGGTACTTTGGTTTACTGGGCTGTCTGGCGCGGGCAAATCAACGGTGGCTGGTGCATTGGAAAATCGCTTAGCCGAACTGGGTTACCACACTTATTTGCTTGACGGCGACAATGTACGTCATGGCTTGTGCAGCGACTTAGGCTTTTCTGAGCAAGACCGTCGCGAGAACATTCGTCGCATTGGTGAACTGGCGAAACTGATGGCAGACGCGGGTTTGATCGTTCTGTCGGCATTTATTTCTCCTCACCGCGCAGAGCGTCAATTGGTGCGTGATCTGTTGCCAGAGGGCGAGTTTATTGAAGTGTTCGTCAATGCTTCTTTAGAAGTGTGTGAAGGTCGCGATCCGAAAGGCTTGTACAAAAAAGCACGCGCAGGAGAAATCCCGAATTTCACCGGTATTGACTCTGAATACCAAGCTCCAGCAAGCCCAGAAATTGATTTGCCAGCCGGCGAAAAGAGTGTCGAAGAGCTGGTAGAGTTATGTTTAATCGACCTTAGACAACGCGGTGTGATCCGATAAAAAAGCATTTGGATCATAGGTGGCCAAAAAGTCACTGAGCAGTTAAAAGAGCTTTTGAATCATAGGTGACCAAAAGCTCTTTTTTATGTACTAAACGGTGTGGTTTACTGTGGTTTTGGCTTCGCTATGAACGCTAAACCTTTGATTTAGAAGCGCTAGTATCTGGTCATAGTATTGATTATTAGGCTTGTTACCAAGCAGCTTACACAACTCATTACCTGTCGGAGTAAAGCGGTAGTACAACAGGCGCACGCCTTTGGTATTTACCTGCAGTGATAAGTTTTTACCTTGATAGGTGAGCATCAAAGGCGTTTCAATGCCAATCTCTCCTGACTCTAGTTCAGTGCTGTGCAGCAGTCCCAGTTCAATCAACACTAACAAGCTCGAATAAGGCAGTTGGAAGCTGCCCATATTAAGGTTGCTGGTGGTGTCGCGTTTGCCAAAGCTGAACATCCCGCCATGCGCTTTGTAGCCAATCAGCAGTTTGCGACTGCTATCTCCACCAAAACTGCACGCTAGCGTCGCGGCACGTTGCAGAGTTTGGGCTTCTCTCGGCGACATGTCTTTCAACACTTTAAGTGCTTTCATCGAAGTTGAGCCGGGGTTGGTCACTTCGCGCTTCATGACTTGCGCCCAGAGCTTTTGCATTGAGCTGTTGTGGATGTCTTGCGCCATATCGAAAAAACGATACAACCAGTCTTGGTCTGGCTCACCAGCGGTCTCATCTCGACATGAGCTGTGCGCCAGTTTGAGGATTTGCTCTAAGTTCTTTTGTCTCTGTTCTTGGCGGCGTTGTTCACGTAACTGAGCGCGTTCAAGCGCAGTTTTAGCTGGAGGATCGTTTTGCAACAAAGCATCTAATCCGTAGATTTGAGCAATGCTTTGAACACGGCTCGCACTGTCTTTGATGTAGCCAGACTTCTTTTCGTGGTGAGTGTGTTTTTGTTGTGTGGGTTCGTGTTCAATAACAACATGTTGCTTTGTTGGTTCTGCCATTTTATTTCCTACCAAGGCTGGCGATTAGCACTTGCTTAAATTTACACCTTTCCTGTTTTCTCGACCAGAGAGGCATGTCCGGATTTTGACAGAATAGGGCTATTCAAGATGATAATGAGTTGTTAAAATTGTTATCATTATTTTGGAGGGCTGATGAGATATTCAGACGTAAGCAAACTGAGAAAACACCTGTCGATAGCGCTACTTTTGGTTTTGTATGTCGGTATACTCGCGTATTTGTCTCGCTATATCGTATAACTAAATATATATCTGGCAGGCATAAAAAAGGCGCCGAAGCGACGCCTAGTGTATCTATTCTACTAATCAACTGAGTTATTGATTATCATCCAAGTTATTAGCTATCAAACAAGCTACATATCATCGTAGGCTTCAATTGATGAGCCTTCAATCACGTAGGCTGTTTCTGCCAACTCATGTTCGATCGTTTCAGTTTTCAGAGTTCCCACCACATAAATGACATCCCATAGCTCCTGTACTGGTGCACCTTTCGGGAATTTGACATAAATGATCTGGTTTGGTGGTGGTGGTGGAACGTGGATACAAGCGCCAAAGTATGGCACCAGTAAGAATTCCGTCACCGTATTCGCATCACCTTCTAATGGGATCACGAAGCCAGGGATTTTCACTTTGCTGCCGTTAAGCTCAGGACGAACATTACCAATCTTAGATTGAAGTGCCGCACCACCGTTGTGGTCTGTAGCTGGCATGCCGACACTGTCGAACATCTTGCGCTCATTCTCTGGCACAAGATCAATCCAATCGAGTTTCAGCGGTTCGTCACTGGCCATTACTGGTGCAGTGAAGGAAATCAGTAGCAAACAGCTAGCGAGTATTTTTTTCCACATTTTTACTAAATCCTAATTGTCATTCCATCACTGAGCGATTGTCGGTAAGCACGGAATGCTGGGATGAAGCCAATCACAATACCTGCACACTGTACAAAGCCAAGCAACATCCATTCATACGGCGACAGTGCCGTTAAGGTTAGGTGTATACCATAACTTTGTTGGATTATTGGTTGCAAGAGGGCAAGAATGGAATACAAGCCCGCAACGCCGGTAATGATGCCAGCAAACGTGAGTAAACTCGCTTCACTGATCAGTAGCGAGAAGACGTGTCTAGGTCTTGCCCCCATTGCGCGCAGGATTGCCATTTCACGGCGGCGTTCTTGTAAGCTGGTCAGCAAGCTACTCAACATACCCAATAAACCTGCCACGACTACAAAGCCTGAGACTGCCATCAGCGCTTGTTCTGCAACCGACATCATTCCCCATAATTCATGCAGAGCGACGCCCGGCATGATGGCACTAAGTGGCTCTTTCGGATAGGTGTTGATTTGTCTTTGCAGAGCAAAAGTCTGGATGCGTGATTTCAACCCGACCAGCATCGCAGTGATCTGCTTTGGTTGAAAATCTCTGGCTTTGAGGTCTGCGGCACTCGGTGTCGGGCCCAAGCGAGCGCCACTTTCCCAACCGACGTGAATTGCTTCAATCGCTTCTAGGGAAACGTGGACGGTTTTATCCACTGGCGTGCCTGTCGGAGCCAGAATACCGACGACTTTAAATGGCAAGTTATCGTGACGACTAAAGCCAACATCACTGATGCCATGGGCAATGATGATCTCGCTACCAATTTTATAGCCGAGTTGTTTCGCAACATCAGAGCCAAGTACGGTTTCAAATAAGCCATTGAATTCTCGACCTTCTGAGAAGGTGAGTGGTTGCTTACTTCCGTACTTATAATGTTCGAAATAGCTGTGGTTGGTGCCCATCACTCGAAAGCCTTTGTGTGAATCACCCAACGAGATTGGGATTGCCCAATCGACGGCTCGGTGGTTCGCAAACTCTTGGTAGCTCTTCCAGTCAATATTGTTGGTGGCATTGCCGATTCTGAATACTGAGTACAGCAGCAGGTTCACTTGTCCTGAGCGACCTCCGACAATTAGGTCAGTTCCAGAAATAGTATTAGCGAAGCTATCTTTGGCTTGGGTTCGAATGCGCTCTACGCCTAATAGTAGAACAACAGAAATGGCGACCGTCATTATGGTGAGAATAGCGGTCGCTTTGCGGTTCATCAGGCTTTTCCAAGCGAGCTTTACAACAGCACTCATGATGCGGCTCCTGGGTTATGCGCTTGATTGATTTCAGGCAGATTAAGTGTTCGGTCAAATAAGGATTCTAGCGTCGGGTCATGACTGACGAAGACCAACGTCGCGTTGGCAATGTTGGCTTGCTCCATCAAGAGTTCAATGAATGCTTTGCGGTTGTCATGATCGAGTGCCGATGTGGGCTCATCGGCAATCACCAGTTCAGGCTGACCAATCAAAGCACGCGCTGCTGCGACACGTTGTTGCTGACCAATACTGAGCTCTGATACCGGTTTGTCATGCAGGGCTTTAGGTAAACGCAAACGCTCCAGTAGCGTCGTCGCTTGTTCTTCCAGTGATGCCGTTGAAGCATTTGGAGTAACGCGGTCGCGGCGAATTTTACTGAATTGGCATGGAATAAGAACGTTCTCTATCACATTGAGATAAGGCAACAAATTGAATTGTTGGAAGATATAGCCAATGTGATCGGCGCGAAACTTGTCTCTTTGACTCGCTCTCAAACTCGCGATATCGGTGTCTAATACAGACAGTGAACCGGATGTGAGCGTATTGATGCCTGTTAACAGGGCAAGCAGAGTCGATTTACCGCAGCCGCTTGGGCCTTTGATAAAGACATGCTCGCCTTGAGCAATGTGTAACTGGGGGATGTTAATGGTCGCGTTTTCAGAGCCGGGCCAGACAAACTGGGCATTAGAGAGCTCAACAACGTTTGACGTGGTTTCAGTCATAATAAATTACCAAAGCAATGGCGCGTAAGTAAGTACTTACACGCCATGTGATTTATTTAATTGCGATCTTTGCGTTGTCTTTGCTTAGGCTAGTCGCAGACTGAGTGGTGTCAGTGAATAGGTTTGCACTGATTGATTCTGTTGCAGGGAATTGCTTGAACCAAGTGGTATTGATGCTGTTTAGATCGGCAACAGAGTCACAGTGGTAGCGGTATTCTGCTGTGAATTCACCGTGGCCGCCGTGTTCATGATCGTGACCCTCATGCTCGTCGTGATGTTCATGACCTTCGTGATCGTGGTGGTCATCATCATGTGCATGTTCGTCGTGATCATGGTCTTTGTGCTTGTCATGATCATGTTTGTCATGAACGTGACCTTCGTGGTCATGCTTATCGTGATCGTGGCCCTCATGGTCGTGGTGTTCATGACCTTCATGAGAATCTTGGCCTAGGGTGTGGGATACGTGAACATCTTCAATCACACATTTCGCTTGTTTGTTGATAGCAAACAACTGGTCGGTGTTTTTTAGAGCAGCAACAGCATCGCCAAGTGCCTTCTCTTGTTCTGCGTTTTCAGGAGCGTGCTCAAAGCCAACAACGTCTGCGCCTGGAGAAGTGATTTCAATCAGTAGGTCTTTACCATCTTGAGCAATATTGAATTCTACGTGACCGTGCACGTGTGCTTCGTGTTGACGATATTCTTCTGCGTTTGCAGTTGCTGCTAGAGATAGGCCGATAACAAGAGCTAGAGCGTGTTTAGAGGGCATTTTCTTTTCCTAATTTGCTTAAATGTTTTATTGAGATTACTAATTTAAATCATGTAGTTAGCAACTCGTTTAATTTCTAGTATGGAGGCTTCTTAAGTTTAAGCAAAAATAGGCGGCGCGCGCGCTGTGTAGCGCACATCACTGACATTTAAACGTTTTTTGATCACGTCTGAGTATGTCGAGCGTTGATAAGTTGGTGCGAGAAGTTCTGGTTGAGCCTTTACCAGGCCATGATGCGAGCCAGCAAACATTTGGCAATGATGGTGGCTGTGGTGCTCCGGGACTAGGTCAAGTTGATGAGCGATGGTGGCAAAATTCCAAGCGATCAGTAACGCAACACTGAGTAAGACCACAGTGCGACGCCAATGATGTGAGATTGCTTGCCAGCGATAGTGCATCTTAAAGCCCGAAACGATACCTAGTGTTATAATATAACATCCATTTGGCAGAAAAGTTCATTCTTTTATGAAATGGAGGTGGATTATCTGTGATGAAATAATAACTTAGAAGCAAGTTTTCGGGAATTTGCTCCTCACCTAAAGACGGTAAGGAGCAATTAAGATTAGATATTTTGCTTGATTAGACCAAGAACTTGGTTGATTTCATCCGTGCTGAGAGCTCCTTCTTTGATGAAGAGAATTTTACCTTGCTTGTCTTGCACAATGATGGCTGAGCTTTCTTCTTGTAGAGCCCAGCTATTTGCCACTACACCATTTTCATCTAAGACCATTGATGACCAAGGAAATTCCTGTTTGCTGTCTTGCGCCGATGATTTGACAAATGAACCAGTTCCCCAAACTGCATCATCTTGGTTAATGATGGTTGTGGTTTGGTAAGCGTCTTCCGGGAATTTCGCTTCAGTGAGCGCTGTCATTAGTGGTGCGTTCATTGCTTTTGAGCTGCTGCGCCCTGCGATTGCATGAATGACACGGACTTTACCGAGCATTTGTTGCGTAGCCCAAGGTTGATAAGCCACGCCTTCACCTTGCAATACGATTTCACCGTAGGCGTCTACTTTCGCCGCTGGCACGCTTTCACCAACTGATAAGTTGTGAGCCAGTGCTAGACCCGGAGCAAGAGCAAGGAAAAAAGGGAGGAGAGTCTTAGTTTTCATATTGTTATGTTCCATATGGGGGTGTGAGACTTCCCAAGTATATACTTACAGTGAATAAAAATGTAGAACCGTTTATAACAATTCTTTAACGTATGATGTTTTAATTTTGTTGCTTTGAGAAAGGAATTTGATAGAATGAACCCTGTCGCAAATTGCGCATAAAGGTTGCCATGGAAAGAGCAATCGGTGTTTTCTCAAAAGGATATTGAGGTGGTTATGCTACGTGAGTTTGCTGTTTACCGTCCACGTCAGGTGGCGCGTTTCGTTAAGACTTTATTCAAAGGTCAGTTTTCAATTGCAGGTGTTGGTCAGTTCCGTTTTGATAACGGAAAGGTGCTGTTGCCTGATATCAAAAACCCCCAACAACTCTCTGTATTTAGAGAAGTAAATCAAGCAATTTTATCTCTCCCAGTGTAATGACAAGAATTGTAAAAGAGCGACTTTCGTCGCTCTTTTTAGTTTAGGCTTAACCTTGAAGGCTTGGTGGGAAGCAAACCCCAGTGCCACCTAAACCACAGTAGCCGTTCGGGTTTTTCGCTAGGTATTGCTGATGGTAAGTTTCAGCGAAGTAATACGGACCAGCAGGTTCAATTTCTGTCGTGATGGCTGAGCGTTGATCTTCTTGCAGAGCTTGCTGATACAGGGCCTTTGAACGTTCAGCTGCGTCTTGCTGTTCTTGTGAATAGGTGTAAATCGCAGAACGGTATTGAGTTCCTAAGTCGTTACCTTGGCGCATCCCTTGAGTTGGATCGTGCTTTTCCCAAAATGCGGCAAGTAAATGCTCAAGAGAAATCACGCGCTCATCAAAGACCACTCGGACCACTTCGGTATGGCCTGTCTTGCCTGTGCACACTTCTTCGTATGTTGGGTTTGGTGTGTAACCCCCTGCGTAACCGACGGATGTGGATACCACGCCCTCAATTTGCCAGAACAATCGTTCTGCTCCCCAGAAGCAACCCATTCCCAATAAAATCTGTTGTTGGTGAGCTTGCGGCGGTGCCGTTAAACTCGACTGATTTACAAAATGCGTGTCATCGATTTGCATTGATGCCTCTCTACCTGGTAGCGCATCTTCTATACTGATCATTGTCTGTTTGTTGAGCATGGTATTTGTCCTTCAATACGAGTCTTAATTTTGCGAATGATTATATTCAGTCTGAATATGATGTTGTGATGACATAGACCGTGGTAAACCTATTAATATTACAGACTTAGCCTTCAATTGGCGTTATTATTGTTTACGTTTATTTAACCTCATCCAGCTAAAAAGCATGATAAGAAAAGCTACCCCGATCATTGTCAGTCTACTTGCCTTTTCTCATAGCGCTTACGCCGATGTTTCCTTAAAGATAAAGGGCATTGATGGCGCGCTAGAAGATAATGTGAACGCTTACTTGTCTTCCATTCCAGAAGACGATTACTCGACGTCGTTGCGCTTTCAAGCGCGATTGGAACAAAGTATCACTGAAGCGCTCAATGCGCTTGGCTATTATCATGCGAAAATTTCATACACTATTACGAAAGATAATGATGAATTGATCGTCAACGTCAAACCGGGCGAACCTGTCAGAATCAAAGAAATGGACGTGGTGATTTCAGGTGAGGCAGGGGAAGATGAAGAATTCACGAACCTGATCAAAAAATCACGTTTGAAAGAAGGTCGAATCCTAAACCAAGGGGAATACGACGCTCTAAAATCGGGTATTCGTAACTTAGCGTTGCAACGTGGCTACTTTAACGGTGACTTTAAATTGAGCCGTTTAGAGGTGGTACCCGAACTTAATGAAGCTAATGTTCGTCTGCACTATGACAGTGGTATCCGTTATCACTTTGGTACGGTTGAAATTTTAGGTAGTCAGATCTGGGAAGATCGCGTTGATTCTTTGCGCCCATTTAAAACCGGTGAGCCTTACTTGGTCTCTGAAGTGGGTGAATATAACCAGAACCTTTCGAATACGGATTGGTTCTCATCGGTGTTTGTTGAGCCTGATCTCACCAAGTTAGATGATGGTCGAGACCTGCCAATCAAAGTCTCACTTGCTCCTGCTGCGAAAAACCAAATTGAAACGGGTATTGGTTACTCTACCGATACTGGTGTGCGCGGTACGCTGAAATGGAAAAAACCATGGGTGAGTGCGCGAGGCCACAGCTTTGATACCGCGCTTTCTCTGTCTAAACCTGAGCAGACCATCACGGCTGGCTACAAGATCCCACTTGATGATGTATTGCACGAATACTACCAACTTCAGTTTGGTTTGAAGCATCTCGATAACCGCGATACGGAGAGTTTGGAATCGAATCTTGCGGTAGAACGCCACTGGATCACCGATGGTGGTTGGCACAAAACGTTGTATGTTCGTCACTTGTACGAAAACTTCTCGCAAGGTTTGCAAGAAGATGGTGTGCAGTTTGTTTTACCTGGTGCCTCGTTCTCTCGCACACGAACTCGTGGCGGTAATATGCCAATGTGGGGCGACAAACAGAGTGTAACGGTTGAATACGGTGACCCAGCGTTGTTGTCTGAAACTCGCGTACTTCGTTTGTTAGGTCGCACATCTTGGATTCGTGGTATCGGACAAAACCACCGTGGTTTATTCCGCCTTGAAGGCGGCGCCAACATCACTGATGAATTTGAAAAACTCTCGCCATCGCTGCGTTTCTTCGCTGGTGGTGACAACAATATTCGTGGTTACGGCTACGAATCGATCTCGCCAACAGACTCGAGTGGCGCATTGACCGGTGCGAAATACATGGTAACCAGTACGTTAGAGTACCAATATCGTGTGCATGGCAACTGGTGGGGTGCGGTATTCTACGACATTGGTGACGCATTTAATAAAACCCCTGAATGGAAATCGGGTGCGGGTGTCGGTATCCGCTGGGCATCACCGGTCGGTCCGGTGAGCTTTGACTTTGCTTGGGGCCTAGACGCCGAGCCAGATCCAGAATTCCGTATCCACTTCTCTTTGGGGCCAGAGCTATGATGAAAACAACACTGAAGTGGACGAAATGGTTCTCAATCGGTCTACTGACTCTTATTGTGTTGCTGGCGATTTTAGTCGGCACCATTCTATTTACCCACCCAGGTCTAAAGTTGGCACTTTGGGGGGCAGAAAAAGCGTTACCGCAACTTAAAGTCGAGCAAATTCAAGGCTCACTATTCCCACGCTTTGCGCTGCATAACGTCAGCTTTGTGGATGAGTCTCTCCATGTTGATGCTAAGGTGGAAAGCTTAACGTTAGCGATGAACTTCCGTTGTTTCTTTGACCCTAAAGTGTGTGTGGATGAGCTCGCGCTACAGGGTGTTAACTTCCAAATGCCAGAGTTGCCACCGGCAAGTGATGAGCCGGAAGAAGAAACACCACCGCTGCGCTCCATCAGCACACCAGTGCCAATCTTCGTCAATAAAGTCAGCTTTAACGACATTAACCTGAACATCTTAGGTAACAAGGTTGATTGGCAAGAATTCTCTACCGCATTGTCGATGCAAGGTGACCGCTTGGTGATTGCCCCAACGGCATTGAAAGCTATCAATGTGGCACTTGCACCAAGTGACGAAGCCACAGAAGAGAAGCCATCACAAGCAGCAGATTCGGAACCAAAGGCCAAGAGCGAGCAAGCTAAAACGACACCAAAGGCAACAGAAAGCCAGCCTAAAGAGGTGAAAACTCCAGCTGCAGAGAATGCTAATCCTACAGCTGAAACGAAGTCAGAAGGGATTGTGCTACCTGAGGTATGGATTCCACTGACCGTTGAAGCGAAACGTCTCGATATTCATGACTTTAAATTAGCGGGTGACACTCCTGTGATTGTTCACCACTTAGGGCTAGAGGCAACGGCGGGCGGTGATAAAGTCGATGTCAAAACGCTACAGCTTGATATGCCAGAAGTCGAAGGTCAGCTGAGTACGCAAGTGACATTATCGGCCGATTACCCGATTCAAGCGCAGATTGATGCTCTGGTTAAACAAGCAGACGTAAAAGGGCAGAAACTATCGCTTTCTGCGTCTGGCTCGGTTGGCGATTTATCATTGCAGGCGACGCTGTCTGATTTGGTGAAAGCGACGATTGAAGGTCAAATTCAACCGCTTAAACCTGAGTTGCCATTTGATATCAAGCTGAAAGATGTTGCTGCGCAATGGCCATTGAGTGGTAAGAGCGATTACCAAGTTTCTGTTCCTAGCCTAGTCGCCAAAGGCTCACTAGAGGGCTACACCGTTGCGTTAGATACCAAGGCATCAGGTAAAGATATTCCTGCTGTGGATGTGGCGTTAAACGGTAAAGGCACCCTAGAACAGATTGATTTAGAAAGCATTGTTGTCAAAACGCTAGGCGGTGAGTTAGCGGGTAAGGTGATGGCCAACTGGGCTGCGCCAATCAACTGGCAAGCCGATCTAAACCTGAAGAACATTCAGCCAGGTTTACAATGGCCAGAAGCTGAAGGTGACATCAGCGGTAGTCTATCGACTTCAGGCTCACTAACCGATCAAGGTGGCTGGCAAGTAAGTCTGCCTAAACTGGACATCGACGGTATTCTGCGTGGCTACCCGCTGAATATTGAAGGTCAGCTAAAGGCATCTGACAAGACGGGTAAAGGCGAGGATATTCAGCTCAATACTCAAGGTTTAGCCTTGTCGCATGGTCCTAACTCATTGCGAGCGAAAGGTAAGATCGACAAGCAAATCTTAATGGATGTTGAGGTTAATTTCCCTGATTTCGCGAAAAGTGTGCCGGATCTTGGCGGTAATATGAATGGTAATATCGCACTTCGCGGCAGCCTGAAACAACCAGACATCAACTTAGATCTCGCGCTTAACCAAGTGAATTGGCAACAACAAGCGAAGGTCGAGACGATTACCCTAAAGGGCGACGTAACGCCTCTGCCTGCGCCAAAAGCCGATGTCAGCTTAATTGCGAAAAACATCACTTACGATGACATCAAAATCGATAGTGCGGATCTTGAAGTGACAGGCGATGAGAAGCTGCACCAACTCACGTTGGATGTGGTTTCAGACGTTGTTTCAAGTAGTTTAGAGATCGAAGGTACATTCAAGCAAAAGCCAGAAATGATCTGGGATGGTGCATTGCGTCGCTTAACGCTAAGTACCCCTCAAGGCCCTTGGGCGCTACAAAAATCAACGGCAGTTAAGGTTAACATTGATAAGCAGATTGCGAATGTACAGGCACATTGTTGGTTGCAAGCAAACTCAAAAGTGTGTCTAACGGAAGACATTAGTGTTGGTAAGAGCGGTGAAGCAAAGTTAGCCATCACTAACTTTGACTTTGACCAAATTAAACAGTTCTTGCCAGCAGAGACCAAGCTTCAAGGCTCGGTGAACGCGAATGCTGACGCAAAATGGGCACCAGACATGAAACCGGAAGTGACGGTAAATGTGGAGATGCCAAAAGGTCAGGTAGAGCAAGCGCTAGAGCAGCCAATTAAGGTCGGCTGGGACAGTGTCAGTTTAAAAGCTAAGTTAGCCCAAGATAAATTGAATGCTGAGTGGTTATTTGATGTTACAGACAACGGCGATTTATCCGGTAAGGTGTCGTTAAATGATGTCTCGTCAGAGAGCCCAACTATTGACGGTAAAGTGTCGCTTTCGACGTTCCATTTAGACTTCTTAGCGCCACTTATCGGTGAGTACAGCCTATTCAAAGCGAACATGAATACGGATCTGGCTCTGTCTGGTGATGTGATGCATCCGAAAGTGGATGGTCAGTTCTTGATTGACCAGATGAAGTTGCAAGGTGATGTGACGCCAATTGATATCAACTCGGGCAAAGTCGCGATTAACTTCAAAGGGCATCAAGCAGATTTAGATGCGGGCATTATTACACCCGATGGCAAGCTGGAAATTAACGGTGATGCGGATTGGCGTGATCTGGAAAACTGGCACACCAAAGCTCGTGTATTTGCTAAAGAGCTGAAAGTCGATATGCCACCAATGGTGCGAATCAAAGTCGAGCCAGACATGACGATTGATGTGACGCCTCAACTGGCCAAGGTTGAAGGCAACATCAATCTTCCATGGGGTCGTATCTTAGTGGATGAGTTGCCACCAAGTGCGGTTGGCGTGTCGAGCGATACGGTTATCTTGAATAAAGATATGCAGCCTGTCGATGGCGAACAAGCGCTGCCGTTTAACGTAGAAACTGACATCAACATCAAGATTGGCGATGACTTCCAATTGTCTGCATTCGGTCTAAAAGGTGACTTGCAAGGTAACTTGAATGTGACACAAAAAGACAAAGGTCCATTCATTGTTGGTGAAGTGAATATCGTCGACGGTTCTTACCGCTCATTCGGCCAAGACTTGGTGATCGAAGAAGGTAAGATCATGATGAATGGCCCTGCGGATCAGCCTTACGTATCAATCAAAGCGATTCGTAACCCAGACAACACGCAAGACGATGTGACAGCCGGTGTTCGAGTAACTGGCCCAGCAAGTGACCCGACCGTAGAAATTTTCTCGGATCCGGCGATGCCACAAGCGAACGCACTGTCTTACCTATTGCGCGGTCAAGATATCGATGCGGAGTCGGGCGGTAACGCCATGACTACAACGTTGATCGGCCTAAGCTTGGCGAAGAGCGGCAAGGTAGTTGGTGAAATCGGTGAAGCTTTTGGTGTACAAGACTTGCAATTGGATACGGCTGGTTCGGGAGATGACTCTCAGGTGACAGTAAGTGGTTATATCTTGCCAGGTCTGCAAGTGAAGTACGGCGTAGGTATCTTTACCTCGTTGGGTGAGTTCACTGTTCGTTACCGTTTGATGAAAGATTTGTACCTAGAGGCGGTATCGGGCGTCGATAGTGCGGTTGATCTGCTCTACCAGTTTGAATTCAACTAAGCTTAGCTTTTAAAACATAACTAAGGAGTGGTTATGCAGCATTTGGTATTTGTGTATGGCACCTTACGCAAAGGAGAGTGCAATCATCACTTTTTGAAAACCGCTGAGTTTCTCGGGCATCATGAGACTGATGCCCAATTTGCTTTGTACGATCTAGGTCGTTATCCCGCGTTGTCGACTGGGCAAAAAGCGATACAAGGCGAAGTGTATTTAATTGATAACGATACACTCAGCGAGTTAGATAAGCTTGAAGATGTGCCGGTGGAGTACCGTAGAGAGGGTATAGCGACACCATTTGGCCAAGCTTGGATCTACTTATACCAAGATACTGAGCAACTCACAGAAGAGATTGCTTCTGGCGATTGGTGCCAAAGGGTGTGAACTATACTGAGAGCAGTAACGTATGCATTGACGATATATACAACAAAGACTTGGGAGGTCTGCGATGAAATATCTATCTCCAATCATACTGCTGCTTCTTGTTGGTTGTTCAAACAGTACACCACCGAGCAGTAACGACAGCATGCAGTGGCAACAATACGGTATGCAGCGAGCGGAAGCAGGTGAATCAAAACTCTCCATGCAAGAGCTCAACAAAGGTGACGATTTATATATGGCGTACAGTAATGGCTATGAAAGCGGTCGAGCAAATTACTGTGCACAAGATGCTTTCACACTCGGTGAAAGCAGGCGTTATTACCGAGGCATTTGTGACGATTTAGATGATCGATTCCGTCGAGAATACGAACTAGGGCGTACATCTAAAGGCAGCAAACGCTACTAATGAGTGAGGAGTAATGATGAGACTATTCGCGATTGGCGCTATGCTTCTATTTCTCAACGCTTGTGCGCAAACCACACTCCCCAGCTCTGTTAACGCGACAGACTGGCAAGCTTTCGGCAAACAAACAGCACTGAAGGGCTCGCTTGAGTTGTCCGAAGACCGTATTGCCAAGTTAGATGATACTAACCGTGCCACTCCTGAACTCATCATGGCCTACCAAACTGGCTACCAGGAGGGTAAGGAAGAGTATTGTCAGCAAAGCGCTTATATTCTCGGCGTACAAGGCGCTCCTTACTATGGCATCTGCGATGATTTAGACCCATTTTTCCACAACGATTATGAATCAGGCAGATTGTCGACGGCGGGTGGCTATTAAACAGGGTGGCGATCAAACGAAGCTATGAAAACGAAAAAGAGCTGCCAATTGGCAGCTCTTTTGTTATTTGTTACTTACGATTATTTGTTTTGAGCACGCTCGTAAGACTCTAGGATTTCCGCTTTTGCTGCAGCAACGTCATCCCAGCCATCGACCTTGACCCATTTGCCCGCTTCAAGTTCTTTGTAGCGTTCGAAGAATTGTGTGATCTGTGCTTTCAACAATTCAGGGATGTCACCGACATCTTGAATGTCTTCGTACTCTTTTGAGATTTTTGAGTGCGGTACAGCAAACACTTTTGCATCTTCACCCGATTCGTCCGTCATTTTCAGTACGCCGACTGGACGACAGCGAATCACAGAGCCTGGCATCAATGGGTAAGGGGTTGGAACCAATACGTCCACTGGGTCACCGTCTAGAGAAAGAGTATCGTTCACATAGCCATAGTTACATGGGTAGAACATAGGTGCAGACATGAAACGGTCAACAAACACAGCACCAGTGTCTTTATCTACTTCGTATTTGATTGGATCCGCGTTGGCAGGGATTTCGATGACGACGTAGATATCTTCAGGCAGTGATTTACCTGCTGGTACGTTATTTAAGCTCATTTGAATATTCCTTTTCATTGAGGATTAAGCGTGGAAAGGCTTAATCTGGCTAACATTTACGCAGTTCACTTTAACGACAAAAACGCGGCAGGTAAACACCCGCCGCGTTGGACAAAGGTCTGAAATTAGTCTTCTTCGCGATTCAGTTCAAGAAACTCTTCGACTTTGTTGACCATGTTCTTTGAACCCACAAAGAAAGGCACTCGCTGGTGCAGTTCGGTAGGTTTCAAATCCATAATGCGGTTTACACCGTCAGACGCCAAACCGCCAGCTTGCTCAATTAAGAATGCCATCGGGTTGCACTCGTACAACAAGCGCAGCTTGCCTTGAGGGTGGCTTTGCGTGCTTGGGTACAAGTAAATGCCGCCTTTTAGCAGGTTACGGTGGAAGTCAGCTACCAATGAGCCAATGTAGCGAGAAGTGTATGGGCGACCATCTTCAGGCACATTCTCCTGACAGTACTTGATGTACTTCTTCACGCCCTGCGGGAAGCGGATGTAGTTGCCTTCGTTGATTGAGTAGATTTTGCCATCTTCTGGGATCATCATGTTTTCATGAGATAGACAGAAGCTGCCAATCGATGGATCGTAAGTGAAGCCGTTTACGCCATTACCTGTGGTGTAAACCAGCATGGTCGATGAGCCGTAAATCACGTAGCCCGCTGCCACTTGTTTGTGGCCTGGTTGTAGGAAGTCCTCTTCTGTTGGTGGGGTTCCAATAGGAGAAACTCGACGATAAATAGAGAAAATCGTACCAACAGACACGTTCACATCGATGTTTGATGAGCCATCGAGTGGGTCCATTAGAACAACGTATTTTGCGTTTTGGTTAAGTTCTTTATTGAACGCAACCGCTTCATCTTCTTCTTCACTGGCTACACCACACACTTGGTCGCGTGCTTCGAGCGCTGCTTTAAACTTGTCGTTCGCGTATACATCAAGCTTTTGCTGATCTTCGCCTTGTACGTTCTCTGTACCTACAGCGCCAGTGATATCACCAAGACCTGCCGCATTGATTTCGCGGTTTACGATTTTTGCAGCTAAACGAATAGAAGCTAATAGAGATGAAAGATCACCGCTAGCGTGGGGGAAATCCGCTTGTTTCTCAACAATGAACTCGCCTAGGGTGCGCAGTCCTGACATGGTTTATCCTTACATTTTTCATTTCGTTGGGGGTGTCGCGCAACGGGGGCATCTCTTTATGGATGTTAAACGATTGCGCTAGATGTAAGTTTAAGTCGCAGATCTTATTAATGGTAATGAAGTAACCGACTGAGATCTCAATTTATTTGTCTTATTGCATAAGACGTGAACCGCTTGGTTAATGCTTGGTCAGTCAGCCCTAAGCCCTGTCAGATTTGTGAAAGAGACTGCAAGAACACAGCGAAAGGCACTCGCTTTTCTGGTGGTTATCACGATAATGAAAGGATTAAAGAACGCATTACAAGGTTAAGTTTATGCACATTCATATCTTGGGTATCTGCGGCACGTTTATGGGCGGTGCGGCAATTTTAGCGCGTCAGCTAGGTCATAAAGTGACGGGTTCGGATGCCAACGTTTATCCACCAATGAGCACCCTGTTGGAGTCTCAAGGTATTGAAATTATTGAAGGCTTTGACCCTTCTCAGCTTGACCCACAACCTGACCTCGTGGTGATTGGTAACGCGATGAGCCGTGGTAACCCATGTGTTGAGCATGTGCTGAATACCAATATGCGTTACACCTCGGGCCCACAATGGTTACAAGAGTTCTTATTGCACGATCGCTGGGTTCTGGCGGTATCAGGTACCCATGGTAAAACCACCACTTCAAGCATGCTAGCTTGGATCTTAGAAGATTGCGGTTACCAACCGGGCTTTCTAGTTGGTGGTGTGTTGGGTAACTTCGGTGTGTCAGCACGCTTGGGTGAAAGTATGTTTTTCGTCGTTGAAGCAGACGAATACGACAGTGCTTTTTTCGATAAACGATCTAAGTTTGTTCACTACCACCCACGCACACTAATCATGAATAACCTTGAATTCGATCATGCGGACATCTTCGACG
Organism: Vibrio sp. B181a; assembly: GCF_030248375.1. NCBI lineage: Bacteria > Pseudomonadati > Pseudomonadota > Gammaproteobacteria > Vibrionales > Vibrionaceae > Vibrio > Vibrio sp. B181a. Next base: position 111,938 of record NZ_JAHGAD010000015.1, on the reverse strand, counting down.
ATCTAGAAGCGATCAAGCGTCAATTCCATCATTTAGTACGTACTGTTCCTGGTAATGGTTTGATCCTTGCACCGAAGCAAGATCAGTCGCTACAAGATGTGATCGAGCGCGGTTGTTGGACTGAAAAGCAGTTCTCGGGTGTCGATGGTGATTGGCAAGCACACAAGCTGGTTGTCGATGGTTCTAAATTTGAAGTGTCACTGCAAGGTGAGAAAGTAGGCGTTGTGGACTGGGAGCTTGTGGGTGACCACAACGTAGATAACGCTTTGATGGCTATTGCTGCTGCGCGTCATGTTGGTGTGGCTCCAGATTTAGCTTGCCAGGCTCTCGGTCGCTTTATCAATACCAAACGTCGCTTAGAGTTAAAAGGCGAAGAGCAGGGCGTGACGGTTTATGACGATTTTGCTCATCATCCAACGGCGATTGAACTGACGCTAGGTGGTTTACGTAACAAAGTTGGCGAAAAACGTATCCTTGCCGTTTTAGAGCCACGCTCTGCGACCATGAAACGCGGTGTGCACAAGAATACTTTAGCGGCTTCATTGCACAGTGCCGATGAAGTGTTCCTCTTCCAACCGGATAACATTGATTGGTCGGTACAGGATATTGCAGACCAGTGTAAACAGCCTGCGTTTGTTGATGCAGAGATGGACAGCTTCGTCGCAAAAATCGTAGAGCAAGCGCAGCCAGGTGACCAAATCCTCGTGATGAGTAACGGTGGCTTTGGTGGTATCCACGGCAAGCTTCTGGAACAACTGAAACAAAAAGCTTAATGACATCTATGCAGCAAAAAGTAACCCCTAAAAAAGCCATCACACTCGCATTAACGGGCGCCTCTGGTGCCCCGTATGGACTTCGTCTTCTTGAATGTTTAGTGGCAGCGGATTACCACGTCTACGTGTTGATCTCTTCGGCTGCGCGCGTGGTAATGGCGACCGAACATGACTTGAAACTCCCAAGTGGCCCTGAAGCGGCGCAAAAAGCGCTGGTTGAGCACCTTAATTGCAATCCAGATAACATCACCGTTTGTGGCAAAGACGACTGGTTTTCGCCGGTGGCTTCTGGCTCTGCGGCGCCTAAGCAAATGGTGGTGTGTCCATGTTCTGCAGGTAGTGTTGCGGCCATTGCACACGGCATGTCGGATAACTTGATTGAGCGTGCTGCTGATGTGGTAATGAAAGAGCGCGGACAGTTGCTGCTTGTAGTGCGTGAAACGCCATTCTCGACGTTGCATCTTGAAAACATGCACAAGCTTTCGCAAATGGGGGTCACCATTATGCCTGCAGCGCCGGGCTTCTATCATCAACCTAAAACTATCGAAGACTTAGTGGATTTTATGGTGGCGAGAATTCTGGATCACCTTGGCATTGAGCAAGGTTTAGTGCCACGTTGGGGTTATGACCAACGTTGATTGTGTAATCAATAAAAGACCTTTACAATCCATCCAACTCATCGGGGAGCAAACCCACTTGGCATTGAGCTTATCAATACCATTGGGCGCTGAGACCTAATCGCTTAACGTTGTTGAGCAAACAGGGACCCGTATTACCTGAACCAGATAATGCTGGCGTAGGAATTGAGTCTGGATATTGGAAGTCCTAAATACCGCCTCAAGCCTGTGCCGCTCAATTCATGTCAATAATGCAAATGGAGAGCGAGCAGTGAAAACCACTCTTAGTCTGATTGCCCTTGCAGCCATCACTTCTACTTCGGCGTTTGCCGCTGAAAACACCCTAACTGTCTATACGTATGACTCTTTCGCTGCCGATTGGGGACCAGGTCCTAAGGTCGAAAAAGCGTTCGAAGCCAAATGCGGGTGCGATGTTAACTTCGTCGCGCTGGACGACGGCGTTTCTATTCTTAACCGCCTTCGTTTAGAGGGAAATAATAGCAAAGCGGATATCGTGTTAGGTTTGGATAACAACCTGATGGCGGAAGCGAAAAAGACCGGGCTGCTGGCTGAGCATAATGTTGATACCTCAAAGACTACGCTACCTAATGGTTGGGACGATAAGACTTTCGTACCGTACGATTACGGCTACTTTGCGTTTGTATACAACAAGGAGAAGTTGGCGAATCCTCCAAAAAGTATGAAAGAGCTGGTGGAAGAGCGTGATGATCTGAAAGTGATTTACCAAGACCCTCGAACTTCGACGCCGGGTCAAGGCTTGATGTTGTGGATGAAGTCCATCTACGGCGATGATGCGACTCAAGCATGGAAGCAACTGGCAACGAAAACCGTTACGGTTACCAAAGGTTGGTCAGAAGCTTACTCGATGTTCTTGAACGGTGAGTCCGACCTCGTGCTGTCTTACACGACTTCTCCAGCGTACCATTTGATTGCAGAAGGTGATGCGAAATACGCCAGCGCAGACTTTACCGAAGGCCACTACATGCAAGTGGAAGTGGCGGCTAAGGTCAAAGGTTCAAAGAATGCGGAACTTGCGGATGAGTTTATGGGTTTCATCTTGAGTGATGAGTTCCAATCTGCAATGCCAACAGGTAACTGGATGTACCCAGTGACTGACGTTGAATTACCAAAAGGCTTTGAAACCTTAAGCGTACCAAGCAAGCCACTTAGCTTTAGTGCAGATGAAGTAGCGAAAATGCGCAAGACTTGGATTCGCGAGTGGCAAAGCGCATTGACGTTCTAATATAGGTTCTACTTTTGAATTCTGTTCCGAAAATAGGGTTAGGGGTCGCGATGATTATCGCGACCTTTGTTGTTTCTGCCCTAGGTGCTTTGATTGTCCAAGCGCCTTCTCTTGATGTGTCTATGGTGTGGGGAGACCCCTACTATCAGCATGTCACCAAGTTCAGCTTCTACCAAGCTTTCCTTTCTACACTATTGAGTGTTGGCTTGGCTATTCCAGTGGCCCATGCGCTTTCTCGACGTGAGTTCTTTGGGAAGTCTCTACTATTAAAGTTGTTTGCGTCTACCTTAGTTCTGCCTGTGTTAGTCGGTGTATTTGGCTTATTGGCGATTTATGGTAATAGCGGCTTATTAGCTCAATGGCTGAAAAGTATCGATGCGGAGCTGCCGTTTTCCATCTATGGTCTGAACGGCATTTTACTTGCGCATGTGTTCTTCAATATGCCCTATGCGGCGCGGCTACTTTTGCAGGCATTAGAGTCGATCCCCGCAGAGCAACATAAACTGTGTGCACACCTTGGAATGAGTCATTGGGACAAATTCCGTTGGGTGGAATGGCCTCGATTAAGACAACAACTTCCACACGTAAGCGGCTTGGTGTTTATGCTTTGCTTTACCAGTTTCGCCACCGTGATGGCGTTAGGTGGCGGACCGAAATCGACCACCATTGAACTCGCCATTTATCAGGCGATTAAGTTCGATTTTGATCTGCAGGCTGGGGCGCTTTTGGCACTGTGGCAAATGCTACTATGTGGCTTGTTAGCGATTGGCGTGCAGAAGTTGACGAAGCCAGTTTCAGTAAGCGCTGGCAGTACATCGGTACAGCAATATTTAACGAAGGATCATGGGTGGTCAAAAGCTTGGGATAGCTTTTGGATCATAGGTGCCTTTTTACTAGTAATACCACCACTTATGATGGTGGTGTTCAGTGGCATCAACCAGCAAGTTTGGTCGGTACTGACCGATGAGCGCTTTTGGTCCGCACTGTTCAATTCTCTCAAAGTTGCGATACTGGCGAGCTCTCTTGCTGTTGCTGCTGGTGTGTCGATTTTGCTGACCAGTCGACGTTGGCGATTGCAGTATAAAAATACTCGCGCCGATCAAATTGAGCTTATCGGAACCATTATCTTAGTAACGCCGGGATTGGTGATTAGCACCGGATTGTTCCTATTACTGCGATCGTTTACCGATGTATTCAGCTTGGCGTTTTTTGTTGTCATCTTAGTTAATGGCTTGATGGCATTGCCATATGTCATTAAGACTTTATCTCAACCTATGTTGTACATTGAGCAGCAGTATCAGTACGTGTGTGCCAGCTTAGGCATGCGTGGTTGGCAACGATTTAAAGTCGTGGAATGGCAAGCACTGCGCAAGCCGTTTGCCCATGCTTTTGCCATCAGCTTTATGTTTGCGATTGGTGACTTAAGTGCGATTGCCTTGTTTGGTGGGCAAGAATTTAGAACCTTGCCGCTGTATCTATTCCAACTGCTTGGCAGTTACCAAATGGATGCCGCTGCCGTGGTATCGGTTACTTTGCTGTTGCTCAGCGTCGGCTGTTTTGCGGTGATTGAGAAAGTGTTGAAAACGAAGGAGAGAGCGTAATGTTAGTGTTGGATGATGTGCAGTACACCTATCAACGTGAACTGTTTCGTTTTGAGTTAGCTATTCAGCGTGGACAAATTGTTTCACTGATGGGGCCGAGTGGGGCGGGCAAATCAACGTTATTGGCGTTAGTTGCTGGTTTTATTAATCCAGACCATGGCGATATTCTGGTTGATAGTGAGTCTATCGTGCGTAAAGAGCCGTATCAGCGTCCGTTTTCAATGCTGTTCCAAGAGCATAATCTGTTTGCTCACCTGTCAGTAAGAGACAACATCGGTTTGGGCTTACATCCGGGACTAAAGCTCACGGCAGACCAAAAGCTGCTTGTTGAGCAAGCGGCCAAGCAGGTCGGGGTTGCTGAGTATCTGGACCGTTTACCTGAACATCTTTCTGGTGGTCAGCGTCAGCGTGTGGCACTTGCGCGTTGTTTTGTTCAGCCGCACCCAATGTGGTTACTCGATGAACCTTTTTCTGCGTTAGACCCAGTATTGAGAGAAGAGATGCTGACACTGGTTAAACAACTTGCTGCTGAGCGTGGCATTACCGTTTTGATGGTGACGCACCACTTAAGTGACGCCAGAGCGATTGCTAGTCATTTTGCTTTTGTGGCTGGTGGTCAGGTTGAAGCTGCAGGAGAGATTGGTGAGCTTAACGCTCAACATAGCAGTAAAGCATTGAAGGCTTTTGTTAAAGCGGCAGGGTGATTACCCTGAGATAGAAAAATAAAAGGTTGATGCAAGCATCAACCTTTTTTGGTTTTGGGAGTTTGAATGAGCGTATTAGCCTTGAGGCTTCACTACCATAACGTTGATTGGTGAGTTCTCAACGACTTTGCTTGCTACAGAGCCCAGCATCACTTTGTTGATCTTTGAGCGTTTGTGGCTTGGCATAATGATAAGGTCAGCACCTAAGCGTTCAGCGTAATCAAGGATGGTTGCATACGCTTTGCCTTCTGCCACGTGGACTTTGTAAATGACTTCATCATCGATATGTTGGTCTGCAAAGGCTTTGAGCTGTTGCTTTACATCTTGCTTCATTTTCGCCGCCGCGTCTTTCGGGAAGTAAGTCGCGACCATCGACATATGAATACCAGGTAAGACAGTAAGCAAGTGAACTTCAGCATTGGCTTGCTTTGCTTGCCATACCGCTAATTCAACGGCACGGTCAGAAAAGCCTTGGTCATTTAGATCAACCGGAACAAGAATTTGTTTGTACATTCAATGTCTCTCATTAAGGCCCCTTATCCTCGGGGCCAAATCGGTTATGCGCTCAGCTGTTCCTTACGAGCACGACGTTTTTGGTTCAGGGCAAGTACCAGCAAAATCATCAAACAAGGCACAAATACCCATTCTTTCATTGGTCGTTCAGCATCTTGAACTACCCATTTGATCTCCCAATCGAAGTCGATTCCTGAAGATTCTGCCGGGCTGCCAAATTCAACCATGTCTACGATCATTTTGCCGTCGTTCTCGGTCAGCATTAGGCCCATTGAAGAAAGTCGTTCTTCAGCGGTTGCCGCTTTATCTTCGAACGGAAGACGTACCGTTTTTTCAACGTAGTCACCTTCAAGGTTTTCTCCAGCGACACGTAACTCTATGGATTCTCCTACATTTAACCCTTCTGTGATTTGAGCTATCTCAACACCAGGAGAAAGAACTTTCGCTGGGTAGAGCATGTCCCACCAAAAACCAGGACGGAAGAACGAGAAGGTTAATACTAATAGTAGGATCGTTTCCCACCACTTGTTACGTGTGAACCACCAACCTTGTGTTGCCGCGGAGAAGATCAACATCGCAATAATGGAAGAGATCACGGTTAACGCTAGGTGCCACCATGAATCAATGCCCATCAACAAGAGTTGAGTGTTGAAGACGAACATGAATGGCAGAATTGCGGTTCGAATATCGTAGGTAAAGCCTTGAATACCTGTACGAATTGGATCTGACTTAGCAATTGCGGCAGCGGCAAAGGCAGCTAAACCTACAGGAGGTGTATCATCTGCAAGGATACCGAAATAGAACACAAATAAGTGCACCGCAATCAGTGGGATGATAAGGCCATGAGCCGCACCCAGAGTTACGATAACCGGTGCCATTAGCGTTGATACCACGATATAGTTTGCCGTCGTTGGCAGACCCATACCCAGGATCAAGCTGATTACTGCCGTAAACAGCAACATAAGGATGATGCTACCGCCAGAAATGAACTCGACGAAGTCTGTCATAACCAAGCCGATACCAGTCAAGGTGACCACACCAACTACCGTACCTGCTGCAGCGGTTGCCACACCGATACCGATCATGTTGCGTGCACCGGATACCAAGCTCTCTGCGAGATCAACAAAACCGTCTTTGGTCTGCTCAACCAGGTCACCCTGTTTTGATAGCAATGCGATCAATGGGCGCTGCGTCAGCAAGATAAAGATCATGAACACGGTTGCCCAGAATGCTGACAGACCCGGTGAGAAGCGTTCTACAGTCAAACACCAAACCAGTACGACGATCGGTAGCAGATAGTGCAGACCAGATTTAATCGTTGGGCCTGGATCTGGTACTTCGGTGAGCTCCGCATCAATTTCAATCGCGCCATCTTTCACGTGATTTGCTGAAACCTTCACCAGACCGACGTAAGCAATTAATAGGGCGATGGTTACAATGGTTGTTGCAGCATCGCCAAATACGTCTTTAGTCCAACCCACACCGTAGTAAACCAAGGCGCTGATGACGCACAAGCCAAGTATAGTGCCAGTAAATGACAATAGGCTTTGTAGCATGGTTGGGTTGTGGCGACGAGGAAGGCCGGTCATGCCTGCTTTACATGCTTCAAGGTGAACGATGTAAATCAGAGCAATGTATGAAATAAGTGCAGGAAGTAGGGCTGCTTTGATTACCTCAACATAAGAGATACCCACATATTCAACCATTAGGAAGGCCGCAGCGCCCATGATAGGCGGCGTTAGCTGGCCATTCGTCGACGCAGCAACTTCAACCGCACCAGCTTTTGTCCCCGGGAAGCCTACTCGCTTCATCAGTGGAATCGTAAAGGTACCTGTGGTTACTACGTTTGCGATGGATGAGCCCGAAACCAGACCAGATAGGCCGGATGCAACGACAGCCGCTTTTGCAGGACCGCCCTTCATGTGACCAAGCAGTGAGAAGGCGACTTTAATGAAGTAAGCACCTGCGCCCGCGCGTTCTAGCATTGCACCGAAAAGTACGAACAAGAATACAAACGAAGTCGATACGCCAAGTGCAACACCGAATACGCCTTCCGTAGTCAGCCATAAGTGTGACATTGCTTTGTTTAAGCTTGCACCTTTATGAGCAATAACATCTGGCATATATGGACCGGCAAAGGTGTAGGTCAGAAATACTGCGGCAACGACCATCAACGGTGGACCCAGTGCACGACGTGTTGCTTCAAGCAATAGAGCCATACCCGTTACTGAGACTACGATGTCAACGGTTGTCGGTGCACCAGAGCGCCCGGCCAGTTCGGTATAGAAAATATAAATGTAAGCTGCAGCAAAGCTACCCGCTAATGCCAATACCCAGTCGATTAATGGGATATGGTCACGCGGAGAGTTCTTCATTGCTGGGTAAGCAGTGAAAGCGAGGAAAGTGGCAAAAGTTAAATGAATTGCTCGCGCTTCAGTATCGTTGAGTACGCCAAAATTAAAAATAAATGGTAGCGGAGAGGCATACCATAATTGAAATAGCGACCAGCACAGTGGTACGAACCATAAGATTCTACCTTGCAAGCCCATTGGGCTACGCGCACCTGTGTCTGCCTGAGCCACCATTTCTTGCACATCTTGTGACGGAGTGTTGTTCGTCGCCATGTACTTTTTCCTTATTATTGATGGTCCTGTCTGTATTGTGTATCGAGAACCCCGCTTCGCTATAACAGTGTAGTGAATAGAGCGAAGTTTGCTTTCGAGTGAATCGCTACAAATCTGTAACCCATTGATTTGTGGGCAAAGGAAATGTGCGGTTTCTTTTTTTAGGTGTGAGCGCGACTTCTGAAAGAAATCGGCAGATTGCATTATGCAAGTTGAACAAAGCATGCTGGCAAACGATCGTTACCAGCATACTTAATCAGGCCGAAAACCATCCTTTTCTGCCCGAGCTTGAAGTCAGTAGTTGCTTACTTAAGCAGACCTACTTCTTTGTAGTATTTTTCCGCACCTGGGTGAAGAGGGATAGAAAGACCAGCTTTCACCATGTCTTCTTTCTTCAGGTTTGCAAATGCAGGGTGTAGACGTTTGAATGTGTCGAAGTTTTCGAATACTGCTTTTGCAACATTGTAAGCGACGTCATCTGAAACATCAGAAGTCGTTACCATTGTCGCCGCAACACCGAAGCTGTTTACGTCTTTATCTGTACCACGGTACATGCCAGCAGGTACTGTGCTGAATGCGTAGTAAGGGTTGTTAGCAACGATCTTTTCGATTTCTGCGCCTGTCGCTGGGACAAGTTTTGCATCACAAGAGGTTGTTGCTTCTTTGATTGAACCGTTCGGGTGACCAACCATGTAGATGAATGCATCGATCTTGTTGTCACATAGTGCTTGTGAACGCTCAGAGCCTTTTAGCTCAGATGCCAGTTTGAAGCTGTCGTTTGTCCAGCCCATTGCATCCATCACTACACCCATTGTCGCGCGGTCACCAGAGCCTGGGTTACCGATGTTGACGCGTTTACCTTTAAGGTCTTGAACGTTTTCGATACCAGAATCTGCACGTGCGATGATGTTAAAAGGTTCTGTATGAAGAGAGAACATTGCACGTAGCTTTTTGTACGGGCCTTGTTCAGCAAACTTGCTCGTACCGTTATAGCCATGGTATTGCCAATCCGATTGCACGATACCAAAGTCTAGCTCGCCAGCACGGATAGTGTTGACGTTGTAAATTGAGCCGCCAGTCGATTCTACTGAACAACGAATGTTGTGATCTTTACGACCTTTGTTTACCAATTTACAAATAGCACCACCAGTAGGGTAGTAAACACCTGTAACAGAGCCAGTACCGATAGTAATAAACTCTTGAGCGTTAACTGCGCCTGCGCCCATAACTGCTGCAGCGATAGCGCCTACTTTTAGAAGTTTGTTAAATGCCATGAATTTCCTTCCTTATATTCATTATTAACCCGGAAATAACCTTAAATTATTTCAGGAGTTTCCTATTCGGAAACGGCATCTTTTCCAATCCAATCGTTTGAAAAAGCGAGCGAATCATAACAAAAAATTGGCAGAAAATTATCCGATTGTTAAAACTTATAGCGAATAAGTCTAAATCCTGCGACAAGTGTCGGAGATAAATTTGATATGTAATTCTTTCCAGAACAAATACTTATGCTTGGTTTTGATAGGAGTATTAAAAAAATCAATAGCGTGATGTTAATCACAAAAGCGGTGGGTGAAAAATAGTCTGAGAAATCAAAAATTTTACATTTTTCATGGGCTACAAAACTCAACGAATTTCATAGCCCACAAACAGTTACTTAGCCTGTGTATTCGAAAAGTTCACACACTGACTTGAACAATTGTTCTGTAGAAACTGGCATTGTTGGGGTAATGAAGATGGTGTCATCGCCGGCTACTACGCCAAGAATACCCTCAGATTTACCCAAAGAATCCAGTAGGCGGGCAATCAATTGAGCTGCACCAGGGCCAGTGTGGATGACTACTAATGCTGCATTATGGTCGATATCTAAGACCAACTCACGCAGAGAGCTACTTACTGTAGGTACACCTAATTCTGCTGGTAGACAGTAAACCATCTCCATTTTTGCATTACGTGTACGAACCGCACCAAACTTCGTCAGCATACGGGAGACTTTAGATTGGTTGATGCTTTCAAAACCTTGTTGTTTTAGTGCATCTACGATCTCGCCCTGTGAACCGAAGCTCTCTTCTTTTAATAAGGCTTTAAAAGCGCGAACTAAGTTATCTTGTTTTTCTGAATTGCGCATAGTCGTTATGATTCTCTTATTCAAGGGTCAGAAATTTTGCATATTCTCGCATATATATTCATGCAGTGCCAAAAAGTCACGGTAATATGTTAATTCCATCACTGTAAACCCTATACGGGATAGGGTTCTTTAAGTGTAAAAATACTGACCTATTTATTGCACTGAATTTCTTGTCATTTCAACAGAATAACCGAATAATCAGCGCTCTGTTTGTAGCACGGTAACACTGAGTTGCGCGAGGTCGCAAAGCTGACGTTAATTGATTGTAATCAAGTTGTGATTCCGATAGCTTTGTTTCAGCTGGTTACAAAATACCCGACGAATACGTTTATAAGAGAAATACTCTCAAGGAGAACTACATGAAAGTAGCCGTTATTGGTGCCGCAGGTGGCATCGGTCAAGCCCTGGCCCTTCTACTTAAGAACCGCCTTCCTGCAGGTTCTGATTTAGCCCTATACGATATTGCTCCAGTAACTCCTGGTGTGGCTGCTGATCTTAGCCATATCCCAACTCCGGTTTCTATCAAAGGTTACGCTGGTGAAGATCCAACGCCTGCACTTGAAGGTGCAGACGTAGTACTGATCTCTGCTGGTGTAGCTCGTAAGCCTGGTATGGATCGTGCGGATCTGTTCAATGTAAATGCTGGTATCGTTAAATCGCTAGCAGAAAAGATCGCCGTTGTGTGTCCTACAGCATGCGTAGGTATCATCACTAACCCAGTTAACACGACAGTGCCAATCGCTGCTGAAGTTCTGAAAAAAGCGGGCGTTTACGATAAACGCAAACTGTTCGGTGTAACAACACTAGACGTTATCCGTTCAGAAACATTCGTCGCAGAGCTGAAAGACAAAGATCCAGGTGACGTTCGCGTTCCTGTGATCGGTGGCCACTCTGGGGTAACCATTCTTCCTCTGCTTTCTCAAGTTGAAGGTGTTGAGTTTACTGCTGAAGAAGTGGAAGCGCTAACGAAGCGTATCCAGAACGCAGGTACAGAAGTTGTAGAAGCTAAAGCGGGTGGCGGTAGCGCAACTCTATCTATGGGTCAGGCGGCGTGTCGCTTTGGTCTAGCGCTAGTTCGCGCTCTTCAAGGTGAAGAAGGCGTGGTTGAGTGTGCGTACGTTGAAGGCGACAGCGAGCATGCACCATACTTCGCACAACCTGTGAAGCTAGGTAAAGACGGCGTAGAAGAAGTACTAAGCTACGGCGCATTGAGCGACTACGAAAAGTCGGCGCTTGACGGTATGTTAGAAACGCTAAATGGCGACATTAACATTGGTGTTGAGTTTGCCAAGTAAGCTTCTTCCTCTGTAGAAGCCATATAAAAGACGAAAGCCGATCGTACGATCGGCTTTTTTGATCCTTTCATCCCAATGCGCGTAACAGAGTCAGTATCAAGCCACTTTGTGAAGGAGAAGATGATGGAAGCGAGTCGAATCCGTAAAGGTATGGTTGTAGAGTGTCAGCAAGGGGTGGGAACCATCTTAGTGGTTGACCAAGAAGCAGAAACGGTATTGTTGGCTAAGCAGGGCTCGGAAGAGCAATTGGCGGTAAGCTTTGACGAGATCGAAGACAACCCTCAACTACATGGTAATTGTGATCAGTACTACTAGGTCTAACACCGATCCAACAAACCACAGATAACAAAAAGGAAGAGCCCAGCTCTTCCTTTTTACTTTAGGGTCTTTCTATTCAGCCTTAGCTAGTTCGCTTCACGGCCATGTGAGCGAGAGTAACCAATGCTTGCTTATAATCGGATTCAGGCAGTACAGACAGTTCAGCAATCGCTTTATCAGCTTCTTCTAGTGCTTTTTGTGTCGTGTACTCAAGAGAACCAGCTTCTTGCATGACTGCTAAGATGTCTTCTAATCGATCCATGCCGTTGGCTTTCTCGATTGCTTCACGAATCATCGCTGTGTTCTCTGGCGTTGTATTACGCATCGCATGCAAAAGAGGGAGCGTTGGTTTGCCTTCTGCTAGGTCGTCGCCAACATTCTTACCCATGTCTTCACCGTCAGACGTATAGTCCATAACGTCATCGATAAGTTGGAATGCGGTACCCAGATATTTGCCGTAGTTTTGCAGCGCAACTTCTACGTTTTCTGGAGCGTCATTTAAGATCGCACCAATTTGCGTTGCTGACTCAAACAGACGAGCTGTTTTCGAGTAGATGACCTGCATGTAGCTTTCTTCAGTGGTGTCAGGATCATTGCAGTTCATTAACTGCTGAACTTCACCTTCTGCGATCACATTTACTGCATCACTCATTAGTTTAAGGATCTTCATTGATCCTAGCTCAGTCATCATTTGGAATGAGCGAGTGTAAATAAAGTCCCCAACTAATACGCTCGCCGCATTACCAAATGCAGCGTTCGCCGTCGCTTTACCACGACGCATGTCTGACTCATCAACTACATCATCGTGCAACAGAGTTGCTGTATGGATGAACTCGATAAACGCCGCTGCCATAGTATGGCCGTTACCTTGGTAACCAAGAGCACGTGCTGACAATATCGCCAGAAGTGGTCTCAAGCGTTTGCCTCCACCACTTACGATATAGAAACCGAGTTGGTTGATTAAAGAGACATCAGAATTTAGTTGGGCTTGAATTGTTTCATTCACTTTTGCCATGTCATCGGCAGTAAGCGCTTGGATAGTTTTAAAATCCATCGTATATCCGGCTGAAGTTAGACCCTGCAAGGCTTATTCGATTTATATAATTGTCGAATAATACACTAAAAAACGTTGATTAATACATTACTAAAGGGCATGATTGCCGCACTTTTCTTTGGCGATTAGCTTTTCGCCAATTTTTTCAAAATATGGCTTGTCATAGGGGCATCTCTTCTGTAGAATCTGCGCCCTATTGATGATTAGTTTAGCGCACACCCTCATGAAAAGGCTGTGCGGAAAAAGCGGAGTAAAATATGTACGCTGTTTTCCAATCTGGTGGTAAACAACACCGTGTAAGCGAAGGTCAAACTCTTCGTTTAGAGAAATTAGACGTTGAAACTGGTGCAACTGTAGAATTTGATAAAGTTCTTCTTGTTGCTAACGGCGAAGACATCAAAGTTGGTGCTCCTCTTGTAGAGGGCGGCAAAGTTGTTGCTGAAGTTGTACAACACGGTCGTGGCGATAAAGTTAAAATCGTTAAGTTCCGTCGTCGTAAGCACTCTCGTAAGCAACAGGGTCACCGTCAGTGGTTCACTGAAGTGAAGATCACTGGTATCAACGCTTAATCTATTAGGAGAGTTTAACAATGGCACACAAAAAAGCTGGTGGTTCTACTCGTAACGGCCGCGATTCAGAAAGCAAACGTCTAGGTGTTAAGCGTTTCGGTGGTGAATCTGTTCTTGCAGGTAACATCATCGTTCGTCAACGTGGTACTAAGTTCCACGCTGGTAACAACGTAGGTATCGGTAAAGACCACACTCTATTCGCTCTTACTGAAGGTAAAGTGAAGTTCGAGGTTAAAGGTCCTAAGAACCGTAAGTTTGTAAGCATCGAAGCTGAGTAATTTTACCTTTTAGGTTAATTACTAAAGCTTTAAAGCTGAATTCAAAAGCCCTGCCGATTCGGCGGGGTTTTTTATTTGTAGCAGTCGACATATCGAAGTTTCTCGTCCTGACCTCGAACGGTAGGTATCTGGGAGCTTAGATCTGTCATCTGCTAAAATTGTTTGATGACAAGTCAGATTTAATCCACGCACGAAGTAGTCGGAGTAAAAGATGAAGTTCGTAGATGAAGCGGTAGTAAAAGTTCAGGCTGGTGACGGCGGTAGCGGCGTTGTAAGTTTCTGGCGTGAAAAATTCATCACTAAAGGTGGCCCAGATGGTGGCGACGGTGGTGATGGTGGTGATGTATACATCCAAGCCGATGAAAACCTAAATACCCTGATCGATTACCGTTTCCAACGCTTTTACGAAGCAGAACGCGGTGAAAACGGTCGCGGCGGTAACTGTACTGGTAAACGTGGTAAAGACATCACACTTCGCGTACCAGTAGGTACTCGCGCAGTTGATATCCATACCAACGAAATCGTTGCAGAAGTAGCAGAACACGGTAAGAAAGTGATGGTCGCTAAAGGCGGCTGGCACGGTCTTGGTAACACGCGTTTTAAATCTTCAGTAAACCGCGCTCCTCGTCAGAGAACGCTAGGTACTAAAGGTGAAATCCGTGAAATCCGTCTAGAGCTATTGCTATTGGCAGATGTTGGTATGCTTGGTCTACCTAACGCAGGTAAATCAACCTTTATCCGCGCAGTATCAGCAGCAAAACCAAAAGTAGCAGATTACCCATTTACTACGTTAATCCCAAGCTTGGGTGTAGTGAGTGTGGTTCCTGAGAAGAGCTTTGTGGTTGCAGACATTCCTGGTCTTATCGAAGGCGCAGCTGACGGTGCTGGTCTAGGTATTCGCTTCCTTAAGCACCTAGAGCGTTGCCGCGTATTGCTTCACATGATTGATATCATGCCTATCGATCAGTCAGATCCAATTCAAAATGCCCTAACCATCATTGATGAACTGGAGCAGTACAGTGAAAAACTAGCAGGCAAACCTCGTTGGCTAGTCTTCAACAAAACGGATCTGATGCCAGAAGAAGAAGCTAATGAAAAGATCCAAGAAATCTTGGATGCGCTAGGTTGGGAAGACGAGTACTTTAAGATCTCGGCGATCAACCGTAACGGTACCAAAGAGCTTTGCTACAAGTTAGCTGACTTTATGGAAAACCTACCTCGTGAAGAGGAAGAAGTTGCTGAAGAAGATAAAGTAAACTTCATGTGGGATGACTACCATAAAGACGCGATCGCTGGCAAAGACGTTATCACTGAAGAAGATGACGACGATTGGGATGATTGGGACGATGAAGAAGACGACGGTCACGTTGTTTACGTCCGCGACTAATCGCTAGCTAATTCATTAAGCCGCAATGTTTATTGCGGCTTTTTTTGTATCTAAATCATGTTTAGACGATGTGATTTGCGGCACAATAATGAGCTTAACGGACTTAGGAAGTATTCATGACATCGGAAGTTATATCGTCTTGTGCAAAGACGGCATCCAACCAAAGGGCCATTTCTCGGCTCGTTGCCCAAGCTGGGCAAATGCTATTAGCTCACGGAGCAGAGAGTACGCTTGTGAGTGACATCATGCAGCGCATCGGTATTGCCTGTGGTGTCAGCGAAGTGGCAGTCGCATTATCTGCGAATGCTTTGGTGGTCACGACAGTCAAAGACGATCACTGCATTACAACAACCAGAAGTTGCGCCGATCGCGGGATCAACATGCGAGTGATCACCCAGATCCAACGTATTTGTATCATGATGGAGCGTGGATTGCTCGATGTGAGAATGGCGCAGAAGAAACTCAATACTATTAGCCCTGAGCGCTATAACCGTTGGTTAGTGGTGTTTATGATCGGCCTTTCTTGTGCTGCCTTCAGCCATTTAGCTGGAGGAGACTTAGGTGTGTTTGTCATGACGTTTCTTGCTTCTGCTGGCGGTATGATCGTTCGACAAGAAATTGGCCATCGCCACTTTAATCCTCTTCTCAACTTCGCTGTCACGGCGTTTGTGACCACGCTAATCTCTGCTCAAGCGGTGATTTTTGACATCGGTAACTTGCCAACCGTTGCGATGGCATCATCTGTATTGATGCTAGTACCCGGTTTCCCACTGATTAACTCGGTTGCCGATATGCTGAAAGGCCATATCAACATGGGCATTGCACGATTCACTATGGCGAGCTTGCTTACTCTCGCAACTTGCCTTGGCATTGTAGCGGCGATGGAAGTCACCGGTATCTGGGGATGGATGAGCTAATGAGTGTGTTTGATTTGGCCTTAGGGCTCTTAAACGATATGTTCTTTGCCGCTATTCCTGCCGTTGGTTTTGCAATGGTGTTTAATGTGCCACAGAAGGCGCTGAAGTACTGTGCGATAGGCGGTGCGATTGGTCACGGCAGCCGTTATTTAATGATGCACTTCGGTTTACCAATTGAGTGGGCAACGTTTTTTGCGGCGACGTTAGTAGGTTTAATCGGTGTTCACTGGTCTCATCGTTTTCTTGCCCACCCAAAAGTCTTCACTGTGGCAGCTTTGATTCCTATGGTTCCGGGTGTATTCGCTTATAAAGCAATGATTGCCATGGTGGAGATAAACCATTTGGGTTACTCACCTGAACTTATTGCGACGTGCATGGAAAACTTTCTTAAAGCGATGTTTATTATTGCAGGCTTAGCGGTTGGCTTGGCGGTTCCGGGGCTGCTATTCTATCGCCGTCGACCAATAGTTTAAGGACACAGTATGATCATCAGCATGATTGCCGCGATGGCAGACAACCGAATCATCGGTAAAGACAATCAGATGCCTTGGCATCTTCCGGCAGATTTTGCATGGTTTAAGCGCTGTACAATGGGTAAGCCTGTTGTGATGGGACGTAAAACTTATGAATCAATTGGACGTCCTTTACCTGGCCGTTTGAATATTGTCATCAGCCGTGATGCTTCACTTTTCATCGAAGGTGTCACGACCGTTACGTCGATTGAGCAAGCGCTTGAGGTTGCTGGTGAAGTGGAAGAAGTGATGATCATTGGTGGTGGGGCGATTTATGCTGCGTGCTTACCGATGGCCAACAAACTGTATGTCACGCATATTGAAGCTGAAATTGAGGGCGATACTCAGTTCCCAGATTGGGGGAATGAGTTTAAAGAAACATACTCTGAAGCGTATCAAGCGGATGAGAAAAACGCTTACAACATGCGTTTTACGATTTTAGAAAAATAATCAAATTGAGCCGAATAAGAAAAGCACCGCAAATGCGGTGCTTTTTGTTTTCTAGCCCGGCAATCGGGGCTGTTAACTGAGTGCTTGTTGAGTGAAAACTTGCTTGTCTTCCCAACGAATCATAGTGAGCGAGCCTCCCCAAACGCAGCCAGTATCAAGACCAATGATGTTTTCATCTATATGACCTTGCAGTGCAGCCCAGTGGCCAAACAACACCGCTTTTTCTAAAGGAACACGTTGCGGCAGTTTGAACCACGGCACGAGCTCATCTTCCGAGACCTCTTGCGGTGGTAGTTTGCAATCCATATCCAAGCGACCATCAGGGAAGCAAAAACGCATGCGAGTAAATGCATTGATGGTGTAGCGATAGCGGTCGAGTCCTGAAAGGGATTCATCCCAGAGATCAGGCTGGTTGCTGTACATATTTTCTAGCAGCCAAGGCAATTGTTTACTTCGAATGATCGCTTCCACTTCACGTGCACAGCTTCTAGCAGTATCAAGATCCCATAGTGGAGAGATGCCTGCATGACACATGACAAAGTCATCGTGTTCTGCCAACAGTGGTTGTTGTGATAGCCAAGTCAGCAGTTCTTCTTTGTCTGGAGCAGAGAAGATTGGCGCGGTCTTATCCTTGTCTTTGACCTTTTTTAGCCCTTGAGAAACGGCCATTAGGTGCAAGTCATGGTTACCCAAAACGACTTCTGCGCTGTCACCAAGAGACTTAACAAAACGCAATGTCTCTAGAGACTTAGGCCCTCGAGCGACAAGGTCGCCAGCCAACCAAAGTTGGTCATGTGACGCAGAAAAATTGACTTGCTCTAGCAGTTGTTGCAGTTCATCAAAACAGCCTTGGATATCACCAACAATATAGGTAGCCACTGAGTCTCCTGATTAATTTAACACGTTTGGTATCGCCAAACGGAATGGGTCGATCTCGGTGATAAATTCATTGCCCTTTTCATCCAGCAGAATGTAGTGTCCTTGCATTACTCCAACCGGAGTCTCAAGTGCGGTGCCACTACTGTAGGTGTATTCGTCGCTACCGGAAATAAAAGGTTGCTGACCGACGACACCTTCGCCCTCTACGGTCATTTGCTTGCCATTGGAATCGGTAATTAACCAGCGGCGGCTGATTAATTGCACGGTTTGTTGGCTGAGGTTTTTTATCGTAATGACGTAAGCAAAAACGTAGCGTTGCAGTTCAGGGTTGGACTGTTCTTCAATGTATTTGGTATGAACTTGAATTTTGATGCAGGGTTGAATGACGTCCATGTGCACTCCTCGAGAAACGTAATATCCCAATAATAATAAGCCAAACCGGCAAGGGTTTGGCTTATCGTTTGAGTTCTTAGTGCTGCGGGTTATCCGCGAGCCAGTTCGCCATGGCGACGAATTGTTGTAGCGTCAGGTTCTCTGGACGCATGCTTGGGTTGACACCAAGCTCTTCCAACACTTCTGCACTGATCAGTGCTTTGTAACAGTTACGTACTGTTTTACGGCGTTGGTTAAAGCCTTCACGACATACTCGCTCCAGCAAACGCAAATCTTTTGCAGGATGTGGCAGCTCTTCGTAAGGCACAAGACGAACAACAGCAGAGTCTACTTTTGGTGGCGGAACAAACGCCGTTGGCGGTACTTCTAGTACAGGCACAACTTTACAGTAGTATTGAGCCATAACCGTTAGACGGCCGTAAGCTTTGCTACCAGGGCCTGCTGCCAAACGATTTACCACTTCTTTTTGAAGCATAAAGTGCATGTCTTGAATGTCTTTATGGAATTCAAATAAGTGGAACATCAAAGGTGTAGAGATGTTGTATGGCAAGTTACCGAAGATACGTAACTTGTTGTTTGGCTTCACCAACTGAGTGAAGTCAAAGCGCATAGCATCGCCTTCATGAATTGTAAGCTTGTCAGCCAATTCTGGGTGGTTGCGTAGACGCTCTGCTAGATCTCGGTCTAACTCGATAACCGTGAACTTATCGACTTCGCGGCCAACAGGTTCGGTAATTGCACCAAGGCCCGGGCCGATCTCAACAAGGTTTTGACCTGGTCTTGGGTTAATTGCTGATACGATACCGTCAATAATGTATGGATCGTTCAGGAAGTTTTGACCAAAACGTTTACGCGCTTTGTGTCCTAAATGGACATCATTTCTCATTGTTTCTTCTCTACCAATTCTATCGCATGCGTGAGCGCTGTTCGGAAGCTCCCTGTATCCGCTTGACCTGTCCCTGCCAGCTCTAATGCAGTACCGTGATCCACCGAGGTTCTTATAAATGGTAGACCAAGCGTAATGTTTACTGAACGACCAAAGCCTTTGTATTTTAATACTGGCAACACTTGATCGTGGTACATACCTAAAACAGCATCAGCATCGTTTAAATACTTTTCATTGAAAATGGTGTCTGCCGGCAATGGGCCGATCAGATTGATTCCTTTTTCTTGTCGAATCTTTTCCAATGTCGGAGTGATGGTCTCGATCTCTTCGCGACCCAAACAGCCATCTTCTCCCGCATGTGGATTTAGCCCGCAAACATAGATGTTTGGCTGCGAGATGGCAAATTTTTCTACAAGATCTTTATGAAGAATATCGATGATTTTTTCTAATCGCTCTTCCGTGACGGCTTTAGATACGTAAGCCAAAGGGATATGCGTTGTTACTAGAGCAACTCGCAGGCCTTCAGTGGCTAGCATCATCACGACCAACGGTGTGTTGGACTTCTCGGCGAAGAATTCAGTATGTCCACTGAACGCTACACCTGAGCGATTTATCACCCCCTTATGCACAGGGCCGGTGACAATAGCATCAAATTCATCATTCATACAGCCCAAAGCGGCTCTTTCTAGTGTTTTTAACACGTAGTGGCCGTTGGCTTCATTAAGTTGACCAGCTACCGCAGTCTCTGCGATTTCGATATGGTCTACGATTAAAGTGCCAGCTTGCTGCGCCTTGGGTGCTTCTTCTGGATTGTAATCAAACAGTTGAACGTTTATGCCAAGTTGATTGGCTCTTTCTGCCAATACATTTTTGTCTGCACATACGACGATTTGGTGCGCCCAGTCTTCCTTCGATAGGGCCAGCACCAAATCAGGGCCGATGCCCGCAGGTTCCCCTGCGGTCACGACGATTCTACGAATCGAATTAGTTGCCATCATTGTCATCCACGATTTCAACGAATGCGCTTGCGCGTAGCTCTTGCATCCATGCGCCAGCTTCTTCATTAAACTTACGGTTAAATAGAATGCGGTAAGCTTTGTTTTTCATTGCTGAGTCTGTGCGGTCGACTTGGCGACGGTCTAGTACTTCAACAATATGCCAACCGTGTACGGTTTTGAACGGTGCACTGATTGAGCCTACTGGTAGTGTTTCTACTTGGTGTTTAAATTCTGGTACGTATAAATCAGGTGTTTGGTAACCCAGTTCGCCATTTTGAGCGGCTGAACCTGGGTCTTGGCTGTATTGTGTTGCCAATTGGTCAAAGGTCGCCTCACCCGCTTTGATACGACGGATGAACTCGTTTAGCTCTTTCTTCGCACCGTCGTCACTTAAGATAACGGTTGGTTTGATAAGGATATGGCGAGCATTTACCTCTGTGACCGCTACGGTTTCAAGACCTTTCACATCTTCAATTTTTAGGATGTGGAAACCGATGCCGCTGCGAAATGGGCCAATGATACTGCCTTTGTTTTGCATCTTGATTTGGTCAGCAAAGATGGTCGGCATTTCTTCTTTACGCATCCAACCCCAATCACCACCTTGTAGTGCTTTCGGACCTTTTGAGTAGGTGTACGCCATTTCAGAGAAATCTGCACCGTCTTTGAGTTTCTTAACCAATGCATTGGCTTCTGCTTCGACTTCTGACTTGTCTTTGTCGTCAGAAAAACGAAGTTGGATATGGCCAATCTTGTATTGAACGGTTGCGTTAGTTTCTTTCGCCAACTGGTCTGCAAGGCTATCTACCTCAGCAGGAAGAATGTTGATACGACGACGAACCAGTGCATTACGCGCTTCAGAAGCGGCAATTTCTTTACGAATCTGTTCGCGGAATTCAGAGTAGCTTAGACCTTCTGCTTGTACAGAGGCTGCCAACTGTTCCACGCTTTGGTTGTTGTTGCGAGCAATCTCTGCAATCGCTTGATTAAGGCGGTTATCATCGATACGTACACCGATACGCTCAGCTTCTTGGCCTTGAAGCGTGTCGATAATAAGCTTTTCTACCACTTGGTCTTTCAGCACGCTTGCTGAAGGCAGACTCTTGCCACTTTGGCGAGCGTTTGCTTGAAGCGTTTTCATCGCGGTATCGATGTCGCTTTGCAGAATCACACCATCGTTTACGATGACTGCAACCTTATCAAGCTCTACTGGCGCTGCTGTTACACCACAAGAAAGTAGGGTGGTGAATAAGAGTGATTTCCAAATTTTCATTAAAAATTCCGTCAGTAATAGTGATTAAGCGTCTTGTTATAGGTAAGACGCTTAATTTGATTAATTGTTCAAATAGAATGGTCGACCGTATTTGATCGCATTGTCTGAGCCATCAAGTTCTTTCGCGGCGGTATCTGCACGTTGGTTGGTTGCAAAACCCTGAATACCGAAGTTAACACTGATGTTATTTTCGTATTTCGGTGATGAACCATCGCTACCGATCGCTTTTTCATCCCAGCCCAATAGTTGGTTTGAGTAGGTTAGACCGAAGTACCAACAATCTGATTGGTAGCGCAAGCTGGCTAGCCATTCCATATCAATATTTTCATTTAGGTCGTAGTAGTACTGACCGCTTGCAGACCAGCTCGGGTTGAACTCGTATGCCGCTACGATACCCGCTTGTGAAATGCCTTTACGAGTGATCGTATCTAGGTTTTCGACAATGATCGTATCTTCGATGTACTCACGCGTTACGTAGCGGTAGTTACCTTGAATAAAACCGCCGTTAAATTGGTATTCCAAGGTGCTGTTTGCTAGTTGCATTGAGCTCAAGTCGATGTCGTACTGGAGACCACCGTGGTAGAACAGGTAATCGTTGTAGTTGAAATCGGTTTCAATTGCCCATGACGAGTAGTTTGACGTTTCATCAGGCATGCTTGGGTTATTGCTGAGCTTGGTCTTCTTGTCGAAGTAGTAGATCTGACCAAACGAAACGTTCAATCGCTCTTTGTAATCATCATCGAAGAAACGAGTACTTGCACCGTAGCTTAACTGGTTTGCAGAAGCGATCTTGTCGATACCACTGTATTTACGGCTGCGGAATAGACCGTAGTAGTCGGTTTGCAGCAAGGTGGTGTCGTAGTTGTAGATGTTGCTCTGGTCTTCATCCGGCACATACAAGTATTGCAACTGTGGCTCAAGTGTTTGGGTATAGCCTTCAATCCAACTTGTATCACGCTCGAGGTACATACGCGCATGGGTACGGAATTCTGGAATGACACGTGACACGTTTTCATCCAGTGTATTACGCAGGTCTGGATCAGTCAGTCCTTCTATGTCTTGCGAGTAGTATGTCGACAAGACGCGAGCTTCTGTAGTCCAAGTTGCCCAAGAGTTCGATAGAGGAATAGTAATGCCTGGCTCGACGTGAACACGGGTTGCATCTGGCTTCGCAGTATCATCGGTATCGAAGCGGCTAAGTTGGCTCTTCACATCGAAGTTTACGTAGTTACCCCACAGTGGCGTGTAGTAGTTCAACTCAAGTTCAGGCAGAAGACGGTATGGCTGGTTGTCTTCTTCTAGTAGGATTTGGAAGTCACGGACACGTAATGATGCATCCCAGAAGTTTGAGCGATATTTCACTTCACCTTCTTGGAGCAGTTGGCCATCTTCACGGTTACCAATGTCGGAATCTAGATCTCGGAAGTAGTCGATATCACTCACTTTGGAGTAATCAAGGCTGACCACCCATTGCTTGTTGATAATACCGTCGTGCTTAAATTGGTAACCCCAGCGCGATTCGTCATCGTACTTTTTGTCGCTGCCCATGTATTCGCCTTTGATCTCTCCATCACCCCAACCATTGGTTAGGTAGCGGAAGTCAGTATCTAGCTTATTACCACGCTTTTGCATGTACAGAGGCGTAATCGTCATGTCGTATTGAGGGGCGATATTCCAGTAAAATGGAAGTTCGACTTCCATACCATCACTTGAGCCATACGACATAGACGGGAATAGGAAACCCGTTTTACGTGTGTCGCCAATTGGCATGGTCATATACGGTACGTAGAAAACTGGCACATCCAATATTTCGAAACGTGGGTGGTGTAGGGTTGCTGTCTCTTCGTCTTGGTCGACATCGATCCCCGATGCAACTAGGCGCCAAGCGTTATCGCCCTGAGGACAAGAGGTAATCGATCCATCTTCTAACTCATACACTGACTGACCAGTACGCGCGATGTATGCCGCTGTGCCTCGACCTTGTTGGCAAAGGAACTGATAATCGGTGTTTTCGAGTGAGAAGGTATCTCGGTTGATGTCGTTGGTCACACGATCAGAACGTGCTTTCACTTTACCATCGTTGAAGGTCACGTTACCTTCGGCCACAACCACGTTGTCTTGTTGGTGAAGTGTTACGCTATCCGCGGTGATTTTCTTCGGGCCTTGCGTTACTTCAACGTTACCAGAGTACTGAGCTTTATCGCCATTGATGGCTTGTAAGCGGTCGGCTTGTACGACGACTTCAGAGTTAAGCGCGTCCTCCTCACCACTTGTTTCGACCAAACATTGATCTGTGGTGGGCATTTCCTGCACACTATCATTGATATTCGCTTCAGCTTGAGTGGTAGGTACAAACAAGGCGGTGCTGATAGAGGCCGCTAAACATGTGCGGGAGAAATGTTGCATTGAATTGAACTTTCCTGTGTCACTGCTACTCGATGGCTATAGGGCTTGTTGTACCCTCGCGTTATAGCCAAATGAATCAACTATAGTTTGCAATTATCCCAGAGCATGGATTCGCTGTGGCATAATGCCGATATAAAATAGCTGCAAAGATAGCCAGGCTAAATAGCCTGATCTGAAAAAAACTAATTCCATTATCATAAAGGAAATCGTTGCGTCCGGCACTATAAGACCGCCGTCGTCGATAAAAATTCATTGATAGAGAACACATAATGCATATTTTTGGCAAAATTTTGGGTGCCTTTTTTGGCTTGTTACTCGGTGGCCCATTCGGTTTATTGTTTGGCCTATTTATCGGTCACCAATTCGATAAAGCGCGCCGTTTAAGCCAAGCTGGATTTTCTACAGGTGGTTTCGGTAAGGGGCCTAGCCAAGCTCAGCGCCAAGAAGAATTTTTTAAAGCTGCATTCGCAGTAATGGGACACGTGGCAAAAGCCAAAGGTCAAGTCACCAAAGAAGAGATCCAATTGGCTTCGACCATGATGGATCGTATGAACCTCCATGGAGAGCAACGACGTGCTGCACAAGATGCTTTTCGTGAAGGTAAAGAGAGCGATTTCCCACTAGAGGATGTGTTGGTTCGTGTGAAGATCTCTTCGGCAGGGCGCTTTGACCTGCTGCAATTCTTCCTAGAACTGCAAATCTCGGCAGCCTTTGCTGATGGCTCGATTCATCCGAGTGAACGTAATGTCCTGCATAAAATTGCCCGTGGCTTGGGTTTCTCTTCAGAGCAATTAGAGCGTCGCCTGCACATGCAAGAAGCGGCGTTCCGTTTCCAAAGCCAAGGTGGTTTCCATGGTCAGCAACAAGGGCAATATCAATCTTCAGGTGCAGGTTGGCAGCAAGCTTCACAAGCGGATCAACTGGCTGATGCCTACAAAATCCTTGATGTCTCTTCAGATGCGGACGGTAAAACGGTCAAACGTGCTTACCGTAAGTTAATGAATGAACATCACCCAGATAAATTGATGGCTAAAGGTTTGCCACCAGAGATGATGAACGTTGCGAAAGAAAAGTCGCAAGAGATTCAAAACGCTTACGATCTGATTAAGAAAGTCAAAGGCTTTAAGTAGTCGGAAGTTTTCTATCAAGTATTGGATTTAAAAAAGGGCACAGAGTGCCCTTTTTTCATGTCTTAGTCTTTGAGTTGCCGGTATCTTTAGCTTTTGGCCTATCATGATCCTAACGCTAATTGACCTCAAATCTCTCCAGTTTAGTTGGCTTGATTCAAGTCCCAATCGTACTCGTATTTCACGTTGCCAGAGAAATTTTTGTATTGCGGGGCATATTGAGCAATGTGGTTGAATACTTGCTTCTTACCGCCAAAATCTTCGGCAAACCAATCATAAATAGAAGACAGCTGTGCCGTGTTACCTTGGATAGATACGCCTTTGCTGCTGTTAATAAATGTTTTAGCGGCACTATCTAGTAGAGCTTGCGTGTTGTCAGCAGTGAATGCTTGAGACTGCAGATTAGGGCATCCCAAGCTGGCACAGTTAACCGCGTAATGTGTTCTTGGGTCATTCCAAATTGGACGTAAAATGCGATGCTCAATATCGTTTAAAGTCAGATCTTTCTCGTTGACCACGACCACATCATCCCCCCAAGGGCCAAAGCTAAATAAGCCGCCCAGTTTGGTTATCGATTGGACGGGATAGTTATCCAAAATCAGATCAACCGTGATGGCGTTGTAAAGGTTCACCCAATAGGCGTATTGCTCTGCTTGGTTGTATTGTAGAGGGTCGAGTTTTGCCAAACGCTGGATGTATTGTTTCAGCTTAGTTTTATCGGCAGAGGTGACTTGGCTATAACGAAACAAGGTATTCTCGCCTTGTTCAACCAAATAAGCATCGAGCAATTGCTGCCAACCTTGATGAGAGATTTGACTTTGATTAGCCTGATTCGATTGTTTCCAATACGGCCATAAGTCGGATTTAGGTGCGGCAAATGTTGAGAAAGAAACCAGAGCACACAATAGCAATAACAGACGCTTCATAGAGAGACCTTTGGTTAAACCTTGTTGATAGTGTAGACCTGTCTACGATGGGATTTCTTTCCTGACACAATGAATATAAAGAAAAAAGGTTGGCCAATGCCAACCTTGTATTTGTTTCAATTACGATTTGAATTAGCTCAAGAAACTCGGGATATTCGCCTCGTACTCGGCAATCTTGTCTTCGTGTTGAAGGGTAAGACCGATATTGTCCAAACCGTTTAGCAGGCAGTGACGACGGAACGAATCGATTTCAAAACCATATTCTTTGCCGTTGGCGCGAACCACATTCGCTTCTAGATCCACTTCTACTTCTGCGCCTTCGTTAGCCTCAACAAACTGGAAGATTTCATCCACTTCTTGCTCAGTCAAGCGAACTGGCACCATTTGGTTGTTGATCGAGTTACCGTAAAAAATATCGGCAAAGCTTGGTGCGATCATCGCTTTGATGCCGTAATCTGCTAGTGCCCACGGTGCGTGCTCACGAGAAGAACCACAACCGAAGTTTTCACGCGCGAGCAAGATAGAAGCACCTTGGTAGCGAGGTGCGTTCATCACGAACTCTGGGTTCGGTTGTTCGCCAGCATCGTCTAGGAAGCGCCAGTCATGAAATAGGTGCTTACCAAACCCTAGGCGAGAGACCTTTTGCAGGAACTGCTTTGGAATGATGGCATCAGTATCTACGTTCGCTGCATCTAGAGGAACAACTAAGCCTGTGTGTTGTTTAAAGCCTGACATTTGTTTGCTCCTTAGTCTAGTTCACGAATATCTACAAAGTGACCAGCAATTGCTGCCGCCGCTGCCATCGCAGGGCTCACTAGGTGGGTACGGCCATCACGACCTTGGCGGCCTTCAAAGTTACGGTTTGAAGTAGACGCACAACGTTCATGTGGACCCAAACGGTCGTTGTTCATTGCTAGACACATTGAACAACCTGGTAGGCGCCATTCAAAGCCCGCTTCTTTAAAGATCACGTCCAAACCTTCCGCTTCTGCTTGCGCTTTTACTTGCTCAGAGCCAGGAACGATGAGCGCTTGAACGTGAGACGCGACTTTGCGACCTTTCGCTACTTCAGCGGCTGCGCGCATGTCTTCGATACGTGAGTTAGTACAAGAACCAACGAAGACTTTATCGACGTTGTAATCAGACAATGACTTGCCCGCTTCTAGACCCATGTAAGACAATGCTTTTTCTGCCGAGGCTTTTTCTACTGGGTCCGCAAAACTTTCTGGTGCTGGGATCGGCTGGTCTACCGCGATAACTTGGCCAGGGTTAGTACCCCAAGTGACTTGTGGTTTGATGTCTGCTGCGTTTAGTGTCACGACCGCATCAAACTGAGCATCATCGTCCGTTTTTAAAGTCTTCCAGTATTCTACTGCAGCATCAAAGTCCACACCTTGAGGTGAGAATTTACGGCCTTTAATGTATTCGAATGTGGTTTCATCTGGTGCAATCAAACCGGCTTTCGCACCTAGCTCAATTGCCATGTTGCATACGGTCATGCGGCCTTCCATTGAAAGGTCGGTGATCGCTTCACCACAGAATTCAACCACGTAGCCTGTACCGCCAGCAGCTGTCGTTTCACCGATGATCGCTAGCACGATATCTTTAGCGGTGATGCCCGGCGCCACTTTGCCTTTCACTTCGATCTTCATCGTTTTAGCGCGCGCTTGTTTTAGCGTTTGAGTTGCTAATACGTGCTCAACTTCTGATGTACCAATACCAAATGCTAGCGAGCCGAATGCACCGTGTGTAGCTGTGTGCGAGTCACCACAAACAATGGTCATGCCCGGTAGGGTAATACCAAGCTCTGGGCCCATAACGTGGACAATACCTTGGTACTTATGGTTGATGTCGTAAAGCGTAACACCAAACTCTTCACAGTTTTTCGATAGCGTTTCCATCTGGATACGTGCCATCTCACCGGATGCGTTGATGTCTTTGGTGGTTGTGGAAACGTTGTGGTCCATGGTGGCAAAAGTTTTGCTGACCTGACGCACTTTACGACCTTTTTCACGCAAGCCGTCAAATGCCTGCGGAGACGTCACTTCATGTACCAAGTGACGGTCGATGTACAAGATTGGGTTTTCCCCTTCTGCTGCGACGGCAACGTGTGCGTCGTAGACTTTTTCGTATAGTGTTTTGCCCATTGTTTGCTATCTCGTGTATAGCTCCCGACAACGGCTCATCAGGAGCAAATAATTATTATTAAGTCGTGCTGTATTAAGAGTTTAAGATGTACTCAGCGATCTTATCGCCCATCTCAGACGTCGAAAGTGCTGGGTTGTCACCGGCAAGGTCACCCGTTAGCTCACCCGCTGATAGTGCTTTTGAAACGGCCGTTTCGATGTCTTGTGCCGCGGTTTCTTCACCTAGGCTATAACGCAGCATCAATGCCGCAGATAGGATTTGCGCCACTGGGTTAGCGATGTTCTTACCTGCGATATCTGGTGCACTGCCGCCTGCTGGCTCGTACAGACCGAATTTGCTTTCGTTTAGGCTCGCGGAAGGCAACATACCCATAGAGCCAGTGATCATCGCGCACTCATCAGAAATGATGTCGCCGAAGATGTTTGAGCATAGCATTACGTCGAACTGTGCTGGGTCTTTGATAAGCTGCATGGTTGCGTTATCAATGTACATGTGTGACAGCTCAACATCTGGGTAGTCTTTTGCGATTTCTTCGACCACTTCACGCCATAAGATAGAGCTTTGTAGAACGTTCGCTTTGTCGATTGAGCACACTTTCTTACGACGTAGACGAGCAGACTCAAAGGCAATTTTTGCAATGCGTTCAATCTCGTAGCGGTGGTACACCTCAGTGTCGAACGCTTTTTCTGTCGGCCCTTCACCTTCACGACCTTTCGGTTGGCCGAAATAGATACCGCCTGTTAGTTCACGAACAACCACGATGTCAAAGCCGCGACCTGAGATGTCTGCGCGTAGTGGTGAGAAAGCTTCAAGACCTGAGTGAATTTGTGCTGGGCGTAGATTACAGAACAGTTGGAAGTGCTTGCGTAGTGGTAGTAGGGCACCGCGTTCAGGTTGGTCATTTGGTGGCAAGTGTTCCCACTTAGGACCGCCAACTGAGCCGAATAGGACTGCATCAGACTCTTCACACGCTTTTACTGTGCTTTCTGGAAGTGGGCAACCGTGATTATCAATCGCGATACCACCTACATCGTGCTCGTCACGCTCAAACGCAATGCCGTGTTTCTTTTCGATTGCATCCAACACTTTATGTGCTTGCGCCATTACTTCTGGGCCGATGCCGTCGCCTGGTAAAACGGCAATTTTGTATGATTTGTCTGTCATGTTAATCCTTTAAATTTTCTAAATTTTTTGAGCTTGTCTAAAACGAATTTGGTTGGAGCCTGCGCTGTGGGACTCAAGCTCCTTGAATTAATGATTAAACCGTCGCAATTCTCTTTTGCTTCATCTCTTCAATCTTATCGGCGCGATGAATGCTGTTGATGACGTGCAATAGCGCTTGACCAGAGGCTTCTACAATGTCGGTGGAAACGCCGGTACCGTGGTACTTACGACCTTTGTAGTTGGCGATGATATCTGCTTGGCCCAGGCCATCTTCACCTTCGCCTTTTGCGGTTAGGTCGAACTTGTCTAGGACGATCTCGTAACCTGTCACGCGGTAGATACATTGGTATAGCGCATCAACCGGACCATTACCGACGGCAGCTTCACACATTTCTTCATCGCCACATTGCATTTTGACGCTGGTGGTTGCCATTACGCTGCCAGATTGCACGCTTAGGTAGTTCAACTTGTAGAAGTCGTCTTCTTCACGCAAGTTTGAGAAGTGCATTAGTGCTTCTAGATCGTAGTCGAACACCTGACCTTTGCGGTCAGCAAGCTTCAAGAAGTCTTCGTACAGCGCATCTAGGTTGTACTCTTCTTCCTTGTAGCCCATCGCGTCCATGTGGCTCTTAACCGCAGCACGGCCACTGCGACTGGTTAGGTTCAATGCTTGGTTCTTAAGACCAATCGACTCGGGCGTCATGATCTCGTAAGTGTTCTTGTTCTTTAGCATGCCATCTTGGTGAATACCTGAAGAGTGGCTGAACGCGTTAGCACCAACGATAGCTTTGTTGCTCTGGATTGGCATGTTACAAAGCTGGCTGACCAACTTGCTGGTACGGTGGATTTCGTCGTGTTTTAGACCGGTGTGCACGCCCATGAACTCTTGGCGCGTTTTTAGGATCATCGCGATTTCTTCAAGAGAGCAGTTACCTGCACGCTCACCGATGCCGTTGATAGTCCCTTCTACCTGACGAGCACCCGCTTGCACGGCTGCGATAGAGTTGGCAACAGACATACCCAAGTCATCGTGACAGTGAACAGAGATGATCGCTTTGTCGATGTTTGGTACGCGGTTGAATAGGGTCTCAATGATGCCGCCAAATTCACTTGGTACTGTGTAGCCAACGGTATCTGGGATATTGATGGTGCTTGCACCAGCATCGATAGCCGCTTCAACCATACGACATAGGTTGTCGATAGGGGTGCGACCAGCATCTTCACAAGAAAACTCAACGTCATCGGTGTAGTTACGTGCGTGTTTTACGGCTTTCACGCCCATTTCTACAACATCGTCGTAGCTACGGCGCAGTTTGTCTTGAACGTGAACAGTCGAAGTCGAGATGAAAGTGTGGATTCGGAATGCGTCTGCGACTTTTAGCGCTTCAGCGGCAGCATCGATGTCTTTCGCAACGGCACGCGAAAGGGCACAAACTCGGCTGTTTTTAATGTGTTTTGCGATGGTTTGTACGGACTCGAAATCACCTGGAGAAGAAACAGGAAAACCCGCTTCGATAACATCAACGCCTAGCCTTTCCAGCGCATAGGCAATCTGCAGTTTTTCTTTAACCGTCAAGCTTGCTGACAACGCTTGTTCGCCATCACGCAATGTGGTGTCGAATATAATGACCTGATCGTTCATGTTTGCTTCCTTCATGATTTCTGCACTTTTCGTGCAATTTAATCGTTTACTTCCGGTATTTAGATATAAAAAAACCCGCATTTGCATGCGGGTTTCTTAGAAATTGGTGTGGTTATTTTTCTTCCACAGCCTACCCGCGCGAATTGGTCACGATAAGGAGGAGGCTAAGCAGGATAGAAAAACGTGCTGACATAGTTGTTAAGCATTCCACAAAATTAAGTTAACAAATTAGTACCGCACTCAATGGAGCACGTCAACCCTAAAGTCGATTTTTTATTCATATCGGATGAGTGGATTTCTATTAATGACTTTCTTAGGCGGTTCAGGTGTTGGTCAGTATTCGCAGCATGAATCGTTTTTATTTCGTTCAGAGGGTGAGGATCGTGAGTCTCACAATAGCTTTTAATATAGACGGTTATTGCTCTTTAATACCAAATGTAACTATATGTTTTGCCAAGTTATAGTTGCCAGATGTTTCTCTATTGTTTTCGATTGAGATCTTATTATTAGTTGGGTGAATAGCTTTCAGCTAGTAAAGAGAGATTTAAAATGGAGGGCAAATTAATCAAGGATGGTGAGTTATGTTCTATAAATCCCGAGTTGCATTGGCGATCAGCAGTACTTTGGTTCTATCTGCCTGTGGTGGTGATTCTAATCCGCCACCAGTTACCGACAATGTGTTAACCGTTAAGGTGATTGATGGTTACATTCAAAATGCGAAAGTGTGGTTAGAGAGAAAAGACAGCGTTAACTACATTTTGGAAGATGGGGAAGTGAGTGGTACCACCGATGAAACTGGCGCGGTGTCTCTGGATCTCACTCAAATTGATGACATTATTAACTATCAGCTCATTACCTATGCTGAAGCGGGTGTGGCGATCGATTTAGATCATGGAAAACCCCTTGCTCACGATCTACTTATGACCGCCTATCAAGGTAAGGTTGTGACGCCATTAACGACGTTGATTGAAGCCAAAGTGCGCACTAAGGCTGGCGAAACGGATGCTTACCAACAAGCAGTGAGTGAAGTAGCGAAAGCACTTGGGGTGAGTGAAAGCGTGGTAGTTGCTGACTATATTGCAACTCAAACTGAAGAGGCAAAGAAAGTACAAAAAAGTGCGGTCTCTCTAGTCGCTTCTGGCGCGATGCCTGATTCTGTTCAAGAGCTTGAACAAGCCCAAAACATTATCGCAGATTCTGAGCAAGTGAACCTTTTGGTTGAGAATGCTGCTGATGATCATATCGTCATTAAAGATCCTGACACGAATGAGTTGACGCTGGTTTCCACTCATGACAGTGATGGCGATCTTATTATTGATGCGCTTGATGCCTTTCCTAATGATGATACTGAATGGTACGACAGTGACGGTGATCAGGTAGGGGATAACCAAGATCTTTTCCCTCTCGACCCAAGTGAGAGCAAGGACACAGATAAAGACACCGTTGGTGATAATGCTGATGCTTTCCCTAACGATCCCTCAGAAACAAAAGACAGCGATAAAGATGGTGTCGGAGATAACAGTGATGTCTTCCCGGCTGATGCATCGGAATCGGAAGACAGTGATAAGGATGGCATTGGTGACAACAGCGATGCATTTCCAAATGATCCATTAGAGTCTAAAGACAGCGATAAAGACGGCGTTGGCGACAATAGCGATGTTTTCCCAAGTGATGCATCAGAGTCAAAAGACAGCGACAAAGACGGTGTTGGCGACAATAGCGATGTTTTCCCAACTGATGCATCCGAATCAAAAGACAGCGATAAAGATGGCATTGGCAACAATAGTGATGCCTTCCCAAATGATGCATCTGAATCTAAAGACAGCGACAAAGATGGTGTCGGCGACAATAGTGATGTCTTCCCAACTGATGCATCAGAATCTAAAGACAGCGATAAAGATGGCGTCGGCGACAACAGCGATGCGTTCCCAAGTGATGCTACAGAGTCTAAAGACAGCGATAAAGATGGTGTTGGCGACAATAGTGATGTCTTCCCAACTGATGCATCAGAATCTAAAGACAGCGATAAAGATGGCGTCGGCGACAACAGCGATGCGTTCCCAAATGATGCGTCAGAATCTAAAGATAGTGATAAAGATGGTGTAGGCGATAATGCTGATGCCTTGCCAAACGACCCGACGGAAACGCTTGATACCGATGGGGATGGTATTGGCAACAATGCAGACAATGATGATGATGGAGACGGTTACTTAGATAACGAAGACAATCAGCCTCTCGAGGCTCTAAATGTACCCAACACTCTAGCGCAGTGTATTGCCTCTTTACCGGAAGGTCAGTTTGCCACAGTTCCGGTCGATGAAACGAGAGACAGTAAGCTTTATTCCATTACACGTGAAATGAACAATGGCGACACCCAACAGTTTTCTCAAACAGAAATCTTACTTGGCCAGCAATCAGGGTTACCTAATGGATTGCTATCGGATCGAGCCTTCCATGTTACCCAAGTGACGCCTGATTTTGGTGGTGCTGTCAGCGAATGGGATCCGATTGCAGAGTTAGAGTATACCGATGCGGTAAGTGGTATGTCTTACGGCTTTCATGATACCTACTATCGCTGGTGGGGTTTTGTCCCTACGATTCAGCAAGATCACGACGTGGCACTCAATACCCCACTTGTTGTTGATTACACTCGTATCCATAAATGGAACACCGATGCCGAGTCTCCAACCTTTAATCAAAACGCCACCACGTTGTTCTACCAAGGAAAAGACATTTTAAATGTGGATGGCACTCTCGTTGAAGTGTGTGTTTCAGGGCATGAGGGCAACTATGCCTTTGTAGACAATGATGGTAGCAACGAGCCTGCACCAGTATATATTTCAGAGACAACGACAAACTACACCGCTAGCCAAAATCTGGTAGTGAAAAGTGAACGTTCGTATATGGAGTATGCAGACGAGGAAAAAGTGACACCTGTTTGGGGCTGGAGCAACTACGTCAAGCAGCTAGAAGGTTTCACAATCGATAATCAAGCTTATGGTAAAGACCCAATGCACTCCAGAGTTCCTGAAGGTGAGTTTGTGACATTCGAGCAGTGTTTAGCATCGCTAGAAGGAGGAGAGTATGTTGCTCAAACCGGTGATGTTAACTCCTACCGAATGACCCGTTCGCGTTTCAATGAGTTTAGTGAGTATGTGGAACAGGAAGCGAACTACGAGTGGCACCTGTTAGCGAATGAAAATTACCAGTGGCACGACATGAGCGTTCGTTTAGAGCAATTGTTTGCGACGCTACTAGATGGCTCACCATGGTTCACTGAGCATTATCATATTGCACAGAATGGAGATTGGTTAGGTGTTGAAGGCTATGAACCAAACAGCGATATTGATATCAAGTGGGGTTCTAGAACAACTGAAACCCTAGGCTGGAGTGAGAAAGCCTACTATCGAATTCCTAATGTGACTTACAGTCAGTTTTCTATTCACGATCCTTCTACCCAGTACGGCAGTGACGTCGATGGCGATCAGTTGGTGGATTGGCGCTCTGGTAAGGTGATGTACAGCCAAACCTACGCAGGTAAGAAAACGATCAATTACGATGTGGACGGACAGCAGTATCAAGCTGAGGTATGCCAGCAGTTTAGCTACAGTACATCGGAATACTTCGATGAATCAGGCACAAAACTAGACGATATGACCGAGTGGCAACGACAGGTCGATAGCTACGATAGCAAGGGTATTGTGCAGAGAGAGCGAAGCAACAATACTTGGTCAACTGAGGTTTGGAACCGAACTTCAGCCAATCACTAACGAGTCGGAAAGCGGTTACTTTGGTAGCCGCTTTTTTGATCTCATTTGCTTGTTAAATGCATACCAAAGCCGCGGAGCTGGTGTCTTAATGATGAGAAGGGCGCTGGAGAGGGCGATTTTATACTGCATGCTTTGCGAGCTATCACACAAAGGGATCAATTGGTTGGTATCTTTCTATCAGAGCGTTTTATAGTAGAGCGGTTGCATTTGTAGAGTTTTAGCACAAACAGGTTAGGGATTAATGAATTTGGCGAAACAATTTGGACGTTCTGCTCTGGCTTTAGCGGTGATCTCTTTGTCCGGTTGCCAGTTGTTACAGTTTGGAGCTCCAACACAAACGACTTCTTCTGTGATGAAAGATGACCATGCAAAAAGTGTTATGGCGATCAATCATCAGATGGACCAGTATTTGAGTGAAGATGGTCGAGAGTCGTTTTTGAACCAGATGCTGGTGGCATTGGAATCAGATAACCGTGATAAGTTTAAAGGCAAAGATCCCGACACTTACACCTGGTGGAAGATTCGCGTTCAGCCAAATCAATGGAAAGAGGCTGAAGTGAGTCGCCCGGTTGTCGAGGGGGTTGATACCTCCAGTACACTTGAATTTATGGATGTGTCCTATCGTTCTAAAACCACACTCAACTTACGCGCTAAACCGAGCTTACAAGGAGAGAAGTTGGGAGAGTTAAGTAAAGGGGAAGTGTTTAATGCCTTAGCGAAAGTGGAAGGTGAACCTTGGCTCTTGGTTGAACAAAAAGGCATGATCCGCGGTTATGTACACAAAGACTATGCGCGCAGCAACGTCGTAAATCGCGATATTCTTTCCATCAAGCCGAACCCTTTGCTAAGTAGTGAGGCTCCATCGGCAGAGAAATCCAAAGATAATGAGTTGTTCGGTAGCTACACTTGCCGTGACCTGAGCTACGAGTTGACCAAAGATGGTCACATCACGAAGGGCGCGCTGAGAGCTTGTCGAAAGCAACGCAAAGTCTGGTATATCGATGTGCCAGTGGCGAATGCCAACCCGTCCTAACGATAAATCATAGATAACACCCTAGGGTGAAAAGTTCGGTCGATAATTCAGTTATCGCCGAGCTTTTCAATAAAGCTATTGTGTCCTCTTTTTCTTCTCTTCTCCCTATGCTTGGTCGTTGTCATTAATTGTCCAAGTTCCCGTCATGTAGTTGTCACTTTCAACGCCTACTTTTCATACAAAGTCGTTGTCAAAGTAAAGGACAGTTACATGCGAGCTTTAGAGACAATAACCCAACCAATAGCAAGTATTGCTAAATTCGATTTGGCATTCTCCAGTGTGTGTTTGCAGCACCGCTTCAATCAACAAGTCGCTAATATCAGTAAAGGCGTATCACACAGTGGAGATGGGCATCTCTACTTGGTGCTGGGCCTGCTAGCGTGGTTTCTTGATAAGCAGCAAGGGCAATGGTTCTTGCTCGCTGGACTCATTGCGTTTGCCATAGAACTGCCAATCTACTGGGCGTTAAAAAACAGTTTTAAACGCCGTCGTCCTGAAGAACTTAGCGCATTGCTTCCTGCGTTTATAACCCCCTCTGATCGCTACAGCCTACCTTCAGGCCACACGGCTGCAGGTTTCGTGATGGCGACGCTCATCAATCATTTTTATCCCGAACTGGGCACGTTTGCTTTTGTTTGGGCAGGGCTAATTGGTATTTCGCGCATTCTGCTTGGAGTGCATTTTTTCACAGATATCATCATCGGTGCGCTGTTAGGCAGCCTTTGTGGTTCTATTGCGCTAGCCATAGTGGGAGGCTAATTGATGAAAATCCTTTACGGTGTCCAAGGTACGGGGAACGGCCATATTGCTCGGGCACGAGCAATGAGTGAGGCATTTAAAGCACACGAGGTGCAGGTGGACTTTCTCTTCTCAGGCCGTGAACCAGACAAATACTTCTCGATGGAAGCATTTGGTGATTATCAGACAAGGCGTGGTTTCACTTTTGTCACAGAAAAGGGCTCAGTGAACTACACCAAAACGGCGTTGAACAACAATCTGATTCAGTTTTTCAAAGAAGTACAGCATCTTGACCTCTCTTCTTATGATCTGGTTATTAACGACTTTGAGCCAGTCTCTGCTTGGGCTGCACGCAAGCAAAACAAGCCATGTATCGGCATCAGTCACCAGAACGCCTTTCGCTATCCTGTACCGCAGAAAGGGGCGAGTTGGTTTGATAAATCCGTGATCGAACACTTTGCCCCTTCTCAGCATCATCTAGGGCTACATTGGTATCACTTTGACCAACCTATTCTTCCTCCGATTGTACATACTCTTGAGCATGCCTCAGGCAATGAAGATTTTGTGTTGGTTTATCTGCCGTTTGAATCGATAGAAGACATCAGTGACTTGCTGTTTCATTTCAATCAGCAGAGTTTTGTTTGCTATCACCCGAATGTGATTGAGTGTGAGCGAATTGAAAACATCGAGTTGAGACCTTTATGCCATACCAACTTCCAGCATCATCTGCAGCGTTGCAGCGGTGTGATTGCCAATGGTGGTTTTGAACTGCCATCAGAGGCACTTTCGTTAGGTAAGAAACTTTTGCTCAAACCGTTAGCTGGGCAATTCGAACAGCAGAGTAATGTCGCCACTTTGGAGGACCTTGGGTTGGCGACTTCGATGGACAATCTCGATATCTCGATAGTGCGTCAGTGGCTTAAGGAACAACAAGCAGAAAGTGTGAAGTATCCCGATGTGGCAAAAGCGATTGCCAGTTGGGTACTGCAAGGGGCTTGGGATACACCAGAAAAACTCTCTGAGCAGCTCTGGGAGCAGGTCGATTTTCCTAGCTATGTATCCAGTCTTTAGCCGCTTTTGGTATTGCACACTCGCAGTCATTCATGACCTGATTGGCTGCATTTTTATGCCCCTATGATCATTTCTATTCACGGTAATTTCGCTGCCTCTTTAACTGATTTGTGCGTTTTGTGAACCGAACTATTGATGCTGCTTTTTGAACTGAAATGCGAACGATAATCTCAGTAAATGAATGAAGTGCTACCTGTAGATTGTCATTTACGTGCTAAATAAGTTGTCAGAAATCTCTGAATTCGTTGTTTTATACTTTTTTATGTTTTTCTTAAGGTTATGATAATTAATAGATAAATACCTAATTGGCTAAAATTTAATGATTAAATATCAATCTAGTTGATAAACCTTAATCGATTAGTTGATAGTACGGTTCAAGCCGGAAATATCCGGACGATAAATATAATACAAATTCGGTTTTCTATTCCTTACAAATGATTCGAATCCAGCCACGGTCGTCTGTGTGCGAAGGGATTCTATTCGTTAAGAATTCATTGAACCAAGTTGACGATTACATAAGAGGCGCACTCCATGTTAGATAAAAAAGACGCGATGAGCGCAATTGCTAGCTACCGTATGGAAAGCACATTGCGTGGTGTAGATTTAAATCTATTGACTGTATTTGATGCTGTGATGCAAGAGCAAAACATTACTCGTGCAGCACACAATCTAGGTATGTCACAACCAGCGGTAAGCAACGCGGTTGCTCGCCTAAAAGTGATGTTTAATGATGAGCTATTTATGCGTCAGGGTCGTGGTATTCAACCAACTCAACGTGCTCGTCAGTTGTTTGGCCCAATCCGTCAAGCACTGCAACTTATCCGCAACGAATTACCGAGCTCAGTATTCCAACCTGAGTCTTCAACTCGTCTATTTAAGCTCGCGATCTGTAGCCCATGTGACATGCGTTTCGCACCTCGCATTATGGCGAACATCAATGAGCAGGCGCCAAGCGTACAACTTCACCTAGATGCGGAATTTGATCGCCTTCTTTCAGAGCGTATGCGCTACCAAGAAATCGACTTCGTAATCGACTACGCTCGTTTCGATGACCAAGGTTTCTCAAGCACTGAAATCTTCAAAGATGAGTTAGTTGTGATTGCTTCTAAGACGCACCCTCGCATTCAAGGTGGTGTATCAGCTGAGCAACTGATCAACGAAAAGCACGCGAAACTTTCACGCGTACATGGTCAACGCAGCTTCTCTGAGCAAGCGTACCGCGAGCTTGATTGCCAAGCAGCGTACGAAGGTTCAAGCCTAAGCAACCTGCTTTACGTAGTAAGCCAGTCTGAGCTTGTAACTATCGCACCACGTTGGATGGCAGAAAACGCAGTAAACAGCGACCAACTGCAAATCCTAGATTTCCCATTTGAAAACAAAGAAATCAGCGGTTACCTAAGCTGGCACGAATCAAGTGAGAAAGACAAAGGTCACATCTGGCTACGTGATCAGCTAATGATCACTTGTGGTGAAGTGGTAGCACTTAAATAAGCCGATTTTTTAGCCTGACTAACTGGTCAGACTGGATTTGTAATCATCAATTTTTACAATTCCTTGGCCCCGAGAGATTGCCGTCTTTCGGGGTCTTTTTATATCCACCAAATGACAACTGAAACAGCGACTTAAGTTGATTAAACCTTCATCACTCAAACATGAGCTATGCTCTCATTAGTGATAGTCGTCTCTTAATAATAATAAGTTTGATAATGGTCAGTTGCGTTTTTAAGCGTCGAGGTTACACTTGTGCGCTCAAATAGCTTACGCCTGTAAGCCAAAAGGTAATGTAAAGAATGGCCAAGTTAGATTTTCATATCGTAAAACGTATTCGTGAACAAATTGCGAAGGGTAGTACTCGTGTTGCGCTTAAACATAAAGTCGGCGACACATGGCAAGGTATTACTTGGGAGCAATTTGGTCAGCAAGTAGATGCTTTATCACTTGCGCTTTTGGCTCAGGGATTGGGCGTTCAAGATAAGATCGGTATCTTCTCAAACAATATGCCGCAGTGGACGATTGCTGACTTTGCAGCGTTGCAATTGCGTGGCGTGACTGTACCGATTTACCCAACTAACACAGCAGCGCAGTCTGCTTACATTATCGATAACGCAGACGTAAAAGTGCTGTTTGTCGGTGAGCAACCTCAATTTGAAGCAGCCGTTAGCATTTTTGACGAATGTCAGCAGCTTGAGCTTATCGTTGCAATGTCAGACGACATTGATCTGGGTGAGCATGCCTTTGCGATGTCTTGGCAAGACTTTATTGCCAAGGGGGACAATAGCCAGCACGCTGAGCTTGAGGTTCGCTTAGAGCAAGCACAAGAAGATGATTTACTGACTCTGATTTACACTTCGGGCACAACAGGTCAGCCAAAAGGCGTGATGTTGGATTACGCTAACATCTCTGCGCAGCTTGAAGGTCACGATCAACGCCTAAGCTTGACGGAAGACGACGTATCGCTATGTTTTCTACCACTATCACACGTATTTGAACGTGCGTGGACATTCTACGTGCTCTACAAGGGCGGAACTAACTGTTATCTGCAAGACACGATGCAAGTGCGTGATGCGCTGAGCGAAGTACGTCCGACAGTAATGAGTGCAGTACCTCGCTTCTATGAGAAAATCTTCTCTGCTATTCATGAGAAAGTGTCACGAGCACCTGTTCACCGTAAGATCATGTTCACTTGGGCCGTAAACATGGGCGCGAAGATGGCGGCTTGTCATCAAGAAGGTCGTAAACCATCGTTGATGCTGCGTAAGTCGTATGCTCTGGCGGATAAACTGGTTCTGAGCAAGCTACGTGCATTACTTGGTGGCCGCATTAACTTCATGCCATGTGGTGGTGCGAAGTTGGATGAAACAATTGGTCGCTTCTTCCACGCAATTGGCATCAACGTGAAGCTTGGCTACGGCATGACAGAAACCACAGCAACGGTTTCATGTTGGGATGACCAATGTTTTGATCCAAGCTCTATCGGTATGGCAATGCCGGGTGCGCAAGTTAAGATCGGAGAAAATAACGAGATCTTAGTTCGTGGTCCAATGGTGATGCGTGGCTACTACAAAATGCCAGAAGAGACCGAGAAGACATTCGACGAGCATGGTTTCTTGAAGACGGGTGATGCAGGCTACATTGATGAGAATGGCAACCTGTTCATTACTGACCGTATTAAAGAACTGATGAAGACCTCAAACGGTAAGTACATTGCGCCTCAAGTTGTCGAAGGTGCGATCGGTAAAGACCATTTCATCGAGCAGATCGCGGTTATTGCTGATACGCGTAAGTTTGTATCCGCGCTTATCGTTCCTTGTTATGACTCGCTAGAAGAGTACGCGAAAGAGCTGAACATCAAGTACCACGATCGTGTTGAGTTGATCAAACACCACCAAATTGTCGAGATGCTTGAGAAGCGTGTTAATGACCTTCAGAAAGAACTGGCTAAGTTTGAACAGGTTAAGAAATTCAAACTGTTGCCTAAAGCGTTCTCGATGGATGATGGTGAGTTGACCCCAACACAAAAACTTCGTCGTAAAGTCATCAACGACAAATACCAAGATGAAATCGAAGAAATGTACAACGAAAAGTCAGATAAAAAGTAACTTAAGCTGACTTAGATTTCAGATTGATGAAATTATCCCCAGTTGCCTAATATTGTGCTGCTGGGGATTTTTTATGACCGCTTTTCACACTTCTTTCCTCTCTACAAAGAGAAAAAAACACTCTTGGTCGCTATTTTTAGTGAAATTATTCACTTTATTTTTAGTGTATACATTTTGTTGATTCTAAAATGCTCTCTATTGGTAGCGTCTAACCCTGACTTTGTTCTAATTTATAGCATCTTGTTTAAAATTTGATTTATCTCTCATTAGACCCGTTGATAATAAAACGTTACATTTGTTGTGTTACCTTGCGTTTTGTTATGACAGGCGTAAGACATAGCTGAAAAAGTGGAAGTATTTCTATTAGGCTACGAATAAGACCTAGACTATGTAAAACCAGACCAAACCGTTGGCCTTACGGTGAGGAAAACTGGTAAGGAGAGCAATTATGACAGCAATGTTGTCAGGCGCAGAGATGGTAGTGCAATCTCTGATCGAAGAGAGCGTAGAACAAATCTTTGGTTACCCAGGTGGTTCCGTTTTAGATATCTACGATGCCCTGCACGCCAAAACCGATCAAATCAAACACGTACTAGTGAGACATGAACAAGCTGCCACTCATATGGCGGATGGCTATGCCCGAGCAACGGGTAAGCCGGGTGTAGTACTGGTATGTTCGGGTCCAGGCGCGACCAATACCATCACGGGTATTGCGACGGCGTACATGGACTCCATTCCAATGATCGTCATTTCAGGTAACGTGCCAAACAACCTGATTGGTAATGATGCCTTTCAAGAGTGTGACATCGTGGGTGTATCGCGCCCAGTAGTGAAACACAGCTTCTTAGTAAAAAAAGCAGAAGACATTCCAGAGACGATCAAAAAGGCGTTTTACATCTCGACAACTGGCCGTCCTGGTCCGGTTGTGATTGATTTGCCAAAAGACATTTTGAACCCGCAAATCAAGCTTCCTTACGAGTATCTAGAAAGCATTTCGATGCGTTCATACAAACCGACGACATCAGGTCACAAAGGTCAGATCAAAAAAGCATTGAAATCGCTTGTTGAGGCGAAGAAGCCGGTATTGTACATCGGTGGTGGTGCCGTTATTTCTGGTGCCCATGAGCATATCCAAGCGCTATCAGATGAATTGAACTTGCCTGTGGTAAGTACATTGATGGGGTTAGGTGCTTTCCCTGGTACACATAAAAACTCGCTGGGCATGTTAGGCATGCATGGTACCTATGAAGCCAACATGGCGATGCACGAAGCGGATCTTATCTTCGGTATTGGGGTCCGTTTTGACGACCGTACCACCAACAACCTAGAGAAGTACTGTCCGAATGCCAAAGTGATGCACATTGACATCGATCCTTCTTCCATTTCTAAAAACGTGAAAGTGGATCTGCCAATTGTAGGCTCCGCGGATAAAGTCTTGGCAACCATGATGGGCCTATTGAAAGAGCAAGGTAGCAGCAACGATCAAGATGCGATCACCCAGTGGTGGGAAGAGATCCAAGTGTGGCGTGATCGTCAGTGTCTGGCCTACGAAACCTCTCCTGAGCGTATCAAGCCTCAACAGGTGATTGAAACTCTACACAAGCTAACCAATGGTGATGCTTACGTGGCGTCTGATGTTGGTCAGCACCAAATGTTTGCAGCGCTTTACTACCCATTTAATAAGCCACGCCGTTGGATTAACTCTGGTGGCCTTGGCACTATGGGCTTCGGTCTGCCTGCTGGTATGGGCGTGAAGTTCGCGATGCCAGAAGAAGAAGTGGTGGTGGTGACTGGTGACGGCAGTATTCAGATGAATATTCAGGAGTTGTCGACGGCAATGCAATACGACATTCCAGTGAAGATCATCAACCTGAACAACCGATTCCTAGGCATGGTAAAACAGTGGCAAGACATTATTTACCAAGGTCGTCACTCCAATTCATACATGAGTTCTGTTCCTGATTTTGCAGCGATTGCAGAAGCTTATGGTCACGTCGGTATTCGTATCGAAACGCCAGATCAGCTTGAAGCGGGTCTACAAAAAGCGTTAGATATGAAAGATCGTTTGGTGTTTGTCGACATCAACGTAGACGAAACCGAACACGTTTACCCAATGCAGATCAAAGGCGAGGGTATGGACAAGATGTGGCTAAGCAAAACGGAGCGTACTTAATATGAGACACATTATTTCTCTGCTAATGGAAAACCAACCCGGTGCTTTGTCTCGTGTTGTTGGTCTGTTTTCTCAGCGTGGTTACAACATCGAGTCTTTGAACGTATCACCAACCGATGATGAAACGTTATCGCGTTTGAACATCACGACCACATCCGATGAAATGCAGCTTGAGCAAATCCAAAAGCAGCTGCACAAATTGATTGATGTACTGAAAGTTCAAGAAGTAACAGAGTTCGAGCATATTGAGCGCGAGCTGATGATGGTTAAGGTCAAAGCAAGTGGTTTTGCTCGCGCTGAAGTTAAGCGCACGGCTGATATCTTTCGTGGTCAAATCGTGGATGTGACCGCTTCTCAGTATACAGTTCAGTTAGCGGGCACGAGTGAGAAGCTGGATGCTTTCATCCAAGCGATTTCTGAAGTGACTGAAGTCGTGGAAGTAGCTCGTAGTGGTGTGGTTGGTATTGCTCGTGGAGAGCGTTGCCTTAAACCTTAATGAAACCAAGTGCATTTCAGAAAAGCCATCGTTCATCGATGGCTTTTTGTTTAGAAAATAACAAATAATGATATAATTGACGTTTTCGTAAACAATGTGAGTAGTAGAACGCGTGAAAGTCAGGAAGTTAGTCAGCGCCTTGCTGGCGACGACGCTATTTTTTAGCGCGCTCATCTCAATCTACTACTACCAGAAATATCAAACTCTGCTAGCGAGTAACGTCAAGAATACCGCGAAAGAGGCCCTTCACCAGTTAGCTTACTCTGAGCGCGAATATAACAACGTTCAAGATCAGATCTCCTCCATCAGTGATCTTCTTGGTCACAGTCAAAGCCTTTACGACTACTTACGTCATCCAAATCCAAAGAATCTCGCCATCTTAGAAGAGGTGTGGAGTTCGGTTGCCGTAAACCAAAAATGGTACCGACAAATCCGTTTTCTTAACCTCGAAGGTCGAGAGAATGTACGGATTAATTACGATTTCAAAACTGGAACGGCCGCTGCAGCCCGCACGCTACAAGACAAATCAGACCGAGAATACTTCCAATATGCGCAGAATCTGGAAAATGATCAGATTGGCTCTTGGGGGATCGAGCTAGAGCAAGAAAATGGCGCGCTTGTGTATCCTTACAGACCATCGGTTCGCATTATGATGCCGGTCGCAATGGATGGTGTGCGTGAAGGTTACCTAGTGCTGAACATTGATGTGCAATACCTTTCGTCTCGCTTGAACTATTCACCGGTCAGAGACTTCAATATTGAGTTGCTCAATCAAGCGGGTTACTACGTTGCAAGCCCATACTCTGGAAAACTGTATGGCGATATTATTCCAGATCGCTCTCGATTTAATTTTGGCTTATTGCAACCCGATGTTTGGCAAAATATGGGCTCAGAGAAGATGGGCTATGAGTACAACGGTAAAAACCTGACTGTATTCAATACGATTGCCTTCGTACCAGGCGAGCC
Organism: Vibrio sp. B181a; assembly: GCF_030248375.1. Taxonomy (NCBI): domain Bacteria; kingdom Pseudomonadati; phylum Pseudomonadota; class Gammaproteobacteria; order Vibrionales; family Vibrionaceae; genus Vibrio; species Vibrio sp. B181a. Next base: position 67,249 of record NZ_JAHGAD010000015.1, on the reverse strand, counting down.
TCTCCACTTAATTATCGATCTTTCGCAAGAACAACTGCTCGAGAGAGCAGATCGTGATATTGATGACTTAGTCCAAGAAGCGTTTTTTGTGCTCAGCTTAATGCTGGTGTTTGCACTTCCGATAACCTCTCTTGCACTGCATTACCGTCGTCATAGTATCGAGTCTAAATTAGCGCGAGCTGCGCTAGATGGGATGACCGCTGTCGTTATTTCAGATACTTCACACCGCATTATGATGGTGAACCAGGAGTTTGAAAACATGATGGGTTATTCGTCTTCTCGATTACGAGGTTGGAATGCCCATAATCTGATTTTTATTCCTGAAGACCTAGAAAACATTCTCGCGATTTGGAACAAACTGGGCGTGGAGCAAGTATGGGAAGGGGAAGTGCGTTGCCGCACTAAGCTTAATCATGTGTTTACGGCCATTATGCGTATTCAGGCCATTATGGCGAAGTCGGGTAAAGTCAGTTATTACATAACCTCGTTAGTGGATATCTCAGAGCGTAAAGAACTGGAAGAAAAGTTGCGTAACTTAAGTGAACGTGACGGATTAACCAATCTTTGGAACCGACGCAAGTTTGAAGAGCAGTTGGCTCAGCATGCCAATATGCTAGAGCGTTATCCGAATACGCCAACCACTTGTTTAGCGCTGTTTGATATTGACCATTTTAAGCGTATCAACGATGAGATGGGCCATGATGAAGGAGACCGAGTCATCTGCAGCGTGGCGGAAACATTACTTAGCGGAGTAAGGAATACTGACTTCGTTGCTCGTGTTGGTGGTGAAGAGTTTGCAGTGCTCATGCCGCACACGACGATACAAGAAGCGGAAGTGGTATTAAATCGCTTGAGAGTGGCTGTCGAGTTGAGTGGTGACGGCTCAGTGACGGTAAGTGTTGGTTATAGTGATTTAACTGCCGATCGCACTCGTAGCTATAAGTGCGCAGATATTGCCCTGTACGAATCAAAAAGTGCAGGGCGTAACCGAGTGTCTATTTGTCACAGTTTCGATGACATTGCTTAGCTAAGTAAGCCGTGGGAAACGTTCATCACTGAAGGCGTTTCTCCAAAACAAAAAAATCGGGATAGCCCCGATTTTTTACTATCTATTGGGCGATATAATTAAGCAGGCTCTAGCTCTAGTACCGTTTCAATGCGTTGCATTGAGCTCAGTAAGTGCTTATCTAAAAGATCCATGGCTTCTTCGCTGTTCTTTGCCAGCACCAACTTCATGATCATCTCATGCTCATCGATATTGAATAGGGCATCTTTCTCTGAGCTTACCGCTTGCATTGCAAAATAGCGGTAGCGTTTGATTTGGTTAATCAGATCGCTAAAGAACTCAAACATGTTCTTTGAATCGGCACCTTCGAGTAGAGAAACGTGGAATTGATGATGACGCTCTTCCCACTCTTTCCAGCAGAATGTCTCATCAAAGTTCAGGCGTGATAGCTTGTGGTATGAAGTCAGCACGTCCAACTCCCAGCTTTCATCCCCCGCTAAAATTGCTTTCTTAAGCAGTACAGAAGAGACCACACGAAGGCTTTCGTATAAGTCGTTCAATTCTTTTTTGCATACAGGTGCAACCCAACAGCCTTTTTGTGGTTCAAGTTTGACATACTTGCTCCAAGACAGTTGCACAAGTGCTTCGCGGATAGGTGATGCACCAACGTTGTATTTCTGTTTCAGCTCAGCAACCACAAGCTTCTGACCTGGTTTTAATTCACCCGTCAGGATGTCCTGACAGATCATTTTCGAAACTTTGTCGGTAAGGGTAGGACTAGACACAAGCAACCTCATGAAATTTTATTATCGTGACGACAACTAAACGGTACGTAGTTCGGTTGTGATTGATAATACAGCGTACTGATTATGAGGGCAAGATTAAATATATAAAAAAAGAGGGCTGAAGCCCTCTTTTTTATTGAACTGATGATTGAATTCTTCAGTCTTATAGAACGTGTACAGAAGCTGTGTTCGTTGTACCTGAAGCTACTAGAGCACCAGAAACCATAACAACGATGTCGCCTTTGTTACCTAGACCAGATTCTAGAGCAAGTTCTTTACCTGCTACGTAGAATGCGTCAGTGCTGTCGATTGAATCAACAACTACTGGAGTAACACCTTTAGTTAGAACTAGCTGTGCAGCAGTCTTAGTGTTAGTCGTTAGTGCTAGGATGTTTGCAGTTGGGAAGTACTTACGTACTGAACGTGCAGATTTACCGCCTTCAGTTGCAACAACGATAAGTGGAGCAGCTAGTTTCTCAGCTGTATCTACTGCGCCTTTACATACTGCTTCAGTGATGCGTAGACGTGGGCTGTCTAGACGAGAACCTAGCTCAGCTTTTAGAGCTGAATCAGTACGGTTCGCGATTTGAGCCATGATAGTTACCGCTTCAACTGGGTACTTACCTTTAGCAGTTTCACCAGAAAGCATTACTGCGTCAGTACCGTCCATTACAGCGTTAGCAACGTCGCCTGCTTCCGCACGAGTAGGACGTGGGTTGTTGATCATAGAATCAAGCATTTGAGTTGCAGTGATAACCATCTTACGTGCACGGTTACACTTCTCGATCATCATTTTCTGAGCGAAGATTACTTCTTCTGCTGGGATTTCAACACCTAGGTCACCACGAGCAACCATGATGCCGTCAGAAAGCTCTAGGATCTCGTCGAAGTTATCAACACCTTCTTGGTTTTCGATCTTAGAGATGATGTGGATGTTCTCGCCGCCGTTTGCAGCAAGTACTTCACGGATTTCTTGAACGTCAGAAGCTTTACGGATGAAAGAAGCAGCTACGAAGTCAACGCCTTGCTCACAACCGAATTTAAGGTCGTTCTTATCTTTTTCAGATAGTGCAGGTAGGTTTACAGAAACGCCAGGAAGGTTAACACCTTTGTTTTCGCCTAGAGCACCGTTGTTAAGAACTTTACACTTAACTTCAGTTTCAGAAGTTGCAAGCACTTCCATTTCGATTAGACCGTCGTCTACTAGGATGGTGTTACCAACGTTTAGGTCGTTAGCAAAACCAGCGTAAGTTACTGCAACTTTGTCTTTGTTACCTACAACTGAGATGTCAGTTGTGAAAGTGAATTCTTGACCAGCTACTAGATCAACGTCGTTGCCGTCTTCTAGTTTGATTGTGCGGATTTCTGGACCTTTAGTGTCTAGAAGGATTGCAAGTTGCTTGCCTGTAGCTTCCATTACTTGGCGGAAGTTCGCGATACGAGTGCCGTGCTCTGCGTAGTCACCGTGAGAGAAGTTAAGACGCATTACGTTCATGCCTGCGTTTACTAGTTCAGTTAGCTTCTCTACAGATTCAGTTTTAGGGCCAATCGTACAAACGATTTTGGTCTTTTTCATGGAAGATACTCTCCGGTAAGTATAGTTACAATTTGAAAGTCGGTTGTTTAGTCTGAAGTAGGGGCGTTTTTGGTGACATTTAGTGCCTGCCACCCACCGATTTTCCGCCACATTATTGGAACTTCAGATTCTGTAAGTCTTTCACCAAGTTTAGTCATTTTATGACTAAAAGATCGGCGATTATGGTTACCTTTTTGTGACTAATCCCACTTTATATGCAGAAAGTTGCAAAAAAATAACCGTCAATTCTGTAATTTTTTTTCTTTTCGGTGGCGAATTCTACCACCGAATGAATCCAATATCACTGTTTAAGAATTGTCTTAGGACAAGGTTTTATCGAGAAATATTAATTTTTTGGATCGAAATAAATGGACTTAAAAGTTTCGTTTTGAATATAATAAATTTCAAACCGAAACTTAAAATCAAAGCATAAATGTCGAAACGAAACACTCAACTAAGAAGACACGCCATTTCTAACCTAGTAAATGAGCTTGGGGAAGTTAGCGTTGATGAGCTAGCACAGAAATTTGAAACCTCAGAGGTCACGATTAGAAAGGACTTAGCTTCTTTGGAGAAAAACGGACAACTTTTGCGCCGTTATGGTGGTGCAATCTCTATTCCAACGGAAGTTATCCATGAAGAATTGAGTCCAATTGTTTCGAGTCGAAAGTTAAGTCTAGCAAAAGCAGCCGCATCACTGATTCGTGAACATAACCGAATTGTGATCGACAGTGGCAGTACGACTGCGGCGCTGATTCAGCAATTAAACGACAAACGAGGCTTGGTTGTTATGACCAACTCGTTGCATGTCGCCAATGCACTTAACGAATTAGAGAGCGAACCAACCCTGTTAATGACAGGTGGCACTTGGGATACGCACTCAGAATCCTTCCAAGGCAAAGTAGCCGAATCTGTATTAAGAGCTTACGACTTTGACCAGCTATTTATCGGTGCCGACGGTATCGATCTAGAGCGCGGAACCACAACGTTTAATGAATTGGTTGGCTTAAGTAAAGTCATGGCGGAGGTGTCTCGTGAAGTCATCGTCATGATCGAGTCTGAGAAAGTGGGGCGCAAGATCCCGAACTTAGAACTCGCTTGGGACCAAATTGACGTGTTGGTTACTGATGCAGAGTTGCAGCCAGAACACAGAGCAAAGATTGAACAACATGGCGTAAAAGTCATTTGCGCCTAATCTAATTAAGTAAACAGTTTCATATTTCACTTCCCTTTGGATAAAGGCCTTTGCTTGCTGCCTCTATTTGAAATCATGGTCAGGGAAGAACAAAACAATAAACGGAGATAAGCACATGTGTGGAATCGTAGGTGCAGTAGCACAACGAGACGTTGCAGAAATTTTGGTTGAAGGCCTACGCCGCCTGGAATACCGCGGTTATGACTCTGCGGGTGTCGCGATTGTTGATGGCGAAACCAACCTAACGCGTATTCGTCGTCTGGGTAAGGTTCAAGAGTTGGCTGACGCAGTAGACCAAGCGAAAGTCGTTGGTGGTACGGGTATCGCACACACTCGTTGGGCTACTCACGGTGAGCCATCAGAAGCAAACGCGCACCCACACATGTCTGGTGACATCGCGGTGGTACACAACGGTATTATCGAAAACCACGAAGAGCTACGTGAACTGCTTCAATCTCGCGGTTACGTTTTCGAATCTCAAACAGATACTGAAGTTATCGCACACATGGTTGAGTGGGAACTTCGCACTTCAGAAACGCTACTAGAAGCGGTACAGAAGACAGCAAAACAACTGGATGGCGCATACGGCACAGTAGCGCTAGATCGTAAAGATCCTTCACGTATTGTAGTAGCACGTTCAGGTAGCCCAATCGTTATTGGTTTTGGTGTGGGTGAAAACTTCCTTGCTTCTGACCAACTTGCACTGCTTAACGTGACACGTCGCTTTATGTATCTAGAAGAAGGTGATGTTGCAGAGATCACTCGTCGCGAAGTGACTGTATTTGACGCAGCTGGTGAGCGTGTAGAGCGTGAAATTATCGAATCAAACGCTGAACACGATGCGGGTGATAAAGGTCAATACCGTCACTTCATGCAGAAAGAAATTTACGAGCAACCAACAGCGCTGATCAACACTATGGAAGGTCGTATCACGGCTGATTCTGTTGTCACTGAAGCAATCGGTGTAAACGCGGCAGAAATCCTAAGCAAAGTTGAGCACGTACAGATCGTAGCTTGTGGTACGTCTTACAACGCAGGTATGACAGCGCGTTACTGGTTCGAAGACATTGCAGGTGTCAGCTGTGACGTAGAAATCGCGTCTGAATTCCGTTACCGCAAGTTTGTGACGCGTCCAAACAGCCTATTGATCACGCTTTCTCAGTCTGGTGAAACCGCCGATACGCTAGCAGCACTTCGCTTAGCAAAAGAGAAAGGTTACATGGCGGCAATGACCATCTGTAACGTAGCGGGCTCTTCTCTGGTTCGTGAATCTGATTTCGCGTTTATGACCCGTGCCGGTGTAGAAATTGGTGTGGCTTCAACCAAAGCGTTCACGACTCAGCTCTCTGCGCTACTAATGCTAGTGACAGCGCTAGGTAAGCAACAAAACCGCATCAGCAAAGAGAAAGAAAAAGAGATCGTAGAAGCGCTTCACGCTCTGCCGCAGCAAATCAACGCGGCGCTGTCTTTCGAGAAAGAAATCGAAGCACTGGCAACCGATTTTGCCGATAAGCACCACACACTATTCCTAGGTCGTGGTGAGTTCTACCCTATCGCGATGGAAGCGTCTCTAAAACTGAAAGAGATCTCTTACATTCACGCAGAAGCGTACGCTGCGGGTGAACTGAAACACGGTCCTCTAGCGTTGATCGATGCAGATATGCCAGTTGTAGTTGTTGCACCAAGCAACGATCTTCTAGAAAAACTGAAATCAAACGTTGAAGAAGTACGTGCGCGTGGTGGTCTGCTTTACGTATTCGCAGATGCTGATGCTGGCTTCGAAGGTGACGAGACCATGAAGATCATCACTATGCCACACGTTAGTGAAATCACGGCGGCGATCTACTACACCATCCCAATGCAGCTGCTGTCTTACTACGTAGCATTGATCAAAGGTACGGACGTAGACCAACCTCGTAACCTAGCGAAAGCGGTAACCGTAGAGTAAGCAATGCAAGGTGTGATTAAGATTACAGTTGTTTATGTCGCGCTATGTAAGTAGCGAGAACCTAAAGCGAAGTCACATGACTTCGCTTTTTTTATGTCCGTAGACATGGTTATGATGCGCAATACGTTGACATTCAATTGTTTACTTTCTGACACGCCGAGCGGTGAGCATCACTATCGTAAGCCCAACGGATGTGGTTGCCATTGAACTGAAAAGGTCACTATGAAAATCAAACTCTTGGCTTTATGTATCGCGTCCTCGTTTTACCATCCATCAGTGATGGCAGAGGAAGAAACACAAACAGAAGAGCGCAAAAGCCAAACGGTATTTATCGACGAAAGCGATGACTGGTTACAACTCAAATCGGGTGAAGTGATCAAAGGAGAACTGATTGGCACGATCAAGGAAGAAACCAACTCGTTCGATCAGGAAATTGAATTTGATAGTGATGATCTTGGCGATCAAGAAATTGAGATCGAAGACATCGCGGTATTAGAAACGGCAAGCTTCTTTACCATTCGAACCTCTAGTGGTGATGTATTCGATGGTTACCTGTCGATTCGAGAGGATAAGCTGTATCTCACTAACGGCGAAGAAGAAATCTCGTTTCCCGTTACTGAGATTGTGTCGATTTATCGCGGATCGGAGAACGACTCCGATCATTGGACAACCGAGATCTTTTTGGGCTTGGACATCAGTAAAGGTAACACTGATGAGTTCTCTTTATTGGGTGAGGTTGAGGCAGAGCGAAGCACGGTCGGATCACGCACTAAGCTAAAAGCAAAGCACGAAAACTCGCAAACCAATGATCAAACGACCGCAAACAACAGCTCGTTTGATGGCTCGTATGATATCTATCTCAATAACCGTTTATTCTTCAGACCACTTAAGCTCTCGCTGCTCAGCGACGAGTTCCAAAACATTGATTACCAAGTCAACGCGTCTTTGCAAATGGGTTACTTCATTATTGCCAACCCTCAAACGGAATGGGACGTCTCTATCGGTCCGGGTTATCAGTACACGGACTTTAAAACCGTGGAAGAAGGGGAGGCCGGTGATGTTTCCAGTAATACTCTTACCTTTGAATCGAACTTTGAGTATGAGCTGACGGATGACATCGATCTAAGCCACACCTATAACCTGAATTGGGCAAGCAATGACGCAGGCGGTACACGTCATACCAATGAGCTTGGTTTTGATATCGATCTTGTTGATGATCTGGAACTGAGCATCAAAGCAGTGTGGGATCACTTGTCAGAAACCAAAGCCGATGCTGAAGGCGTAGTACCAGAGAAAGACGACTATAAGTTTCATTTTGGTCTGACTTACGAACTCTAGTCCGGTAGTTGTGATGAAAGCTAAAGCTGACTCAGCAGCGGAATCACTTCCTCAAGAGACGCTTTAATGATGATTTTGTCTTCGAGCTCTGGCAGAGGGGGAAGTAAATCTGGAATCATCACAGCGTGGCACTCAGCGGCGAGTGCGGCTTTGATGCCGTTGTTTGAATCTTCCAAGACTAAGCATTGCTTGGCGTCCACACCTAAGTGACGATAAGCCATTTGATAGCAATCAGGGTTTGGTTTGCCGCGTTCTACATCTTCGGCGGTAATCACTAAATCAAACTGAGCAAGGTACGTGCTGCCTGAGAAATTGTGTTTTACCTCGGGAAGGTGAGAAGAGGTGACAATCGCGGTTAATAAGCCATGTTGTTTGATGGCATAAAACAGTGCGTCGAATCCGGGTTTGAGCGCAACGCCTTGATTTCTTAGATTATGGAAGTGTTCATCTCGCACGGCTTTATAGCGCGGCATATCGATGGCATCTTGAAAATGCTCGGCGAGAATTCTCTCACATTCAGGGTCTTGGACACCGATGAACTGCTGGTAGAAATCATCGGTGATGGTTAGGCCTTGCTCGGTGGCGGCGTATTGCCAACTTTGTTTGTAGATGGATTCGGTATCGAAAATCAGTCCATCCATATCAAAAAGTACCGCTTTTAACATTGGCTAGGGCTCCTACGTTTTTGGGCAGAGCGGCTGACATTACTGCTTGTTATACCTAAGCAACCTCGAATCCTTTTGAAGGGAGCTTGGGTATACAATGTGGCGTTAGAATGGGCTCTCTTTACCTAGTTCATTACATATCTCGACAATCGCAAGTGAGAGCCCTGACTTAATGATTTGTTGTTGACGTTGCAGTTGCAGCTGATAAAACTCAAGGTCGATGTCGTCATCTGGTTCGCTGACTTCCAGTTGCACCATGCCCATTTTCTTTACCAGATGCAGTTTTTTGATTGGGTCTAGAATATTTGGGTCGGTAAACTCGTAATCACAAGCGTCACTATTGAGTTGGTTCTTGAGCTTAATGATGTCTTCGATGTCGTGGTAAATATCATCAGGAAGTACACCCAAGCCAAACAGTAACTTTAAACGAACAGATAGATCGCCCAGCGGTCCTGAGTCTTGTAGCAGCGGACCAACCACGGATTGAACGGCGAAGTTATCTTTACGAAAGATCCTTTGTACTAGCCCATCGATCGAATCGTTAAAGACGTCGACTGCCGCAATAAAAAAGCCTCGTACCGAAGGTGCGCTGTTTAATCGCTCAATGATCTCGGTTTCGTTGATGTTATCTGCCATATACTGAATACATTTCTAGTTATTAGGTATCCCAATCTCTTCAAGCGGACAAGGATACAGAAGGGGAGCTAAGCTCCCCTAGGTAAATCAAAGTTGGTGGTAAAGCGCCTCAATTTGAGCTACTTCTGCACTGTCTTCTGCAAGACCTGTGTACACCGCCAGCGTTTTCTTCACGCCCACTTCTTTTAATGAGTTTTGCAGCTCTATGGCTTGTGGGTCAGTGTCGTTAGTGTACTTCAACGCAGCGGCAATGCCTTTCAAAAGTGTTTGATTTTCAGTGCCATACTCAATTGTACCGAGTAACGGCTTCACTAATCTATCGTTTGCGCCCAATTTGCGAATTGGTTGGCGACCGACACGGTCAACTTCATCGACTAAGAACGGGTTGGCAAAGCGACCTAGAATCTTCTCGATGTACGCATTGTGCATGTCGCGATCAAAACCGTAACGTTTGATCAGTACCTCACCACTCTCTTGCATTGCCTGTTTTACTTCAGCATAAATGCTTGGATCTTCAATCGCTTCACGAATGGTGCGGTGGCCTTTTAAGCAACCTAGATAAGCCGTGATACAGTGGCCAGTGTTGAGCGTGAACAGCTTACGCTCGACAAACGCCATTAGATTGTTGGTTCTTTCCATGCCTGCGATGTCAGGGATTTCGCCTTTGAATTGCTGTTCATCCACAATCCATTCGCTAAAGCTTTCTACCGTCACTTCTAGTGGATCATCGTTCGCTGCTTCTGCTGGTGGCACGATGCGGTCTACCGCTGAATCGACAAAGCCAACCAAATCGTCTGCTTTTGAATGCAATGATTCATCCAAGTGTTTGTACACCTCACCTTTTAGATGCGTCGTACCGCGAACCATATTTTCACACGCGATGATGTTTAATGGTTTTTCGTTGCCTGCTGCAAAGCGCTTTGTAATGCCGGTGGCGATGGTTTTTGCAATGATGTCCAGTACGTTAGGGCCTACTGCTGTTGTTACCAAGTCGGTTTTTACAATGCGGTCGATGACATCTTCACTGGCTGAGTTAACCGCGGTGACGTGAGTTACTGTGTCGATTTGGCACTCAGTACCCACCACTTTTACTTTGTATTCTTGCTTGTGACTCAGTTGATCGACGAGTGGTGCATCAACGTCCGCGAATGTGACCTCTACTTCTGCGTCTGCTAAGAGTTTACCGATGAAGCCACGACCAATATTACCTGCGCCAAAATGAACTGCGTTTTTCATAATGCTTACCTACCAATGTCTGAAATATTGACTAAACGAATCTAGGGTGAGGCCAACCGCATAGGGGGTGACAGCTGACCTCGGTTTGCTCAGGAGCAAATAAAAGGAGTGATTAAGCCGCTTGCTGGCCGCCAAGGATGTTCAGAATCTCTTCCACATCGTTGGTGCTGGTTAGCTTCTCAATTGCCTCCGGCTCATCGAGCGCGTTTGTAATGGTGGTAATCACCTGGATGTGCTCATCGTTCTTAGCGGCAATGCCGATAACCAGTTTCGCTACATCATCGTCGTCTTCAGTAAATTGGATACCCGATGGGTATTGGCAGATTACAATGCCGGTTTTCTTCACGCGGTCTTTCGCTTCTACCGTACCGTGAGGTACTGCGATAGATTCGCCTAGGTAAGTTGGAACCAACGCTTCACGCTCAAACATCGCGTCTACGTATTCCGGTTCTGCGTAGCCAAGTTCAACCAATTTGTTGCCTGCAAAGCGAATGGCTTCTTCTTTGTTGGCTGCTTTCAAACCGAGATGAATGTTCTCACGCTGGATTTGGAATACCGATGGTTGTTGTGGTTCAAAGCTGTCGTCGTTCGCCGCCATGACGGACACTTTTACCATTTGGTCGTCATTGGCTGCGGATTGGTTTTGTGCTGCTAGTAGTTTGGTGACTAGCTGGTTGTACATTTCGCTGTCTAGGAAGTTAGTCAATGAAATGTGGTGTGCGTTTGGAGCATGCTTACGTGCACGATCCGTTAAGTCTTTATGAGTAATCACGATATCTGCACTCTCTGGTAAGCTGTTAATGGCAAGGTTGGTTACGTGGATGTTCAGGCCAGCGCCTTGAACCTTTTTGCGTAGCATGCTCGCACCCATGGCGCTTGAGCCCATGCCCGCATCACAAGCGACAATGATGCTTTGTACTGTCGCTAGGTCTACGTCACCTTTGCTTTGGTTGTTTACCACCGCATCGTTTTTAGATGCAGATTTCATGTCTTTCATTTGTGATGTTGCTTTTTCTAGTGCTGCTTCATCACCGTCTTCTTCTGTTGACGTTTGTGTCTTCATTAGCAGTGCAGCTACGGCGAATGACACGCCTGTTGCTGCTGCGATAGACGCTAGTACACCAACGATTGAACCTTTCTGAGTCATCAACAAGATTGCAAAGATTGAACCTGGCGATGCTGGAGAAACGATACCTGCGTTAAAGATAGTGAGAACGAATACGCCAGTCATACCACCTGCGATAGCCGCAAGGATTAGGCGAGGGTTCATTAGGATGTATGGGAAGTAAATCTCGTGGATACCGCCGAAGAAGTGGATGATTGATGCACCACCTGCAGTTTGACGAGCCGTACCTTTACCAAACACCATGTAAGCTAGCAGGATACCTAGACCAGGACCTGGGTTTGCTTCGATTAGGAAGAAGATCGATTGACCTGTCTCAGACGCTTGTTGGATACCTAATGGAGAGAAGATACCGTGGTTGATCGCGTTGTTTAGGAACAGGATCTTTGCTGGTTCAACGAAGATTGAAGTCAGTGGTAGAAGGTGAGCTGATACTAGGAAGTTAACGCCTGCCGCCAAGCCACCAGAAAGAATTTTTACGAATGGGCCGATAAACAGGAAAGCAAGGATCGCACACAGCATACCGATGATGCCTGCAGAGAAGTTGTTGACCAACATCTCGAAACCACTTTTCACTTTACCGTCGATGTAGTTATCGAATTTCTTGATAGCCCAGCCGCCCATCGGGCCGACCATCATTGCGCCCATAAACATTGGGATGTCGGTACCGACAATCACGCCCATTGTTGTGATTGCACCGACTACCGCACCGCGATCGCCACCAACCAATTTACCACCGGTGTAGCCGATAAGCAGTGGCAGCAAGTAGGTAATCATAGGGCCAACCATAGATGCCAAGGTCTCGTTTGGCAGCCATCCTGTTGGGATAAATAGAGCAGTGATAAAGCCCCACGCGATAAACGCGCCGATGTTTGGCATTACCATGTTTGACAGAAAACGACCAAAATTTTGTATCTTGATCTTGGCATCTGGTGATATCATAACAATTCCCCGTTCGATGTTCTGATGAATTTTGTTGTAGTAAACGGTTCGCCAAAACCGTTTGTTTGATTGCTTAGTACCCAATCAATTTACCACACATTTTCCAATTGGAACTGACAACGGGTTTTTCGTGATCAACCCCCGCATTTCTTAGGCTGAGAAACGGTTTTTAAGTGACTAACTTCAACTTATTGACTTGTAACTTAATAACAAAAAGCCACTTTTAAATCTGTCAATAAAAATCTTAGTGATCAATTCGATCTTCTGACAAATTTAAAACCAAAATACTTTGTGACTTTGATCACCTTTGATTTCTTTTGAAATTCAAATTAAATACCAGTAACGATCAATATCACATTTTGTTCTGATTTGGTCTGGAAGTTAAATGTGATCTGGATCGACTTTGGTGTTTTGTGAAAGTTTGTGACGGGACGGGTGTGATCAATGTCATTGCGACTCTTCGATAGAATGTATTTATAAAAATCTTTTCGGCGTACTTCACGAAGTGTCCTTATCTCATTGATAGAAAAATAAAAGAGAGCCGCTATTTGGCTCCTCTTATTGGCTCACAACTCTCTTATTGGCTCACAACTCTCTTCTTACTGACTACTCTTACTTATGGTTGCTATTTGCATGATAGGTGAGGTACTCATAAGTTTGTTCTCGTCCCATATACCTCGCCAACGTCTTTTCTTGAACATCACGTAAATCAACCATGATTAACCCATCTAGAGCATTATTGAACGCAGGATCGACATTGAAGCACACCAGTTTGCCATTGAGGCTTAAGTACTGACGCAACAAAACGGGCACACCTTTTCCTTCATCGATTCTGGCAATGACGCGTGATAATAGCTGTAAGTCCCCTAATGCGGTGAGCATGCTGGTGTTCCAGTCACGTTGGTGGTCAGGAAGTGGATTAGAAGGCGTGACGTACTCTGCGCAGTTGTTATCGTAGTGGTGCAGTGTCATTGATTGAGCTAGCAGTTGGCGTGCAGTATCGCTATAGTCGTTGCTAATGCTCACCGGACCAAATAGGTGAGTGTAATCTGGGTTTTGATGCACAAAGGTTGCGATGCCTTTCCACAGCAGCAGTAGCGCGCTCATACTCTTTTGATATTGCTGCGCAATCACTGAGCGTCCCATCTCAATGGATTTACCCATTTGGTCGATAAAGCGTTGGTCATAGTTAAACAACGTTCGTGAATACAGACCTGCTACGCCGCGCTTTTCAATCAGTTGGTCAACCAGACCTAAACGATACGCGCCCACCAAACACTGGTTTTCTCTGTCCCACACAAACAGGTGTAGGTAATCATGATCGAAATGGTCAATGTCTATTGCTAGTCCCGTTCCTTCGCCAACCTGTCGAAAATTGAGCTCACGCAGGCGACCAATTTCATGCAGTAGGGAAGGGATATTCTGCGACTCCGTGCAGTAGACATCGAACTCACCACTTGTTAGCAGCTTGGACTCTTTTGGTAAGTTGTTCAGCTCTTCAAGCAATTCGCCTACGGGTAACCCTGCCGCTATTGGAGAGAGCAATTCTGATGATGAAGAGGGCTTCACTGATTGGGTTTCGCGATTGAGCAAGTAAGTGTTGAGCCGCAAATAGTTCACCACTTGATCATCGCTAAGTGTGTTGAGCTCTTTAAATTTAATCGCTTGGCCAAAAGACAAGTTGATGGTTTGCGCGTGTTTGTTCAGCAGCTCTCGACCAAGCATTAGGGTACGTAGAAGCGGATGGATTTTTCCCGCTATATAAAAACGTTTCGAGTTTTGACCGCTGATGAAGACCGGAACTGTCGTGGCTTTGTTTTTGCGGATAAGGCTACTTACGCTTCGACTCCAATCCTTATCTTGCAAACGTTGCTGTTTAGCATCGACTAACTGGGACACTTCACCGGCGGGAAAGACAAGCAATAAGCCGCCACTTGCCAGATGTTTATTGGCCGCTCTCAGGGCTTTCATATTGGACTTGACCGCGTCTTTACCTTCAAACACATCGACGCCAATAAAGAGCTGATCTAACTCCGGCACGGTTTTAAGGTATTGATTGGCTAGTATTTGGATATCGTCTCTGACCATCAATAGCAGTTCAGCTAAGATCACGCCTTCCACACAACCAAGCGGGTGGTTCGCCACTATAACGGTAGCACCTTGTTTAGGTACTGAGTCGAGTGAACCATGAGTAATACGATAGTCGATGCCTAAGATATCCAGCGTGAAGCGGAGAAAAGTTTTTGTATCGGCATTAACGGGGCGTTGGGCGTAGAACTTATCGAGCTGGTTTAAACCGGTTGCCCATTCAGCAACGTTTTCACCAATGCCAAACGGCGTTTTACGTGGGAGACGAAAAGGGGTTGAACTATCCATATTTACCTCAGCGTAAAAATTGCTGATTGGATAGTAGAAATTACAGATGACAGTTCAGAGGCAAAAACATGAGCCTTTGGTGACAAACCAATGAAGCTTTATTGACCAAAGACTCTGAAATGAATGAGTTTGAGGGACTATTTAAGTTTTATCACCAGCAAACATCAGGATGCTCATGGCGTTGAGAGTCTTACTGATTGATTCTATCGAGCTCAAAACCTGCTTGGTTGGCTCGTTTTCAAGTAGCAAGCGCCCATCAAAACCCTTGCCTTCGCAATGTTCTTCGCCGCATACGAGCTCTTGAGACTCTTCTGACGTTGCATCTTCAATCAGGCCTTCGCTACTTGCAAAGCAAGAGGGAGATACAATCAAGCCACCGAGCATTATCATCAATTTTGTTTTCAACATGAGTATTAGGTTCTTAATAAAACACTGTTCGATTTTATATTGTTGTGCTCATTATTTCGAGCGAAATGACACAAATTTAGCTTCCGGTCGCTATTTTATTGCCATAAGTGAACTATCTTATCGAGATAACAAATTGATCAATTTAGTGAAATTAGGAGGGTGAATGGAGCGAATTTCCAATAAGTCGTCAGTGTGGCTTGGGTTGAGCTTGATTATTGGTTTGGGTGTGTTGGGCTTTTTCATTCAACAGACCGCCGTCAAATATAAAGCTTATGAACGGGTCGTGACGGTAAAGGGGTTATCTGAGCGGGAGTATCCAGCGGACACGGTAATTTGGCCAATTCAGTTTACCGTCGCGAGTAATGATATGCCGACGATGTTTGATGAGATTGATCAGCAGACCAAACTAGTGCTCGACTTTCTCGCATCAAAGGGGTTGGATGAGTCCAACTTTTCGTTGTCTTCACCTGCTGTAACAGACCGTAAGGCGCAGCAGTATGGAAACGAACAAGACATTGAGTATCGCTACTTAGCAAACCGCACTGTGACGGTTTATAGCCAGAATATTGATGTAGTCAGAGCGGCAATCAATGAAATCGGTGAGCTAGGTAAACAGGGTGTTTTACTTAACCAAGACCCTTATGCAAATCGTGTTGAGTACAGCTTTACTAAGCTCAATGACATCAAGCCAGATATGATTGAGGAAGCGACTAAAAACGCTCGTGAAGTGGCAGAGAAGTTCGCCAAAGATTCGCAGAGCTCGCTCGGTAAAATCAAGCGTGCGACGCAAGGCCAGTTCTCTATTTACGATCGTGATAGCAACACGCCGTATATTAAAAAAGTACGCGTTGTCTCAACCGTTCAATATTACTTGTCAGATTAACTCTATGTCTTGCTAACCCCGAGTAACAGTAGAAGCCAGTCATTTGATTGGCTTTTTTTAATGTTCAATTAATTGCATTTTAATTACCGCTCTTTTTCTGATTTGTGCAAGTGATCTTTTATAAAACTAAGTTCTTATTTGTTTGGCGATGAAGTTGATAAAAGTCAATTCAGAGAAGGAGTTAGAGGCGTAATTTTGACCGCACTGATTAGCTAGAAGGAATTACTAGAATGGCATTTAAACATTACCTCAGAGAGTTATTGGGTTTGGCTATCGTAGTCTCTGTGGTGTTCGGAGCTTTGAGCATCTTATTGGATTTCTGTGCCCTTGCGGCACTGTGCGAGCATCAAGAAGACATCGCACACATCTTCTTCCATGAGTCGTTTTACTTCGTCGCATTTCTGATCCCACCTTACTTCTTATGGAAAGTGATTAACCGCCCAGACCTCGTGGCGGCAACAGAAGAGTACCAAGCCAATAAGCTGGAGCTAGAGCGCTCGTAGGCAGCTCCCTGAATAAGAGTAAGGTTTGGCGTGATGTGGGACAGGGTCGAATCTCTATCTTCCAGATACAACAAAGGCCCGTAGATTTCTCTACGAGCCTTCTGACTTTGGTGGCCCCTCCCAGACTTGAACTGGGGACCAATCGATTATGAGTCGACTGCTCTAACCACTGAGCTAAGGGGCCTTAATAGGTCAACGATTATAGGGGAAGCATTGCAAGGTGTCTAGCCACTAGGTAGGGCAATTGCGCTTAGTTTTTATTCACTTAGCTTCACAGATAATAAAAAAGGTGACACTCGGTCACCTTTTTTTGTTTTTAATCGCTGCGATTACTCGTCTAGGAAGCTGCGCAGTGTTTCTGAGCGGCTTGGGTGACGAAGTTTACGTAGTGCTTTCGCTTCGATCTGACGGATACGTTCACGAGTAACGTCGAACTGCTTACCAACTTCTTCTAGAGTGTGGTCAGTGTTCATGTCGATACCAAAGCGCATACGAAGTACTTTTGCTTCACGTGGCGTTAGACCTGCAAGTACGTCTTTCGTTGCCATTTTCAGGCTCGTTGCCGTAGCAGAATCTAGCGGTAGTTCTAGCGTAGTATCTTCGATGAAATCACCTAGATGCGAATCTTCGTCGTCACCAATTGGTGTCTCCATAGAAATTGGCTCTTTAGCGATTTTCAGTACTTTACGAATCTTGTCTTCTGGCATTTGCATACGCTCTGCCAGTTCTTCCGGTAATGGCTCACGCCCCATCTCTTGCAGCATTTGACGAGAGATACGGTTTAGCTTGTTGATCGTTTCGATCATGTGTACCGGAATACGAATCGTACGTGCTTGGTCCGCGATTGAACGAGTGATTGCCTGACGGATCCACCACGTTGCGTAAGTCGAGAACTTGTAACCACGACGGTATTCGAACTTATCTACCGCTTTCATCAGACCGATGTTACCTTCTTGGATTAGATCCAAGAACTGTAGACCACGGTTGGTGTATTTCTTCGCGATAGAAATTACTAGACGTAAGTTCGCTTCAACCATCTCTTTCTTCGCACGGCGAGCTTTTGCTTCACCGATAGACATGCGACGGCTGATGTCTTTAATGTTTTGAACGTTTAGAGAAGTCTCTTCTTCAATCATTTTTAGTTTAGCGATTGAACGACGGATTTCTTCTTCGTTACGTTTGATCTTTTCAGCGTATGGCTTGTCAGATGCTAGGATCTCATCTAGCCATGCTTCGCTTGATTCGTTGCCTGTGAACAGTGCGATGAATGATTTCTTCGGCATTTTGCCGTATTCAACTGCAGACTTCATGATCAGACGTTCTTGAGTACGAACGCGATCCATTGCTGTGCGCAGTTCATTCACTAGGTGATCGAACTGTTTTGGCGTTAGACGGAATTCTTTGAATACGTCTAGCATCAACTCGTTAGCTACGGTCGCTTTAGGGCTCTCGTAACCGTGTTCGTTGATTGCAAGCTGAAGGTTTTGGTACGTGCTGCGTAGCTGGTTGAATTTCTCAAGCGCTAGCTCTGGGTCGATACCAACATCTTCTTCAGAATCATCTGAATCGTCATCGCTTTCTTCGTCGTCATCAACGTCTTCTTCATCTTCTTCTTCTAGCTGAGATTCAGTCAGCTCAGAACCGATGTGCGTTGCTGTTGGTGCAGCTGTATCGTCTGCATCAGGGTCAACAAATCCAGAGATTAGGTCTGTCAGACGAAGTTCTTCTGCTTGAACTTTATCAAACTGCTCAAGAATGTATGGGATAGTGCCAGGGTATTCAGCAACAGACGATTGAACTTGGTTAATACCTTCTTCAATACGTTTTGCGATGTCGATTTCGCCTTCGCGAGTCAGCAGCTCCACAGTACCCATTTCACGCATGTACATGCGCACAGGGTCTGTTGTACGACCAATTTCACTTTCTACGCTAGAAAGTGCTGCTGCTGCAGCTTCAGCTGCATCTTCATCGGTAATGTTTGTGTCATCGTTCAGCGCTAGATCATCGGCATCAGGAGCAGTTTCTACTACCTTGATACCCATGTCGTTGATCATCTGAATGATGTCTTCTACCTGTTCTGAATCTACGATTTCAGCAGGTAGGTGGTCATTTACTTCGGCGTAGGTCAGATAGCCTTGTTCCTTGCCTTTAATAACAAGTAACTTTAGCTGTGACTGCGGATTTTGATCCATAGACGGTATCCAACTTCGTAATCTGGTGAAGGAATCAGTATGCGAAATGCAAACCACTTACTATAACAAATTAAATTGTTGCTGACTAATTAAACAGGGTTACGCTTTTAAATCTAGCATCAAAGCTAGCAGCTCCCTTTTCTCTTCGGCTGATAAACCGACACTTCTTGCTTTGGCCTGCAGGTTTTCAATTTGCTTTTCTACGCACTGGGCAATAATTTTATCCAGTGAGTCTAAAAATATTTCTTCTTGGTTGTCTTCATCGAGGGGAATGTCCCAGCTCGCTAGACGAGACAGAAGGGTCTCATTTTGGCTATTTCGCCAATGCTCTAATAATTGGCCTGTGTTTATATGGGGATGTGCCTGGCATTTATCAAGTACATCAACAAATAAACTTAGTCCCGGTATTGATAATTCTCTTACCGAAGACAAATCAGGTACCATTTGAGCATAGCTCGGATTTTGAATAAGTAGAGCGATTACCTCGCGCATAGGAGTTCGTTTGATCTCTTTGTGCGGCTGAGGTCGAGTTTCACTCGTCTTTTTACGCGGTTGGCGTAAGCGGTTATCAAAGCCCGTGCGTTCATCAAGCAGCTTTTCGAGCAATTCCTGAAAGTAGGGATCAGGTATCTTGTCGATCAACGCACTCGCGTAGGCGCGTAGTGCGGATTTACCTTCATTGTTGCCCAAGTTGATTTGGTGCAATTCAATCAAGTTATCAAACAGATAGCTCGAAAGCGGTGTCGCTTGTTCAATTTGTTGTTCGAAGGCTTGTTTGCCATATTTACGAACGTAGCTGTCTGGATCTTCGCCATCAGGTAAGAATAAGAACTTCAGCGTGTTACCCGTTTTTAGGTACTGAAGTGCATTCTCGAGCGCGCGCCATGCGGCTTCTTTACCTGCGCGGTCACCATCGTAACAACACACTACCGTGTTGGTTTGACGAAACAGCATTTGAATATGGTCACCCGTGGTGGATGTGCCCAATGATGCGACAGAGTAATCTACGCCATATTGCGCTAAAGCCACCACATCCATATAGCCTTCAACGACCAAAACTCGTGGCGGTTCACGATATGCCTGCAAAACTTCATAAAGGCCGTAAAGTTCTTTACCTTTATGGAAGATAGGCGTCTCTGGTGAGTTGAGGTATTTCGGTGTGCCATCACCAAGTACACGGCCACCAAAGCCGATAACTCGACCACGACGGTCACGAATCGGGAACATGATACGACCACGGAAGCGGTCATAGCGGTTACCTTTATCGTTTTCAATCAACATGCCGCCAGTTACCAGCATGTCTTGGTTGTCTTTATTCTGGCCGAAGTTTTTACGGACTAAGTCCCATTCATCAGCTACGTAGCCGATACCAAACTTCTGGACGATTTCGCCAGATAGACCGCGATCTTTCAGGTACTCAATCGCCACCTTGCTTGCTGGCTGTTTGAGTTGGTTACGATAGAACTGACCAATGCTGCCCATCAAATCGTACAGATTGCGTTTTTCACTGCTGCTTGCTTGAGGACCAGAATTAAACTGTCCACCGCCGCCACTGCGTTGTTCACGCGGCACATCCAAACCGAGGTAAGACGCTAGCTCTTCAATGGCCTCGACAAACTCTAACCGTTCGAACTCCATGATGAAGTCGATGGCATTGCCGTGAACGCCGCAACCAAAACAGTGGTAAAACTGTTTCTCTTGGCTGACGCTGAATGAAGGGGTCTTTTCGTTATGGAAAGGACAGCAAGCACCGTAGTTTTTGCCTTTTTTCTTAAGTTTCACGCGCGCGTCGATGATATCGACAATATCGAGTCGAGCTAGGAGGTCATCAATAAAACTGCGAGGGATGTGTCCAGCCATAAAACCTAACAAAAAAAGAAAATCATGATTGGTGTGAATGGGTTGCAAAGAAAAGCATATGTGAGGCTTTTTGTTATTCCATTCTGCCAGATACAAACAAGCCGTGCGTTCCAAAGGATAGCACGGCTTGCTGCAATTGGGTGGGGTATTAAGCCAATTTAGCGCGAACTAAACCGCTCACTTTACCCATATCTGCACGCCCTTGAATTTGCGGTTTCAGAACGCCCATTACTTTGCCCATGTCTTGCATGCCA
Organism: Vibrio sp. B181a; assembly: GCF_030248375.1. Lineage (NCBI taxonomy): Bacteria > Pseudomonadati > Pseudomonadota > Gammaproteobacteria > Vibrionales > Vibrionaceae > Vibrio > Vibrio sp. B181a. Next base: position 46,323 of record NZ_JAHGAD010000015.1, on the reverse strand, counting down.
GCTGCGCCAGATTCAGCAATTGCGTTCTCGATAAGAGCAGCAACTTCTTCGTCTGTCAGTGGTTGAGGCATAAAGTCCTCAAGAACGGTAATTTCAGCTTGTTCCGCATCAGCAAGATCTTGACGACCTGCTGCTTCAAATTGCGATACAGAGTCGCGACGTTGTTTAACCATCTTGGTCAGTACAGCAAGGATGTCGTCATCGCCCAGAGTAATCTGTTCGTCAACTTCACGCTGCTTAACTGCTGATAGAGCTAAACGAATAGTACCAAGGCGCAATTTGTCCTTGGCTTTCATCGCTAATTTTTGCTCTTCTTTGAGTTTATCAATCAGAGCCATAACTAAATTCCTTTCCGGAGCTCAGTTATTAGTACAGGCGAACGCGACGAGCGTTTTCGCGAGCTAGCTTCTTAGCGTGACGCTTTTGAGCTGCTGCTTTAGCGCGTTTGCGAACTGTAGTTGGTTTTTCGTAGTGCTCACGACGACGCACTTCAGAAAGGATACCTGCTTTTTCGCAAGAGCGCTTGAAACGACGTAGAGCAACGTCGAACGGTTCGTTTTCACGTACTTTAACTACTGGCATATGCCTTTCACCTCAGGGGTTATTCGTTAACGCTGGAATTTAATGAACCAAATCACAATTGTTTGGTCAGTTACCAGCTTGATCAAAAATGGTGCGGAATTTTAATCCGATCAACACAGCTTTGTAAAGCCTTTTATCGCTTATTGTCTGTACAAAATTTGTTTGAAGCACCAAGGCAGGGTAATATGACGCCCAAATTTCCTCTATATAGAAAGCATACTGAGAAAACCATGCGCATTATTGGTATTGAAACCTCTTGTGACGAGACTGGCATCGCGATTTATGACGATGAAAAAGGTCTGCTATCACACAAGCTTTACAGCCAAGTAAAACTTCACGCAGATTACGGCGGCGTGGTGCCTGAGTTGGCTTCACGTGACCATGTTAAGAAAACCATCCCTCTTATTAAAGAGGCACTGAAAGAAGCAAATCTGACTTCTAAAGACATTGACGGTGTAGCATACACGGCAGGTCCAGGTCTGGTGGGCGCACTCCTTGTTGGTGCTACCATCGGTCGCAGTATTGCTTACGCTTGGGGTGTACCAGCGGTGCCTGTTCACCATATGGAAGGTCACCTACTGGCACCTATGCTAGAAGATAACCCACCACCGTTCCCATTTGTGGCGGTATTGGTATCGGGTGGTCACTCAATGATGGTGGAAGTAAAAGGCATCGGCGAGTACAAAATCCTAGGCGAATCAATTGACGATGCGGCGGGTGAGGCATTCGATAAGACGGCGAAGCTAATGGGCTTAGATTACCCAGGTGGTCCGCTGCTTTCTAAGCTGGCTGAAAAAGGCACACCGGGTCGCTTTAAATTCCCACGTCCAATGACGAATGTACCAGGCTTGGACATGAGTTTCTCTGGTCTAAAAACCTTTACGGCCAACACGATTGCTGCCAACGGTGACGATGAGCAAACACGTGCAGATATCGCTTTAGCATTCGAAGAAGCGGTATGTGCTACGCTGGCTATCAAATGTAAGCGCGCACTTGAGCAAACGGGTATGAAACGCATTGTTATTGCTGGTGGTGTAAGTGCGAACCGCCGTCTGCGTGCAGAGCTTGAGAAGCTGGCGAAGAAAGTTGGCGGCGAAGTTTACTACCCACGCACTGAGTTTTGTACCGATAACGGTGCGATGATCGCTTACGCAGGTATGCAACGTTTGAAGAACGGTGAAGTGGCTGATATGTCAGTTGAAGCTCGCCCACGTTGGCCGATCGATCAACTAACACCAATCGCGTAATCAAACTTTCGCTGAAGGTTTGAAATAGATTTACGAAGATAAAGGTCTCTGCTCATCAGAGGCCTTTATTTTTAGATATCTAATTGAAAGGCTTTGTGTAATTGATGGTAAGAGCCTGACTGATGCGAGCAGTTTTATATCGTTTCAGTGATAGGATGGTTCTCAAAAATAATAGATGGATATAACAATGAACAAGTTTGAAATTGAAGGCCAGCAACTTGCTTACTTAGATAAGGGTGAAGGCCCTGTGCTTCTGTTTGGTCACAGCTACCTTTGGGATTGCCAAATGTGGGCACCACAAATTGAAGTGTTGAGCCAATCTTACCGCTGTATCGTGCCAGACCTTTGGGCACACGGTGAGTCGGATGCTGCACCCGCTTCAACACGATCTTTGGTGGATTACGCACAGCACATGTTGGCGTTGATGGATCATCTGGAGATCGAGCAGTTCTCTATTGTTGGCTTGTCTGTCGGCGGTATGTGGGGGGCTGAGCTGACTTCTCAAGCGCCTCAACGTGTGAAGTCATTGGTTCTGATGGATACATTCATCGGTCTAGAACCTGAAGTGACGCATAAAAAGTATTTCGCAATGTTAGATACCATCAGCCAAGTGCAAGCTGTTCCGGCACCGATTGTTGAAGCTGTAACGCCGCTATTCTTTGCTAATAATGCAGAGCAAGTGAATCCGGCATTGGTTGCATCATTCAAGCAAAGCCTTGAAGCATTGCAAGGTGAGCGTGCAGCCGAAGTCGCTCGTGTTGGTCGTATGGTGTTTGGCCGCCGTGATGTGATTGAAGATTCTGAAATGTTTGCATTGCCAACGTTGATTGCGGTTGGTCGTGAGGATAAGCCACGTCCAGTATTTGAATCTTACTTAATGAATGACTGCATTACTGGCAGTGAGTTGGTGGAGATCCCTGAAGCAGGCCACATTAGTTCGCTAGAGCAGCCAGAGTTCGTCAATCAAATGCTGTTAGACTTTCTAAACAAAGTGCACGCATAGTTCTGCGTTCGGAAGCTTAAAACTAAAAACTCGGCATCAAGCCGAGTTTTTTTCTATCAGTTTCTTTTCGCCAATTTTAGGCTCTTCGCCGGATAACAAACGGCGGATATTTTGGTGATGCTTAAATACAATCAAGCAGCACAGCATGGCAACGGGCAGAGTGTATTGGGGTTTGAACATCCACGTATAAAACGGGGTAACTAAGACCGTCACTAATGCAGCCAAAGAAGAGTAGCGAAATAGCACCGCGACCGACAACCAAGTCAGCATCACCAACCCTGTTAAATCCAAACCGATAGGGGCAATTGCGCCAAGTGCCGTTGCTACACCTTTTCCACCTTTAAAATGGAAGAAGATCGGATACATATGACCAAGACAGGCTGCAATAGCGATGACGCCAAGGATGATAGGGTCGATACCAAGGAAGTAACCGCCCCAAACAGGTATGGTGCCTTTGAGCATATCGCAGAGCAATACTGCGACCGCCGCGCCTTTTCCGCCGATGCGTAACACATTGGTTGCACCCGGGTTATTGGACCCCACTTTACGCGGGTCTGGCAACCTTAATAAACGACAAATCAGCACCGCACTGGAGATCGAACCCAGCAAATAGGCGGCCATTGTCATTATCAGTGCCAGTGCGTCCATAGAAGTCCTTGATGGATTGGAATTTAATGCTCAGTTCCTGAGTAGTTGCTATCATACCGCGATTCGGCGGTGAGCAAAAATACTCTCTGCGATAGAGCTTGCATTATGGGATTTCTTGTATATAAAGAGTCTTCGCAGTTTATACCCAAGTGACTTTTACCGCCAATTGACGCGCTTAAAGGTCTCTATAGGTTACTTGGGTATAGAATAGTACGATCAAATTGCCCAAATCGGGTATCCGACCTCTGAAATAGAAGGACATAAGATGGCTCTGGATAAAGTTTTTATTGAACAGTTAGAAGTAATCACCACCATCGGCGTTTACGATTGGGAACAGCAAATTAAGCAGAAGCTGGTTCTGGATATCGAAATGGCGCATGACAACAAGCCGGCGGGTAAGAGTGATGATGTTCAAGATGCGTTGGATTACTCACAAGTGAGCGAAGCGGTGTTAAACCACATCGAAAATGGTCGCTTTTTGTTGGTTGAACGCGTTGCAGAAGAAGTTGCAGAGCTTATCATGCAGCGCTTCTCTGTGCCTTGGGTCAAAATTCGCTTAGCGAAACCAGGTGCGGTTCCTCAAGCACGCGCGGTGGGCGTTGTGATTGAGCGAGGCCAAGCATGATCAAAACGTATATCGGCGTAGGCACCAATATTGAAAGAGAGCACCACGCACTTGTGGCTTATCAAGAGCTGCAAAAGCTTGGCTGTGATCTGTGTGTTTCGCCGATATATGAATGCGAGCCTATTGGCTTTAGCAGTCAAAATTTCTACAACTTCGTGATTAGTTTCTTCACGGAGTTGTCACTCGAAGAGTTGAGTCACCGCTTACGCGAGATTGAATTTCAGTGGGGGCGTGAAGAAAACGCGCAAAAGTATCAGGATCGAACCTTAGATCTCGATATAGTCTTGTTCGGTGAGTGCATTTCGCAGCAAAAACCTGAGCTACCTCGCAGTGATATCTACAAATATCCTTTTGTAACAAAGCCCCTGTATGATCTCGAACCTCAATTGGTGATCCCCGGCGATGGCAGAACAATCGCAGATATTTGGCAGGCGATGCAGCCCGTCGATTCACTCAAACCAGTTTCCTTTTCACTTTAATCTTGAGTTGTTTACATGAGTTACTTTGAAGCCTTTATTCTGGCTCTGATTCAGGGTCTGACAGAGTTTTTGCCAATTTCCAGCTCTGCTCACTTGATCCTGCCTTCTGCCATTCTTGGTTGGGAAGACCAAGGCTTGGCATTTGATGTTGCCGTTCACGTTGGTACGCTAATGGCGGTGGTGATCTATTTCCGTCAAGAAGTGATCACGCTTTTCCAAGCACTGTTCGCCTCGATCTTTAAAGGTGATCGCAGCAAAGAAGCTAAACTGGCGTGGATGATCGTGATTGCAACGATCCCGGCGTGTGTATTTGGCCTACTGATGAAAGACATCATCGAAGTTTATTTGCGCAGTGCTTACGTGATCGCAACCACGACGATCATCTTTGGTCTGCTGCTTTGGTGGGTAGATAAGAATGCAGAGCTAGTGGCGGATGAGTATCAAACTGGCTGGAAGAAAGCCTTGTTCATTGGTATTGCTCAAGCGTTGGCGATGATTCCTGGCACGTCACGCTCTGGTGCAACCATTACTGCTGCACTTTACCTAGGCTTCACTCGTGAAGCGGCCGCGCGTTTCTCATTCCTAATGTCTATCCCAATCATTACCTTAGCGGGTGGATACCTAGGTATGAAGTTGGTGACAAGCGGTGAACCAGTACACATTGGCTTCCTGCTAACGGGTATTGTGACGTCATTTATCAGTGCCTACATCTGTATTCACTTCTTCTTGAAGATGATTTCACGCATGGGCATGACACCATTCGTAATTTACCGTCTGATTCTAGGTTTTGGCCTGTTTGCGTTCTTGCTAATGGCTTAAACCCAATCCGAATGAAAACGCCCGCTTGGTTAAGCGGGCGTTTTTGTTTGTCTCTCTTTTCTTTTGAGTCGCTTACTTACCTAATGCGACTTTAACCGCTTCTGCACGACGTTTCTCTTGTTCATCACGAATTGCAGGGCCTTTGAAACCGTCTTTAATAATGGCTTGCACATCAACCGATGCTGCGGCTTGATAAGCGCGCATAAACAGTTCTGCTTGCGGGTACGGTTGGTCTTCTAGCCCCTTTCTGCCAGCATGATCGGCTTGGCAGCAAATTAAGATATCTTGCAGACGCTCAGCCTTGCGCCACACATCAAACTTGTTGAGGATTTTGATGATGGTTTGTGGTTTAAGCTCGGCTGCTCGGTGGATGTTAGAGTGTTGCTCGCAAACCATTAATGCTAAGTCGCGGAACTCATTAGGTACGCGTACACGGTCGCACAGCTTTTTAATCAGTTTTAATCCTGTATGACAATGCATTTTATGACTTGGCCATTCGCTTTCTGGCGTTACACCTTTACCCAAATCATGCACTTGCGCTGCAAAGCGTACTGGCAGTGAATCGCTGAGCTTCGCAGCTTGCTGCGCGACCATTAAGGTGTGGATGCCCGTATCGATCTCTGGATGCCATTTCTCTGGCTGAGGTACACCAAACAGCGCGTCAATCTCTGGCAAGACAACGCTTAATGCACCGCAGTCTCTGAGAACAGATAAGAACACATCAGGGCGAGAGGTCGAAAGTGACTTGTGCCATTCTTGCCAAACACGCTCCGGTGTCAGCGTACTTAGCTCGCCGGATTCAGCCATGTCGTGCATTAGCTGCATGGTTTCTTCTGCCACACTAAAACCTAAGTGGGCTAACTTTGCCGCAAAGCGAGCAACACGTAGAACGCGGAGTGGGTCTTCAACAAACGCATCGGATACATGTCGCAGCACTTTCTTTTGCAGATCGCTTTGGCCACCATAAGGGTCGTAGAGCTTGCCGTCGTCATCCATTGCCATCGCGTTAATGGTTAAATCACGGCGAATTAGGTCTTCTTCAAGTGTCACGCTTTGGTCAAAGAAACATTCAAAGCCGGTGTAACCCTCGCCAGATTTTCTTTCGGTTCGTGCAAGGGCGTGCTCTTCTTTAGTCTTGGGATGAAGAAACACAGGAAAGTCTTTCCCGACAGCAGTGTAGCCTTGGCTTTGCATCATTTCTGGTGTCGAGCCGACGACCACCCAATCTTTGTCATAACTGTCTATTCCGAGCAAATGATCTCGAACTGCACCACCAACTAAATAAACTTGCACGGATTACCTCTTAATTTATGGATATGACGTTGGACATTGTAGCAAGCAATGGTACTTTTCTTCACATCTAAAAGAACTTAGCGCTTTGTTTAAGTCTAATAAGGAATATCCCGATTTGATTGCGGGTGGGTTTTAGCTGGAGATCCTAATGTATAAGGACTTTTTCGGGTTTGTTGAACTGCCATTTTCGATTGTTCCAAACTCGCGTTATCTGTATCTGAGCCAACGTCATAAGGAGGCGATCACACATCTCCAAGCAGGGTTAGGTGATGGTGGTGGTTTTGCCATGCTAACTGGCGAGGTGGGGACAGGAAAAACCACGGTCGCAAAAGCCATGCTGGCGAATTTGGATCAGAACACCAAAGCTGGGCTGATTCTAAACCCAACGTTTTCTAGCCGAGATCTGCTCGAAGCCATCTGTGACGAATTCAAAGTCACTTACCCTCAAGATGCAACACTCAAACAGCTTAACCAAGTGATTCATGATTACCTTCTGCGCAATCATAAATCGGGTTGGACAACCCTGTTGGTGATTGATGAAGCTCAGCACTTGGCAGCGGATGTGCTTGAGCAATTACGCCTGTTAACTAACTTAGAAACGGATACACGTAAGCTGCTCAAAGTGTTGTTGGTTGGTCAGCCAGAATTACAGCGTTTGTTGCAAACCACACAACTGCGTCAGCTTGCTCAGCGTATTACCGGCCGTTACCACTTACTGCCACTGGATGACAAAGAAACCGCAGACTACATCACTTTCCGTTTGCATACTGCTGGTGGCGACAAACAGCTGTTTGACCGCAGTTCGACTAAGTTGATTGCCAAATACAGCCACGGTATTCCACGCTTGATTAACCTGATTTGTGATAAATCACTGAACATGAGTTATCACAAAGGCAATGTGACGGTGGATAAGCAAACCGTGCATCAAGCGTGTGAAGAGGTGATGCAGTTCCAAGCCGAGATTTACCAACAAGACAAACCTGTTCGCCGCAGTTTTGAATGGCCGACTTGGGGCTCGGCAGCAATCGGTGTTTGTGCCGCTGTTGGTATTGGTTGGGCTGTCATGCAACAAATGCCTTTAAAGCCGACCGCAAGCACTCAGCCAGTTCAGGTCGCTCAAGTAACGGCACCACGAGCCGTTGCGCCTGTGGTTAATGATCAATTGACGAATGAACAGCGCAATATGTTGCTAGAGCAGACTCAGTCGAATCTAGCGGTGAACGAGCTTTACAAGCTTTGGGGGTATAGAGCTTCGGTACGTGACAACTTGTGTTTATCGGAGCCTCAATCGACCATGCGTTGTGAACGTAAAATGGCGACATGGCCATTGCTGGTACAACAAAACCGTCCGGTGATTTTAGAGCTCAACTACCAAGGCCAAGTGGGCTATGTGATCCTTTACGCGATTGGTGACAACAAAGTCGAAGTACTCAACGGTAGCCAACGCCTTCGTTTGCCTGTGTCATGGCTCAAGCCGTTATGGCAAGGCAACATCATCGAACTTTGGCAAGCGCCGCTTAAAGATACTCTGCGCTTAGATATGGAAGGACCTGCGATTGACGTGCTTGACCAGTTATTAGCACAAGCCGTGAACGAGCAACCGCTTGGCAGTGACATTTACGATGGCGCACTGAAAGAGCGGGTCGAGTTGTTCCAGCGTTGGCAAGGAATTGGTGTTGATGGCATTGCAGGTAAACACACCTTAGAACGTTTGCAGCAGAGCGTTCAAATTGATGCTCCACAGCTAAAACAGATAAATGAGGAGGACGCATAATGTCAGTCATGAAGCATGTTGGACTCTTCCTGTTACCAATCAGTGTTACTGCGGTTGGGGCAGCTTGGTACTTGGATCTGTTTGCTCAAGAGGCGCCTGAATCCGTGGTCGTAGAGAAAGCACAAGCGCTAGCTAAGCCAGTAACGCCAACGGTGAAAGCAAAATTTGAAAGCTTGAGTTATCCAGACGAACCACAATTGGCGCAGTTAGAACGAGAGTGGCCTACCGCTGAGCTATCGCAAGATTACGGTACTTTTGTCGATCAAAACTATGCGGCTAACAACGCAATTCCTGGAGAGCAAGATCTTTTAGAACCTTCACAACAAACGGTGAAAACCAGCCCGAGCATGCAGAGTCATGATGATCTTGGTTTATCGCTCGATGATCTCGATTTGTCCTCGTTGTCGCCAGATTTGGCGCTGAAAGTTGAAAGTGCTTTATCAAACAATGATCAACCGTCACTGAATAGCTCTTCATCTGTTGATGATCTGGAGCGTGAAGCTCGCCAGTGGCATGGTCGCTTGCCAGCACTGAACTTACAGACGCACATGTATTCAAGTGATGCAAACCGTCGTTGGGTGAAGATCAACAACGTCGAGTACCATCAAGGTGATGTGGTTGATGGACAAGTCACGCTAAAAGAGATCCAACCGCAAGCAGTGATCGTCGAATTCCAAGGGGAACAAATCCGCATACCTGCGCTGTATGAGTGGAAAGGGTAATAATCTCGCTTGATTCTATTCCAAATCTAATTAGCCAGTGAGCTTTTGCCGCTGGCTTTTTTGTAGCCCCAACTTGGATTGGCTTATCGATAGTCATGATGCCAACGGGGTGTTCAAAGAAACAAAATATACCTTATGACTGTCGTTTAAATGACTCCAATATAGAGCGTTTATTGGTGGGCACGCCCCAGTCAGTGTTGTGTAAAAAAGCGTCGTATTGACGAACTTCGCAATAAGCATTGAGTCAACGTTAGACACCTTATAAATACAGGAGTCTAGACACAACACATGCGTATTCTTACTTTTTCTTTAAGCTTGATTGCCGCGGTGAGCCATGCCGCAAAGCCAGAACCTTTCCCGATTACACCAGATAAAACTGGTGAACACTTTATGGTGAGCGCAACCAACCCTTACGTCAGTAGCACGGGCTATTCAGTTTTGAAGCAAGGCGGTAATGCAGTGGACGCTATGGTCGCGATGCAAATGGTGATGTCCGTTGTCGAACCCGACATGACCGGTATCGGTGGTGGTACGTTTGCTTTGTTCTACCAGCACGACAAACAGAAATTCTTGGCTCTTGATGGACGTGATGAAGCGCCTTCTAGTGCGAATCCAAACATGTTTATGGAAAACGGGGAAGTGCTCAGCCGCAATCAGATACTTGGCCCTCGCTCTGTAGCCGTTCCGGGAACGCTGCGTTTGCTTTACACCACGCACGAGCAATACGGCAAGTTACCATGGGCTGAGCTCATCAAACCGGCGATAGCATTGGCGAGCGACGGGTACGCGATGAACAGCTACACCTACGACATTGTGGTGAGAGAACAAAGTCGACTTGTTCAGGACCCGGAAGTTAAAGCCTTGTATTGGCAAGGGGATGAAATTAAGCCGACGGGCACCTTGATGAAGAACCCTAAGATGGCTGAAACACTGAGAAAGATAGCCCAACAAGGCGATAGTTACCTTTATGGTGGTGAGTTTGGTAAACACATCGTAGAGACGGTCAATAGCCGTATTGGTGATCAACATGAGAAGTTGTCTTTAGAAGACTTCAAAAACTACCAAGTGAAGCAACGTGACATCATTGAGAGCGACTACCGTGGGAATAAAATCGTTTCGTTTGGCTATCCGGCATCTGGCGGTGTGATGGTGGCGCAGAGCCTTGAGCTTCTAGAGTCTTACGATATTGCTCAGATGGCGGAAACGGACGTGGAACCTTGGCGTCTGATGACTGAAGCCATGCGCATCGCGAAAGCTGACCGTATTGCTTACGCTGGTGACCCTGACTATGTCGAAACGCCGATTAACGAGCTGCTATCTAAAGAGTACTTAGATGAACGCCGAATGCTTATCCCTGACTATGGCGTCGCGAAAGATAACCCGAAAGCAGGGCAGGTTACTCAAACTCAGTATGCGCAATATCAAGGCTTCGAAAGTAAAGATACAGGGCATATCTCTATCGTCGATAGGGAAGGTAATGCCATTGCCATGACCAGCACCGTCGGCACGGGAATGGGTTCTGGCGTGATGGTTGATGGTGTTATCTTGAACGCACAGATGGCAAACTTCTCTCCGCTACCTAGTGTAAATGGCAAACCGACTCAAAACTCGATTGAAGCAGGCAAGCGTCCACGTTCCGCGATTACTCCGCTGATGGTGATGGACGGTGACGATAACCTGCGCTTGGTGGTTGGTTCTCCGGGCAGTTCGCAAATCCCAGGTTATGTACTTAAAACCGTGGTTGGTGTGTTGGACTGGAACTTATCTGCGCAAGAGGCCATCGATCTGCCGAACATTCAGTACGGTACCAAAATAGACCGTACTAAGTCTTATGACCCAACAGGTTTGCTGGTGGAGAAGAAAACGTTCGCTGAAATGCTGGTACCAGAGTTTATGGAGCTTGGTTACCCAGTGCACGTGATTCCAGTAGTGAGTGGCTTGAATGCTATTGAGCTAAAAGATGGCAAAATTTATGGGGCAACGGACAGACGCCGTGCATCCAGCTCAATGGGAGAGTAACGAGAGCCTCGTTGAACCAAACCAACAAAAAAGCCAGTCGAGTACGACTGGCTTTTCTTTATCGATTCAATTCGGAGCTATTATGCCCAACCTGCTGGCGATTTCTTTCTGCGAGGAATCAGGTGTGGCAGTACCAAACCAAATAGCAGACCAAGACCTGCAACACCACCACCGTAAGTGAAGTACTTCAGTAGCATGTCATCTTTTTGCGTGTCTAGCTTCGCGCGAAGTTCGCGGTTTTCTGTTTCAACAGAAGTAAGCTGGTCGCTGATTTCAGAGTATTTCTTCTCTAGGTCAGAAATCTGTTGGTTGCGCGTTTCTAGCGATGTCACTAGACCCGCTTTTTCGGTGTCTGAGTTCTGGCGTGCGTTTGCTAGTTGCTCTTTCACTTCTTTCAGCTCTTTCTCTACGCGAGGAAGGCGAATTGCCATGCTTTCTTGGTTCGTAACAAACTTGCTTTGCACCCAGCCTGTACGGCCACGAGCGTCACGGATTTGTGTGTAACCCGTGTCTTTGTTTGTTTGAAGAAGTTGTACTTTAGAGCCTGCGTTAACACTGCCCATAATGCGGTAAGTGTTGTTTGGACCAGAGTGCATAAAAGTGAATAGGTCATCAGAAATATAACGGTCTGCCGCTAGTGCCGCTGGCGCTGCTAGCAAAGTAAACAAAACCGTGATGATTAGTTTTTTCACAGTAAATCCCTTAACGATTTTCTTGGATACAGCTTTGGCACCGAATTATTGGAGCCGGAAATAGACGAATATTATGCAGTTTCAAACTTCGGTGCAACAAAGAAGGGAGGCAAAGCCTCCCTTTCTGTGCGTTTGAGTCAATAATGACAAAGCGCTTACATTGTATTGACGGTGTTTACTCTTACGAGAACATCGCTTGGATGCCGTAGAAGAATACTACTGCCAATAGTGCGCCTGCTGGTAGCGTAACGATCCAAGATGCAACGATGTTACGAACCACGCCTAGGTTAAGTGCTGCGATACCGCGAGCAAAACCTACACCTAGAACCGCACCAACTAGAGTTTGAGTAGTAGAGATAGGTAGACCAGTACCTGATGCTAGAACTACCGTACATGCTGTTGCTAGCTGAGCTGCAAAGCCACGGCTTGGTGTTAGTTCAGTAATACCAGTACCAACGGTAGCCATTACTTTATGACCTAGCGTTGCTAGACCAACTACGATACCAAAACCACCTAGAGGAAGAATCCACCATGCGATTGTGCTTTTCGCTGTAACTTCACCCATGTGTTCAACTGTTGAAACAACGGCAGACAGTGGGCCGATCGCGTTAGCTACGTCGTTTGAACCGTGTGCGAATGCCATTGCACACGCTGTGATAACCATTAGTACGCTGAAGATACCTTCTACGCCAGCAAAGCTGCGGTCTTCTTCGCGGTTCGCGAATTTCTTCTGAATGTAGAAGTAACCGCCTGCCATTACTGCAGCAGAGACGATTGCTGCCCACATCCACGCTTCACCATTACTTAGGTGAAGGCCAACGTGTTTCAGACCTTTCTTAATCGTTACAAGTGCAATCACCATCGTCGTGATGAACATATACACTGGAACGAATCGTTTCGCGTTGAATAGTGGGTTCTCAGTATCAAAGATCAGACGCTGTGCGCTGACAAAGATAACGTAAGCAAAGAAGCCTGAGATAACCGGAGTAATAATCCAGCTACCGACAATCCCTTGAACACTGCTCCAGTCAACTGCTTCTGTACCTACAGACACACACGCAAAACCGATGATTGCACCGATGATTGAGTGAGTCGTTGATACAGGCCAGCCCATGTAAGAAGCAAGTAGAAGCCAAGTACCAGCCGCAAGAAGCGCTGACATCATGCCGTAGACAAGAATGTCAGGTTGGCTAGCAAATAGAGATGTTTCGATAACACCTTTACGGATAGTGTCGGTTACTTCACCGCCTGCAAGATATGCACCCGCAAATTCAAAGATCATTGCAATAATGATCGCTTGTTTAACGGTAAGCGCTTTTGAGCCAACAGATGTACCCATAGCATTAGCAACGTCGTTCGCGCCAATACCAATCGCCATCATGAAACCAAAAATCGCTGCAACAATAATCAGGACAGTGCCGTAGTTCGCAAGGATATCCATCGTAATACCTAGTTGTTTTATAACAAGCGGAGCAAAATTTTGCGCGCATCAGCCCATAAGACGGTGAAAATAGTCATCGTCCATCTGACACGCGTTAGTAATGCTCTTCGTTATGTCGTTAACTTATGTTTTAAGATCGAGATAGCATGACTTCCAAACGAGCACCTACGCGCTGCGCTTGGTCGGCAATACCACCTACCCATTCAAGAATCTTGTACAAGAACATGACATCGATAGGATTCATGTCAGCTTCAATCGCCATCAGTTGTTGGCGAAGTTCAATCTGCATTGCATCGGTGTCATCTTCAATTACGTCCAACTGATGAATCATTTCAGCAACGAGCGTTACTTCACGGCCTTTGAAGCCGGTCTCTAGGAGTTCATCAAGTTCGTTGATCACTTTTTGCGCCTGATCAGCCGCATCAAGACAACGTTGAACGTATGCGAGGAAGTTTGGTTGGAGAGCCTCAGGAATGACAAGTTGACGACCATATACACGGCCAGCAATGTCTTTTGCCAGGTTAGCAAGCTTGTCTTGTTGAGTCAGAAGCTCAAGCATGTCAGTACGATCGACTGGCATAAACAAACCGCGAGGCAGTTTTAGACGGATTTCACGTTTCAGCACGTCCGCTTCTTTCTCTAGGTGAGAAATTTGAGCACGGATTTCAGCTGCTTTTTCCCAGTCACCCTTTGAAGAAACTTCAAAGAACTTAACCAGGTGTGAACAACATTCGTTGACACACACAACGTGGCGCTGCAAAGGCTTAATTGGGGACTTTGCAAATAACCCCATAATTGTATTTACTGGCATGGTCATTCAACCTAATAACTATAACCTTAAAAAAACATACACCATTTCTTGGCGAAATGTTGAACGATGGCTATAAAGGCGCGCATGTTAACGCATTAAATCGCTCATTAAAACTGTTTTAGATCATCATTCGGGCGATATTTCTTTCTTGCCGTGTGAGAAATTAGGCAATATCCTGTTTCTATCTGCTTTGAAAGGTATAGCTATGGAAACCGAGATAGAACTGAAGTTTTTTGTTTCTCCTGAATTTTCAGAAACTTTAAGAGCTAAAATTTCCGAAACAAAAGTACTTCAGCACAGTAGTCGTGACTTAGGTAACACCTACTTTGATACCGCTGATAAATGGTTAAGAAAGCACGACATTGGTTTAAGAATTCGCCGTTTTGATGATGTTTTTGTCCAAACCGTAAAAACAGCAGGACGCGTTGTTGCGGGCCTTCATCAAAGACCAGAATACAACGCTGAGCACACCAGTAATGAGCCAGACCTCACGCTTCACCCTTCTGACATCTGGCCAACAGGTAAAGATGTCGAAACACTGCAAGCGGAGCTGACGCCTCTATTCTCTACTAACTTCACTCGCGAACAGTGGCTGATTGGCATGCCTGATGGGAGCCAAATTGAAGTCGCGTTCGACCAAGGCGCTGTGATTGCCCAAGGTGAAGATGGCGAAGAGAAACAAGATCCTATCTGTGAAGTTGAGCTAGAACTGAAATCTGGTCAAACAGAAGCGCTGTTCACGCTTGCTCGCAGCTTGTGTGACGCGGGCGGTATGCGTTTGGGTAACTTAAGCAAAGCGGCTAAAGGCTATCGTTTGGCAAGTGGCTACGCTGGTGATGAAGTCAAACCACTAGCATTAGTGGACAGCACGAAAAACGACACCGTTGAATACTGCCTAATTAACTCACTAGAGCATGCGTTATCGCATTGGCACTACCACGAGCAAATCTATGCTGAGCGTGATTGTGTTGAATCACTGCGTGAAATCGTCAATGCGATTCGCTTTATCCGCCAAACTTTCACAATTTTTGGCAGTATGGTGCCGCGCCGAGCAAGTGCTATTCTGCGCCAAGAAATGAAGTGGCTCGAAGAAGAGCTAGAGTGGCTGGATGAACACGCGCACTTGGAAGAGCTGCTGGATGATAAAGGCAACGTGCTGCGTAAGCTTGATGCACGTAAGTTCTTAGTGTCTGAGCTGACTCAACAATTAGGTGAGCTCCCAAGTCGCGAAGCAGTGCTAGAACTACTGAGTTCGGCACGTTACACCAGTTTACTGCTGGATTTGAGCCGTTGGATCTTAACGCGCGGTTGGCAGCCATTCCTTGATGATAAGGCGCGCGAAAAGATGTCGAGCAACATCCAAGCCTTCTCTGTGAAGCAATTGGATCGCACTTGGGCTGAGCTGATGGAAGCTTTCCCTGCTGAGCGCGAATTATCAGCACAAGAGTATGTGGATCAACGTTACCGCTTGCTGCGTAACCTTTACACAGGTATTGGTTTTGCGAGTTTGTACGATGCCGAGGAGCGTACCAGCTTCCGTCTGCCTTGGGCGGATTTAGTGCACGGCATTGATGACCTACTGATGCTTAACCATCTGTTGCCATTAGTTGGCATGTTAGAAGGGGAAGAGCAAGAGCAACTTGAGCGTTGGTTACATCGCCAAGAGCGTTCCATCCTGCATGCGATGGATCAGACTCGAGCCATCAGTGTTGAAGTCGAACCCTACTGGCAAGAATAAAAACGAAAATAGGACCGCAAGGTCCTATTTTTTTGTCTGTTGTTTTTGCTCATGCAGTTCATCTTCGATCGATTGCAATCGATTTAAGATCTGTTCCTGCCTATCCAACACTTGTTCCAACAGTTTCTCTTTATTCTTTGAACGATTGTCTTGCTGGCGAGTTGGTGCTGTGAGAATCGATGTAATCAAACCTGAAATCATACCGAAGATACCCACGCCACAAATGATGATCAGCACCGCTAACAATTTGCCAGCCGTCGTGACTGGATAATGATCGCCATAACCTACGGTTGATATGGTGACAAAAGCCCACCACAAAGCATCTGTACCCGTCTGAATGTTTGCCTCGGGGTTTTGCCCTTCGATAAATAGCATCGCGCTCGAACCAAGCGTAATGAGCACTACCATCAACAACAAGATTGAGGCTAATGTGGTTTCACGACGATTTTGCTTGAGCTGGAAAAGAATGAATTTTGAAGAGCGCAAGACCAAGATGACGCGCAAGATGTGAAATAAGCGTGCGTAGCGCAATGGCTCGATCATTGGGATGCTCGCCACAAAATCGATCCAGTGATGTTTGAGAAATGACCAACGATCTGCGGCTCGGATCAAATCTACGATGAGCTGAAGTAGAAAAATACTACAGATTATAAAATCCAGACCGATAAGTACTTGTCGGGTTTCGTGATCAAGCGGGAAAAACAACAGGCCAGAGATCACAAATAGCGCCATGAAGGACAAGATTAGTGATAGCAACCCCATCGGTTTAGTGCTGTCTTTGATATCATAGTTTTTCATACGAAGCTCGAAATAAATCGCGCAACCAGAGCCAAGTGCGCGCATAACTATAAGTAATACAAAGACTATATAAGACTCGGTGGAGAACTGACAATGGAAAAGCTGGCATTTAAGCCGTGGGAAAGGGTGATATCCGACATCAAGCTCGTTCCGAAAATGGTCATGTTGATGGTATTCAGTACCATCCTGATTGTGGCAAAACAACTTTGGGACGCTAATACGTTCTACAACTCATTACTTGCGGCGACACAGAATGAGCAAGTTGCCCAACAACATTATGAAGCTTATCTCACTCAAGTTGCATGGCAAACGGCATTGTTGATCGTTGTTTTTGTCGTGCTGTTGCTGGCGGCGGCACGCGTCATGCTGCGTCAAACGCAGTACTTGAATGATGCGATCAAGCTAATGGCGAGTAAAAACCTATCTGTGCCTTTCGGTATGGATTGTAAAGACGAATACGGTGACGTAGCACGTGAGCTAGAGAAAACGCGTCGTCAGTTGCACGATGTGATTCAAATGCAGATCAACGCCTCTGATGAACTGGCGACACTGACAGAAGTAATGACACTCAGCATGTCGGAAACCAAAGAGTCAGCGCAAGAAGAGTTCAATGAGATCGACCAACTTGCAACAGCCATGAGCGAGATGTCCTCGACGGTTCAAACGGTTGCAGACCATGCTCAAACCGCCTCGAGCTTAACTGAGCAAGCTTCAACACAAGCGGTGACAGGTCAGCAATTCCTACAGAAAACTGTGTCTAAGATGAGCGAACTGTCATCGGATATCGCTTCTTCGGCAAGTGCCGTTAACCAAGTAGAAGAACGTGTTGATGCCATCGGCAGCGTAGTTGGCACCATCCAAGGCATTTCTGAGCAAACTAACTTGCTAGCTCTAAATGCCGCAATTGAAGCAGCGCGAGCGGGTGAAGCGGGTCGTGGCTTTGCGGTGGTTGCAGATGAAGTTCGTAACCTTGCACAACGCACTCAGCAAGCGACAGTGGAAATTCAAGAGATGATCACCCAGCTTCAATCAAGCGCAACCTCAGCGGTTGAGTTGATGGAGAAGAGTGTGGTTGAAGCGGCAGAAGGTGTAGAACTGGTTTCGAATGCGGGCAGCGAGCTTGACGGTATTGTTGGTCAAGTGACGCAAATCAACGACATGAACTTCCAGATCGCAACGGCGTCAGGTCAGCAAAGTAGCGTCGCAGAAGAAATGAGCCAGAACCTAACAAACGTCCGTGAGTTAGTAGAAGCATCGGTAGTGGTTGTCACCGAGTTATTGGAAACTTCTGAGATGATGCAAAACAATGCCGAAGAGCTAGACAAGAAGATTAAATCTTTTGAAGTCTAGTTTCAGTAAGCTTTGATAAAACGCCCACAAACCTTTTGTGGGCGTTTTTATTTATACCAACTCTGGTATAAAAGAGTGTATACCTCTCAAACCACAGTGCTTTTCATACAAGGAAGAAAAATGCAGCTGCCTTCGTCACTGATTTCTGTCGCGGATTCTGCGGTTCAAAACGCCGAGCAAGCGGGATATTTTCAACAATGGCCAAGTGAGATTGCCGAGCAGTTTCGTTTTGTCTCTGGCCTTAGCAAGTTCATTACCGAAGCTATTCATCGTGATGAGAAGCTCGCGCAAGACTTGCCCTCTATGCTGTCAGAAAGCAGTCGACAACAAACGTATCGTGCACGCTTGGCTGAGCTCTTATCTGAATGCCAAGACGAAATGGCTGGCCATCGTGTGCTGCGCCAGTTCCGTAACCGCGAAATGGTCTACATTGCGTGGAAAGACTTCACTCATACTTGGACATTAGAAGAGTCGCTCAGTCATTTGTCTCAATTGGCTGAGGCTATGATCTTCGAAACATACCAATGGCAGTACAAGATTTGCTGCAACGAGTGGGGCACGCCAACCAATGCGGAAGGTGAAGCGCAACCTATGCTGATCATCGGCATGGGCAAGCTTGGTGGCGGTGAGCTGAACTTCTCTTCTGATATCGACCTTATTTTCACTTATCCAGAAAACGGTGAGACCCAAGGCGCGCGCCGCAGTATTGCTAATGCGCAGTTCTTTACTCGCTTAGGCCAACGCATCATTAAAGCACTCGACCAACAAACCTTTGATGGCTTCTGTTACCGCGTGGACATGCGTTTACGTCCATTTGGTGAAAGTGGTCCGTTGGTGATGAGCTATGCCGCGCTCGAAGATTACTACCAAGAACAGGGAAGGGATTGGGAACGCTACGCTATGATCAAAGCGCGCGTGATGGGCAGCGAGATGTATCCGCAATATCAAGAGTTGCGCCAGATGCTGCGTCCGTTTGTTTTCCGCCGTTATATCGACTTCAGTGCGATTCAATCCCTGCGCCGCATGAAATCCATGATCAGCAGTGAAGTGCGCCGTCGTGGTTTGAGTAACAACATCAAACTGGGCGCGGGCGGCATTCGTGAGATTGAGTTTATCGCTCAAGTGTTCCAGTTAATTCGTGGTGGTCGCGAGCCATCTTTACGTGGCCGTGGCCTGCTAGAAACTTTGAATGCTATTGGTGAACTAGGTCAGCTGACTCAACCAGAGGTCGATAACCTTGAAGCGGCTTATAAATACCTGCGCCAACTAGAAAACTTGCTGCAAGCGATGGCAGACAAGCAAACGCAAACCTTGCCTGATTGTGCAGACGAGCAGCTAAAACTTGCTACTGCGATGCGCTTTGATAGTTGGGAGGCGCTCATTGCTCAAACGCAACAGCACATGGCAAATGTGCACAAGGTGTTTGAAAGTTTGATTGGTGATGATGAAGAAGACGAAGCGGAAGCCGTCGCTCGTCATTTCCATGAGTTGTGGGACATGGCGACTAAACAAGACGTGCTTGAACACGTTCTACAAGAGGACATCAAAGCTGAGAACCCAGAACACTTGGCGAAAACCATCATGCAGTTCAAAGCGGATTTGGCGAAGAAGACACTTGGACCACGTGGCCGAGAAGTGCTGACCAAATTGATGCCAAAAGTGTTTGATGCAGTATTTGCCCACCCAGATGCGCAATTTGGTTTGCCGCGAGTTTTGCACTTGCTGCACAACATCTGTACTCGAACAACGTACCTTGAGTTGTTGGATGAGCATCCGGCGGCGTTAGTGCAATTGGTTCGCCTGTGTACCGCTAGCCCGATGATTTCAGAGCAGCTATCGCGTTACCCGATTCTGCTCGATGAGTTGATCGATCCTCAGCATCTGTACAACCCAATTCCACTCGATAGCTACCGAACAGAGCTACGTGACTTCCTTGCTCGCATTCCAGAGGATGATATGGAGCAGCAAATGGAAGCGCTGCGTCAGTTTAAGCAGATCTGTATCCTCCGCATTGCTGCTGCAGACATTGCTGGTGTACTTCCTGTGATGAAAGTGAGTGACCACTTAACCTACTTGGCAGAAGCGATTGTCGAAGCGGTAGTGAACCAAGCGTGGTTACAAGTGTCGGAAAAATATGGCGAACCGACGCATGTCAAAGATCGTGAAGGCAAGGGCTTTGCTGTCATTGGTTACGGGAAAGTTGGCGGTTGGGAGCTGGGCTATAACTCAGACCTTGATATCGTCTTCATGCATGATTGCCCAGTAAACGTCTATACCGATGGTAAGAAAGAAATCGATGGTCGCCAGTTCTACCTTCGTTTGGCGCAGCGCATCATTCATATTTTCTCAACCCGCACTGCATCAGGCATTCTGTACGAAGTGGATACTCGCTTACGTCCATCTGGCGCTTCAGGCTTGTTAGTAAGCCCAACCGATGCATTTGACGACTACCAACATAAAGACGCTTGGACGTGGGAGCATCAAGCCCTAGTGCGTGCGCGCATGATTTATGGTGATGAGCCTTTGGCGATTGCCTTCCACAACACGCGTCATGACGTGCTGTGTAAACAGCGTGACCAAGACACGCTAAAGAAAGAAGTGGTCGATATGCGTGAGAAAATGCGTGACCACTTGGGCGGGAAAAAGTCCGGTCGTTTCATGCTTAAGCAAGATAACGGCGGCATTACCGATATTGAATTTCTCGCTCAATACCTTGTGCTCAACTACAGTCACAGTAAGCCGAAGCTGATTCGCTGGTGCGATAATGTGCGTATTTTTGAAACCCTGATTGCACAAGGTGTCATGGAAGAAGATCAAGCGATGCAACTGACGCGCGCATACACATCAATGCGTGACGAGATTCATCGTCGAAACTTGCTTAACTTGGATGCCGATGTGGCGGAAGAGAAATTTGTTGCAGAGCGAGAGTGGGTGAAGCAAGCATGGAATCAATGGTTTGCCTAAGCAGAAGTCGTGCACAAGGTTCAGCCTAGAAAAAGGCTGTGTTAAACTCACCGTGATTTAATTTTTGGAGACCAATAATGAAACCAATTCTACCTGATTACAACAGCGCTGGTGTGCTTATCATCGGCGATGTCATGCTAGATCGTTACTGGTATGGCCCGACTGGACGTATTTCTCCTGAAGCGCCAGTACCTGTTGTGAAAGTAGAAAACAATGAAGAGCGTCCGGGTGGTGCTGCAAACGTAGCAATGAACATTGCTTCACTTGGCGGTCACGCTCACATTGTTGGTCTAACGGGTATGGATGAGCCAGCGAAAGTACTGACGGAAACACTGAACTCGCTAAAAGTGAAATGCGATTTCGTTGCGCTGCCAGAGTACCCAACTATCACTAAGCTTCGCGTGATGAGCCGTGGTCAGCAATTGATTCGTCTGGATTTCGAAGACAAGTTCGAGAACACAGACGCTGAGCCAGTGCTGTCTCGCATGGAAACCGCACTACCAAGTGTGAAAGCAGTGATCATGTCTGACTACGCGAAAGGCTCTCTAGAACACGTGCAGGCATACATCCAAAAAGCGCGCGCAGCAAACATCCCTGTCTTCATTGACCCGAAAGGTGCGGACTTTGAACGCTACCGCGGAGCAACACTGCTTACTCCAAACATGAAAGAGTTCGAAGACGTTGTGGGTAAAGTGAAATCTGACCAAGAGCTAGTTGAGAAAGCACTGGCTTTGGTTGAAGAGTTCGAATTTGAAGCGCTATTGGTAACACGCAGCGAAAACGGTATGACCTTGATTCGCCGTGGCCAAGAGCCATTCCATTTGCCGACTCAAGCGAAAGAAGTGTACGACGTGACAGGCGCTGGTGACACAGTTATCTCTGTTCTTGCAGCATCTGTTGCTGCGGGTAAATCGTTTGAGGAAGCGTGTGCACTAGCAAACGCAGCCGCAGGTGTTGTAGTTGGTAAGCTGGGTACATCAACGCTTTCTGAGATTGAGCTAGCAGAAGCGATTCATGGTAGCCAAGATACCGACTACGGTGTGATTTCAGAACAAGCACTGATTGAAGCAGTGAAGAAAGCACGTGCGAAAGGCGAGAAGGTTGTAATGACCAATGGTTGTTTCGACATTCTACACGCGGGCCATGTGTCTTACTTAAACCATGCTGCTGAGCTGGGCGATCGCCTAATCGTTGCGGTTAATACCGATGAATCAGTGAAACGCCTTAAAGGTCCTGGTCGTCCTGTAAACCCAACGGATCGCCGTATGGCGGTATTGGCAGGCCTTGGCGCAGTAGATTGGGTTGTGCCTTTCAGCGAAGATACGCCTCAACGTTTGATCTCTGAAGTGTTGCCAAGCTTGCTAGTGAAAGGCGGCGACTACAAACCAGAAGAGATTGCTGGTGGTAAAGAAGTGATTGCCGCAGGCGGCGAAGTGCGCGTACTGAACTTTGAAGATGGTTGCTCAACCAGTGAGATCATTAACGCTATCAAAGGTGGTAAAGGGTAATTCCTTATCTCCTTTCATAGAAAAAAAGGTCGCTTTCGAGCGACCTTTGTTGTTTTTGGTGGAGTGAACCTAACCATAAACGCATTCCAGTCCTCCTCCTTTTCAAGGGGGAATTCGAGGGGGCAATGCTCGATGATTGAAAACCAGTGCAGTCGATTAGAACGAGAAGCAACCCCTGCCGAACCCTCTCCTTCGAAATAGGAAGGGATCTAGAGCGCATTTGGCTTGGTGACTTACCCCAACAAAAAACGCCAGTTGAAAAATCAACTGGCGTTTTGCGTGTTACTTAAATACCGATGCTTATTTTGCTGGCTTAAGGCCTGCATCTACATCTAGGATATCTTGCTCGCTCAATGTACCCACCGCTTGACGAAGCTGTAGGCCTGCAAGAATGTAGTTGTAACGTGCATCTGATAGGTTCTTGTTCGCATCGTATAGACGACGAGTTGCGTCTAGTACATCAACGATAGTACGAGTACCTACATCGAAACCTGCTTCTGTTGCTTCAAGCGCAGATTGTGCTGACACTACAGATTGCTCGTACGCTTTTAGTGCGCCGATAGAAGCGTTGATGTTGTTGTTCTGTGCACGCACTTCTTTCACAACACCACGGTATTCTTTCTCTAGTTCTTCACTTGCTGACACATAGCCGTATTCTGCTTGTTTCACTTCAGACGTTGTACGACCACCTGTGTATAGCGGCACAGCTAGGTTCACGCCAACATTGAAGCCGTCGGTTGTGTTATCTGCTGTACTTTCTGCTGTGTCGGAGTAGTTGTAACCACCGTCTAGAGATAGCGTCGGTAGGTGACCAGAGCTCGCTAGCGAAATGTTATCGCGAGCGATGTCTTGTGCGATACGCGCAGACAGTAGACTCAGGTTGGTTGTCTTCGCTTCTTCAATCAATGTTTCTGCTGATTCAGAAGAGCGGCTTGCAGAGAAACGCGCTGTATCCAGAACGTTTAGGTTCTTGTGCTCTTGGCCTGTGATTTCACGTAGCGATTCGTAGCTGTTGATCAGATCGTTTTCTGCCAATACTTCATCGGCTAGTACTGCATCGTACTGTGCTTGCGCATCGTGTACGTCAGTGATGGCTGATAGACCTACTTCAAAACGTTGCTTAGTTTGTTCAAGCTGACGGCCAACCGCTGCTTTTTCTGCACGAACAAATACTAAGTTATCTTGTGCACGTAGTACTTCAAAGTAAGCTTGAGAAACTCGAAGGATCAAACCTTGTTGTGTTGCGGCGTATGTTGCATCCGCACGACGAGCCGTTTTCTCTGCGGTATCTAGAGTGATCCAAGATGCACGGTTGTATAGCTCTTGCGAGAATCCAACACCAGCAGAAAGAACATTTTGGTCGTTATCACGGTCTTCTCTGATGGCAGGGATGTTTTTGTCGTAGTCAGTCTCACCACGAGCGATGTCGTAACCCGCAGTTAAGTTGATTTGTGGTAGTAGGGCACTGCGGCTAGAGTTGATTGCTTCAAAAGCTTGATCACGCTGCGCTGCTACACTGAGCAATTGAGGGTCGTTTTGTTTTGCTAAGTCATAGATTTCAGCAAGAGAGTCTGCCCATGCAGATGTGCTCATACTGCCTAGCGCTGCACTGATAAATAGTGGAAGCAGTTTTTTCATTTTCTATTCCCGCGGTCTATAGATTGGTTAATTCTCAGTAGTTTAACTCAATTTGGACGATATTTACTCGAAACTTTGCACTTTTTTACACGTAATTATCCACTTGTGCAATAAGTAATTGGCAAAGGCTTAAAATAATTTATAACTATTGTACAAAAAGTTGAGCCAAGTCCTTTGAGCAAGCGAATAACAATGAGTAAACTACAAGATTCACTCAGAGAGGTGCTGAATGCAACAGTGTGACAAGCAACAAAACGATCTTACTTCCCAAGATGTGGAAATAATCTCGAAAGAAACCGTGTTTAAAGGTTTCTTTAAAATGGTGAAATACCGTTTTAAGCATAGGTTATTCGCCGGTGGTTGGAGTGGGATTGTCGAACGAGAAATGTTCGAACGTGGTCATGCTGCCGCCATGCTCCCGTATGATCCTGTGACTGATCAGGTTGTGATCATTGAACAGATCAGAGTGGGAGCCTTAGAACATTCACACCCATGGCAGTACGAGATTGTCGCTGGCATGATTGATCGTGACGAATCTGCTGAAGAGGTGATTCGTCGAGAAGCGGAAGAAGAAGCGGGTATTCAAGTCGGACGTGTGGCTTCGGTAACCTCTTATTATCCTTCTTCTGGCGGTTGCTCTGAAAAGCTGGATGTATTCATTGGCGAAGTGGATGCAACTAAAGCGCATGGCATTCATGGTTTAGACTATGAGAATGAAGATATTCGAGTCCATGTCATGAGTCGTGAAACCGCGTATCAGTGGGTGAAAGATGGAAAATTCGAAAACGGTGCCTCAATCATTGCTCTTCAATGGTTGCAGTTAAATCACCAAGAATTGACATCGCAATGGGAAGTTTCCCCGAAAGTGGAGAGTAAGTAATGGCACAAGTAGCTGAAAAACAGCGATACCATGTCGACTTAGCCGGTCTAATGAGAACTTATGAGACCAACTACGCTAAGTTGAACGCCTTGTTGCCTGCCTCTGCTGAAGTTGGTGATGTTCGCTGCTATCAAGCGGCAAACATGGTTTACCAACTGACCGTGAATGAAATCACAAAATACACCACAGTTGTTGAGATATGTCAGAGTGATGAAACACCAGTGTTTCCTTTACCGACGATGTCTGTCAGGCTTTATCACGATGCGAGAGTTGCTGAAGTATGCTCAAGCGGAGAGTTTTCTCGCATCAAAGCTAAATATGATTATCCCAACGACCAGTTGATGCAGAAAGATGAAAAGCATCAACTTAATACGTTCCTTGGTGAATGGCTGACATTCTGTTTACGAAGTGGCATTAGTAGAACGCCACTTGCCTTCAATTGATTGTCATGTCACTAAAGGAAAATAACTAAAAACTATATAGTGGACGAATCAGGTTTTCATTTTGCAATCATCTAGTGACAGCATAAAGCTATTACAAATCACGGATACTCATCTGTTTGAGGCAGATGAGGGCAGTTTGCTGAGCGTAAGAACCGCTGACAGCTTCGCCGCCGTGGTACAAGAGATTCTTAATCACCAAGTGCAGTATGAATACATTTTGGCAACGGGTGATATTTCACAAGACCATAGTGCCGAGTCTTACCAGCGTTTTGCAGAGGGTATCGCGCCGCTGAAAAAAGATTGTTTCTGGCTTCCAGGCAACCACGACTACAAGCCAAATATGGGCAGTGTACTGCCATCTCCTCAAATTCAAGCTGCTGAGCATGTGATGCTTGGTGAGCATTGGCAGTTAGTCTTATTGGATTCACAAGTGGTGGGGGTACCCCACGGACGTTTGAGTGACCAACAGTTAGCACTGTTAGAAGAAAAACTGGCAGAAAACCCGCAAAGACATACCTTGGTGTTATTACACCACCACCCATTGTTGGTAGGAAGTGCTTGGTTAGATCAACATGCATTAAAAGATGCGGATGCTTTCTGGCAAGTGGTGGGCCGTTTTGAGAACGTAAAAGGCATTTTATGTGGTCATGTGCACCAAGACATGAATGTTCTTTATAATGGCATCCGCGTGATGGCAACGCCGTCGACTTGTGTGCAATTCAAACCGGACTCCGATGATTTTGCACTTGATACAGAATCACCGGGTTGGCGAGAACTTGAGTTGCACAGTAATGGTGACATTACCACAGAAGTCAACCGACTACCCGATGGCCAATTCCAGCCAGACTTTAATTCAAACGGATACTAATCATTATCACGCCCGAACCTTATGTTCGGGCTTACTTTTTTAACGTGAGGCGATCATGAGCAAACCTTCTTTGCTGCTTTATATCCATGGCTTTAACAGCTCGCCGCTTTCCATGAAAGCGAACCTGATGAAAGCGTACTGTGAACAGCAGCGACCGGATATCAAGGTTGTCGTACCTCAACTTCCTTGTTTCCCTGAACTGGCTGCTCAATGTTTGCTTGAGATCGTTGAGCAACATCAAGACGACTACAGCATTGGCCTTGTTGGCAGTTCGCTAGGCGGTTACATGTCAACGTGGCTAAATGCGAAATTTGGTTTTCGAGCCGTCGTCGTAAACCCAGCAGTAAAGCCTTATGAATTGCTGGTGGATTACCTTGGTGAGCAAACCAATCCGTATACGCACGAAACCTATACACTTGAAGCTTGTCATATTGACGAGCTAAAAGCACTTGATGTACAAAGCATCGCGTCGCCTGAGTCTTTCTGGTTGTTACAGCAAACGGAAGACGAGGTTTTGGACTATCGCCAGGCCGTAGAAAAGTTCGCGCAAGCGAAACAAACGGTAGAGGAGGGTGGTGATCACAGTTTTATCGGCTTTGAGCGTTATCCTGCTCAAATCATTGAATTCCTAAAACTGTAATACTATCGAGACGATTGGAATAGGCTCATAGTTTTAATTGCCATATCCAACCGTTTCTTGACATAGTTGGCAGGCTTTCCGACTATGTTTTGCCAAAAAGATCTTAAGGGTATGAAGCCCTGACTACTTTGTTATGCATGACCTTATCTTTGATAAGCACGCAGACGGGGTAGCTTTTTCGTTTCTCGAGTACGCCTGCACATTCGCGGGGCTCGGGTTACAAGTAAACTTTGAGAACAATTCCGTATTATGACTGAACAATATAATGCTGGTGCCATTGAAGTACTGAATGGCTTAGAGCCAGTACGTCGCCGACCAGGGATGTATACGGATACAGCGCGCCCAAACCACTTGGGCCAAGAAGTTATCGATAACAGTGTCGATGAAGCGCTAGCCGGACATGCCTCAAAAGTACAAGTCATCCTACATGCTGACCAATCACTAGAAGTGATCGATGATGGTCGAGGCATGCCTGTTGATATCCACCCAGAAGAGAAGGTATCAGGTGTTGAACTGATCCTATGTAAGCTTCACGCAGGTGGTAAATTCTCTAATAAGAACTACCAATTCTCTGGTGGTCTACACGGTGTAGGTATCTCAGTAGTAAACGCGTTGTCTAAGCGCGTTGAAGTGACGGTCCGTCGTGACGGTCAAGTGTATGAGATTGCTTTTGAACACGGTGATAAGGTTTCTGACCTAACGGTTACGGGCACATGTGGCCGTCGCAACCGTGGTACCAGTGTACACTTCTGGCCAGATGCAAAGTACTTTGATTCTGCAAACTTCTCGGTAACACGTTTGGTGAATAACCTACGTGCGAAAGCAGTACTTTGCCCGGGTCTAGAGATTACGTTTACCGATAAAGTAAACAACAAAGACTACAAATGGCACTACGAAGATGGTCTTAAAGACTATCTAGCGGAAGGTGTGAAAGGTTATCCAGTTCTCCCTGAAGAACCATTTACTGGTGAGTTCTCAGCAGAAACTGAAGCAGCAAACTGGGCGGTGATCTGGCAGCCAGAAGGCGGCGAGATGATCACGGAAAGTTACGTGAACCTTATCCCAACCGCACAGGGTGGTACGCACGTTAATGGCCTGCGCCAAGGTTTGCTCGATGCAATGCGTGAGTTCTGTGAATTCCGTAACTTATTGCCTCGCGGCGTGAAGCTAACGGGTGATGACGTTTTCGACCGCTGTTCTTACGTTCTGTCAGTTAAGATTCAAGATCCGCAATTTGCCGGTCAGACCAAAGAGCGTCTGTCTTCTCGTCAGACGGCTGCCTTTGTCTCTGGTGTCGTAAAAGACGCATTCAGCCTTTGGTTGAACGAAAAGCCGCAGCTGGCTGAACAGTTAGCGGAAGTGTGTATCGCTAACGCACACCGTCGTATGCGCGCGAGCAAAAAGGTTGTACGTAAGAAGGTCGCATCAGGTCCTGCACTGCCAGGCAAACTGACCGACTGTTCTGTACAAGACCTTAACCGCACCGAAATCTTCTTCGTAGAGGGTGACTCGGCGGGTGGTTCTGCTAAACAAGCACGTGATCGTGAGTTTCAAGCGGTGATGCCATTGCGCGGTAAAATCCTGAATACGTGGGAAGTCTCTGCAGACCAAGTGCTTGCATCTCAAGAGGTCCACGACATCTCAGTTGCTTTGGGTATCGACCCAGACAGCGACAACCTAGACAGCCTGCGTTACGGTAAGATCTGTATCCTTGCCGATGCGGACTCGGATGGTCTGCACATCGCAACGCTATTGTGTGCTCTGTTTACTCGTCACTTCCGTGCGCTGGTTGAAGCCGGTCATATCTACGTAGCGATGCCGCCTCTGTACCGTATCGACTGTGGCAAAGAAGTATTCTATGCCCTAGACGATGACGAAAAAGATGGTGTACTAGAGCGCTTGTCGAAGAAGAAAGCCAAAATCAACGTGCAACGATTCAAAGGTCTGGGTGAGATGAACCCACTTCAGTTGCGCGAAACAACCATGGATCCAAACACGCGTCGTCTGGTTCAGTTAACTATTGATGACTCGGCGGCGACCATGGAAATGATGGACATGCTGCTTGGTAAGAAACGAGCAGATGATCGTCGTTCTTGGCTACAAAACAACGGCGATATGGCAGAGGTTTAACGGATGTCTACAGAAATTACTTACGATGGCGTTGAACAGTTGCCAATGCGCAAGTTCACCGAAGACGCTTATCTGAACTACTCGATGTACGTAATCATGGACCGCGCATTGCCATACATTGGCGATGGTTTGAAGCCGGTTCAACGACGCATCATTTACGCAATGTCGGAACTTGGTCTTTCGGCATCAGCAAAATACAAAAAATCTGCACGTACCGTTGGTGACGTGTTGGGTAAATACCACCCGCACGGTGACTCCGCATGTTACGAAGCGATGGTATTGATGGCACAGCCATTCTCTTACCGTTACCCATTGGTTGACGGTCAAGGTAACTGGGGTGCGCCAGATGATCCGAAATCATTCGCGGCAATGCGTTACACCGAAGCAAAACTGTCTAAGTTTGCCGAAGTACTGCTGGGCGAATTAGGTCAGGGTACGGTTGAATGGCAACCTAACTTTGATGGCACAATGAAAGAGCCACAAATGTTGCCTGCACGTCTGCCTCATATCCTGCTAAACGGTGTTACTGGTATCGCGGTTGGTATGGCGACAGATATCCCGCCTCACAACGTTCGTGAAGTGGCGGATGCGACCATTCATTTGATCGACAACCCGAAGGCGGAACTGCCAGATGTGATGCAGTTCGTTAAAGGGCCGGATTACCCAACAGAAGCAGAAATCATTTCGCCGCAAGCGGATATCGAGAAGATTTACCGTAACGGCCGTGGCAGCATCAAGATGCGCGCGGTATGGCACAAAGAAGGCTCAGATATCGTTATCACTTCTCTGCCACACCAAGTATCAGGTGCGAAACTGCTTGAGCAAATCGCAAACCAAATGCGCGCTAAGAAGCTGCCAATGGTTGACGACCTTCGCGATGAATCGGATCACGAGAACCCGACGCGTATCGTTGTGGTTCCGAAGTCAAACCGCGTAGATTGCGATCTGTTGATGAACCACTTGTTCGCTTCAACCGATCTTGAGCGCAGCTACCGCGTTAACTTGAACATGATTGGTTTGGATAACCGTCCTCAAGTTAAAGGTCTGGTTCAAATTCTGTCTGAGTGGATCGAGTTCCGTCGCACGACTGTACGTCGTCGTCTACAACACCGCCTAGACAAAGTCATGGCTCGTCTACACATCTTGGAAGGTTTGTTGGTTGCTTACCTAAACCTAGATGAAGTGATTGAGATCATTCGTACTGAAGACGATCCAAAAGCAGTGCTGATGGAACGCTTTGGCATTACCGATATCCAAGCGGATGCGATTCTAGATACTAAACTTCGTCACCTAGCCAAACTAGAAGAGATGAAGATCCGTGGTGAGCAAGACGAGCTAGAAAAAGAGCGTGAGAAGCTAGAACAGCTGCTAGGTTCTGAGCGTCGTCTGAACACACTACTGAAGAAAGAAATCAAAGCAGACGCTGAGAAGTACGGCGATGATCGTCGTTCTCCAATGGTTGAACGTGCAGAAGCAAAAGCGCTGACTGAACGCGACCTAGTACCAAGCGAGCCAATCACGGTTGTGCTTTCTGAGAAAGGTTGGATTCGTCATGCGAAAGGTCACGATGTGGATGCAGAAGGCTTGAGCTACAAGTCTGGTGATAAATACCTAGCGCACGCGCGCGGTAAGAGTAACCAGCAAGCGGTATTCTTTGGCAGTGATGGCCGAAGCTACTCACTTGAGTCGCATTCACTACCGTCAGCACGAAGCCAAGGTGAACCGATTACTGGTCGCTTGAATATCACTGCGGGCAGCAATATTCGCCAAGTGATCATGGGTGAAGAAGAGCAATTATGGCTGGTGGGTTCTGATGCGGGTTACGGCTTTGTATGTAAAGGCTCAGACTTGTTATCGAAGAACCGCAGCGGTAAAGCATTGGTGACGTTACCGGCCAACTCTGAGGTGATGACACCGAAGACGATTGCTGATTTGGATTCGGATGAAATTTTAGCGATTACCAACCAAGGTCGTATGTTGTTGTTCCCAATTAAAGACCTACCGCAATTGGCGAAAGGTAAGGGTAACAAGATCATCAACATTCCAGCGGCGAAGGCGAAAGAGCGTGAAGAGGTGCTTTCTCACTTGATGGCTCTGCCACAAGGCGCGTCTCTAACCTTGTATGCAGGTAAGCGTAAACTAGGCTTGAAACCTGCTGACCTTGAGAACTTCCGTGGTGAACGCGGACGTCGAGGCAGCTTACTGCCACGTGGTTTACAACGCGTAACACGAATTGAAATTGAGATGGGCGGAAGTCCTGAGGTTTCAGAAGAGCCAAGCGATAGCGAATAACGCACAAATAAAAATCCCAGCCAATGGCTGGGATTTTTTTATGCTTCTTGTTTGTCTTCGGCGATGGTGACTTTTAAGTTCATTTCTTTACCCTTGCGGATAATGCCAACATCGACGGAGGTGCCCGGACGTAAGTCAGTGACGATGTCCATCACGCTTTGCCTTCCTTGAACTTTCGTACCGTTAATACTGATGATGATGTCTTGTTTCTCAAAACCAGCATCACTCGCAGGACCATTCGGGTCAATGCCTAACACCACGATGCCACCAATGTGTTCGTTACCTAATAAGCGAGCAGTTACTGCATTAATATCTTGGCCATCAATGCCAATATAGCCTCGGATTACGCGGCCATCAGCAATGATCTTCTGCATTATCTTGTTTGCCAGAGGGGCGGGGATAGCAAAAGAAATACCGTAGGTTTCAAGATCGGTCGCTTGCTGGAAAGAAGCGGTATTGATGCCAACCAGTTCTCCTTGCGTATTGACCAAAGCGCCACCGGAGTTACCTTCGTTGATTGCTGCATCGGTTTGGATAAAGGCTTGGCGACCATCACTGATCGACGAACGACCGGTTGCGGAGATAATACCGAATGTGGTGGTTTGACCTAAATTGTACGGGTTGCCAATTGCTAGGACGACATCACCAACTCGAGGTTTGTATTCTGGATTGAGTGGGATAACAGGAAGGTTAGAACCTTCGACACGTAGGATCGCAATGTCCGTACGCTTATCAGTACCAACCAATTGAGCTGCAGCGACGCGGCCATCTTGTAGCGCAACCACGATTTGGTCAGCTTGAGCCACTACGTGGTAGTTAGTAATGATGTAGCCTTTTTCGCTAACAATAACGCCAGAGCCCAAGCCTTGAGTTGAAAGCTTGCTGCGGTCATTTTCCACATACTTACGGCTGTAGATATTCACTACCGCGGGCGCTGCCTTTCTTACCGCTTGGTTAAAAGACACCTCGAGTGACGCGATGTTGCTTGGTTGTGGATCAACAAGCGCGGTTGGGATGACATTGCTGCGCAAAGATGGAACGGCGAGTAATACAATGACGGCAGTTGCTAAGCCTAAAAAGACAGAACGTAACAAAAAGCTAAGCATAACCTCTCCATGATTGAGCGCCCAATTGGCATAGAAAACTGAAGGATAGCATTACATTTAAAAATAACAAAAGGGCAAGACGTGATCGTCCTGCCCTTTTAAAAAACCATGACATAAGCAAAGCGTTCGAGTGTCATCACGAATTAAATGACGGACGCCATTCCTTCGCTTCTGTTTGTGTGATTGGCTTATCACTTAGCCCTGTTAACGGATAACCAAGTAAACCGTGCGATCACCACGTTGAACATTGATTGCCAGCACACCTTTGTGCTTTTCAACAATCGCACGCAGTTCGGCAAGGTTCTTCACGCGTTTACGGTTCACACCAATAATGATGTCATCTTGTGCTAGCTGGTATTGAGCTGCAGGAGAGTTCTCCGCAACGCTAGTGACCTTCACACCTTGGATCTTGTCACTTGGCGTGGTGTTACTTAGCTCTGCACCTTTTAGGCCTTCATGCAGTGTTTCCGCTTTCGCTTTCACATTCGTTGATTCACCTAACGTTACATCGAAAGATTTTTGCTTACCATCGCGGATCACGCCAAGTGTGATTTTTTTACCAGCACCAAGCGTTGCGACTTTTGCACGAAGCTCAGAGAAGGTATCAATCGCTTTACCGTTCACAGAAACAATCACGTCACCTGCTTTCAGGCCTGCTTTATCTGCCGCGCTGTCGGGTACCACTTGGCTGACGAAAGCGCCTTTGCTTGACTCATAACCCAGTGCTTCAGCAAGCTCTGAGGTCACTTCGCCCCCTTGAACACCGAGCATGCCGCGTTTCACTTCACCGAATTCTAAGATCTGATCGGTTAAGTTCTTCATCATGTTGGACGGAATGGCAAAACCAATACCCACGTTACCGCCATTTGGACCAAGAATTGCCGTGTTGATGCCGATCAGTTCACCGTTAAGGTTAACCAAAGCGCCGCCTGAGTTACCGCTGTTAATTGCGGCATCGGTCTGGATGAAGTTTTCAAAGTTCTCGACGTTCAAGCCGCTTCGACCAAGTGCCGATACAATACCGGATGTGACCGTTTGGCCTAAACCAAATGGGTTACCGATCGCCACAGTAAAGTCACCGACACGAAGAGAGTCTGAATCAGCGACTTTAATTTGTGTTAGGTCTTTGGCTTTTTCGAGTTTAAGCAGCGCGATATCTGACATCTCATCGCCACCGACTAATTCAGCGTCATACTCACGACCATCGTACAAGCGGACACGAATTTCATCCGCGCCTTTAATCACGTGGTAGTTTGTGACGATTTGGCCTTTTTTCGCATCAATGATGACACCAGAACCTAAACCTCTAAATGGGCGCTCTCGGGTCTGCTCTGTTGGGAATTCAGGGCCAAAGAAGAACTGAAACTGCTCCGGGATACGGCTGGTTTGCACTTGTTTCCCTTCCACCGCAATGCTCACAACTGCAGGGGTGACTTTTTCGAGCATAGGGGCAAGACTAGGTAACTGCTCCCCATCCACACTAAGTGGAAGTGCCGCGGTTGCGGTAACTGGGGTGATGATTGAACCCAAGCTTAAAGAAAGAACGGTTAACGCAAGCAATGGCTTTTTCATCCAATAACTCCTCTTGAAAAACAGGTCTGCCAAAAAGAAACATCCTAACCATTAATTATGTATGTATTAATTAGGACAATCGAAACGGGGTGGCAGGTCACTGAAAGTTAGAGATGAGTTGCTTAAGAAAAGTTCAAAAAGGGTCAATACAAATTGATAAGAAATGCGTATGTATTGACCCAGTTAGGTAGGAAAGGGGGGGATTAAGACGCTTTAGCCGTGACAGCTTCTGGTGCGTCGATGATTTCTTTTTCCTGATCCTTCAAAAGACCGGTTGCGCCGTTGGCATAGTCTTTCGGTTGTTCGCTGACGTCTGATTGGTCTTCTTCGATCGATTCAGTCGACATTGCTGTCTTCTTATCAAACGGATTATCTTGCTCAGGCAAGTTGGGTAGAAGTTCTGAAGACGTTTTCGCCATATGTTGGTATAGCTTAGTGTAATCTTTACCTAAGGTATCCAACATTTCTGCAGTTTGTGCAAAGTGATCGACGAGCTCTTGACGTTGTTGCTCTAGTTCAAACTTGGCTGCTTCGAGTTCTTTTTGCACAGACTTTTGTTTTTTGTATTCGGGGGTGGTTAGTCGACTAATGACTACGCCAACGATTGTACCGACCAGCAAACCCACAATGGCATAAATCCAAGGCATAACTGCTCCTTATAGTTGTTTTAACAAGTCTTTTACTACTTAGTTACACGCGGTGCTTGTCCATGTTACTATGGCTTGAACAGCCGATAAAGAAAAATAGCGGTATGTTTTCGGGGACTGATATCCACTTCTCTCTATTCTCAAAGCTGTCCCCGAGGTGACAAATTTTCTCTGTACCTCTGATACGACTCAATGCCATGACACCATTACAACGATACCAACAAGACATAGCAGAGCATGGATTCCAGCGTGATGAAGCCCAATATAACGCTGTCGTTGCTTTAGATAAACTCTACCATGCGATTGCAGAATTTCAGTCTGCACCTATTCCACAGCTTAGCACTTGGCAGAAACTTCTCGGTAAAAAGCCAGAAATGCCAGAGCCACCAAAAGGGTTATATTTTTGGGGCGGAGTAGGGCGAGGTAAAACCTATTTAATGGATGCGTTTTTTGATGCTTTGCCGACGGAAAGAAAGATGCGAGTGCATTTTCACCGTTTTATGTATCGTGTGCACGATGAGCTCAAACGCCTTGGAGAAGTGGAAAATCCGCTCTCGAAAGTCGCTGATTTATTCAAAAAAGAGGCGGATATTGTCTGTTTCGACGAGTTCTTTGTCTCGGATATTACCGATGCGATGATCTTGGCGACTTTGCTACAAGAGATGTTTAAGCGCCAAATGATTTTGGTCGCAACCTCGAACATTGAGCCAGAAAACCTGTACCGTAATGGCTTGCAACGAGCCCGTTTTTTACCTGCGATAAATATGATCGTTCAGCGCTGTGATGTGCTCAATGTCGACAGTGGGGTGGATTACCGTTTACGCACTCTGCAACAAGCGGAAATCTACCATTACCCGCTGGATGAACAAGCCTCCGTCAACCTTAATAAGTATTACCACCAACTGATTGGTGAAAGAAAAGTTGCAGCAAACAGCATTGAAATTAACCATCGCGAAGTGGCGGTGATTGAAGCTAGTGATGGCGTGCTACATGCTTCTTTTGAGCAACTATGCCAAACGCCCCGTAGTCAGAATGACTATATTGAATTATCTCGTATCTACCACACGGTATTGCTGGCAGACGTAAAGCAGATGGATCGTAAGATAGATGATGCCGCGCGACGCTTTATTGCGTTGGTGGACGAGTTCTACGAGCGTAACGTCAAACTGATTATTTCTGCAGAAGTGGCGATGGAATCCCTTTATACGCAAGGGCAGTTGGAATTTGAGTTTAAACGTTGTCTGTCTCGATTGACCGAGATGCAAAGCCACGAATACCTCGCTAGAGAGCATCTGGCGTAAAAATCAGCAACTCATCTTAAAAAAGTGAAGAAAAAATTCGTGATTTAACGCAAAAAAAGGTGATTTTTTCTTCGCTCTTCTCTATAATCCTGCGACCCACCGTTACTGCAGACCTGATTATCGAAGTTATTTCGACATAGAAGGTCGAGAGAACCAACGACTCGAAGGGGTGATGACTGGGCTCTTAGACAGTGTGGGAGCACTATTGGGTGTTCCTTAAAGTTTAAATTTTAATTAACGGGTTATTATTAGCATGAAAACTTTCGTTGCTAAACCAGAAACTGTAAAACGCGACTGGTACGTTGTAGACGCAGAGGGTAAAACTCTTGGTCGTCTAGCAAGTGAAATTGCATCTCGCCTACGTGGCAAACACAAAGCTGAATACACTCCTCACGTTGACACTGGTGATTACATCATCGTTATCAACGCTGAGAAAGTTGCTGTAACTGGTAACAAAGCTAAGAACAAAGTGTACTACCGTCACTCTGAATTCCCAGGTGGTCTAAAATCTATCACTTTTGAAAAGCTGATCGATCGTAAACCTGAGATGGCTCTTGAGCTTGCAGTTAAAGGCATGCTTCCACGTGGTCCTCTAGGCCGTGCTATGTACCGTAAGCTTAAAGTTTACGCGGGCGCTGAGCACAACCATGTTGCTCAACAACCACAAGTACTAGACATCTAATTGGGGATTTCGAAAATGGCAGAGAATCAATACTACGGCACTGGCCGTCGCAAAAGCTCAGCTGCGCGTGTTTTCATCAAACCAGGCAGCGGCAACATCGTAATCAACAAGCGTAGCCTTGATGAGTACTTCGGTCGTCCAACTTCTCGCATGGTTGTTAAACAACCTCTTGAGCTAGTTGAACTAACTGAGAAGCTAGACCTATACGTTACTGTTAAAGGTGGCGGTATTTCTGGTCAAGCAGGTGCTATCCGTCACGGTATCACTCGCGCTCTTATGGAATACGATGAGTCTCTACGTCCTACTCTACGTGCAGCTGGCTACGTTACTCGTGACGCTCGTTGCGTTGAACGTAAGAAAGTTGGTCTACGTAAAGCACGTCGTCGTCCACAGTTCTCTAAGCGTTAATTTCCTCTTATCGGAAATTATGCTGGTCCAGAGTTACTCTGGATACTGTGTACCAAAGCTCGGCTATATGCCGAGCTTTTTGTTTTTCTAAAGCTTGAAAAAGTCCGTTTTTCTTCTCGCGTTTGCTTTCACTTTCTTACTTAATATCCTCGCAACATTTGATCGCTTTATCTGCATGTTTTCTGGTTTTCTTCGTGCTACAAAACTGAGATAACAAAAGTGGAGAGTACCTTCACATTCTTGAAAGATCTTTCTACGTAATTGACTGAAAACAGCCGGAATACAAGGCTTTTTATCCTATTTCTAGCCATTCTTCGTTTCGCTTTCTTGTTACAAATCACATCTATTTTTTATAATTTTGCCGCTTTTGTGACGGCGTGAGCGATTTGCCTCACAATTGTTACAAAAAGGTAGCTTTATCTTGTCAAAAAGTAGGGTTTTCTTTATCATTTCCCCCCAATAAATAGAACTAAATTCATTATTTGTTAGCCATGCTCTTATAAGCGGAATAATAACGATCCAAAGGGAGCAAATGGGAGAATGTTTGGATGAGCAACGCGCCTTTAAATAACGGTCGCAGGCGTTTTCTAACCGCTACAACGGCAGTTGTTGGTGGATTAGGGGCAGCTGCCGTCGCCGTGCCTTTTATCAAATCATGGAATCCGAGTGCCAAAGCAAAAGCTGCGGGTGCACCGGTGGAAGTGGATATCAGTAAAATCGAAGCCGGTCAGATGGTTCGTGTTGAGTGGCAAGGTAAGCCTGTATGGGTTGTACGTCGCACTCAAGAAGTGGTGGATAACCTAAAGAACATCGACGGACAGCTTCGTGACCCACAATCGGAAATGGAACAACAGCCAGTTTATGCTCAGAACGCGCATCGTTCGATCAAACCTGAGTATTTCGTGGCAGTTGGCTTCTGTACTCACTTAGGTTGTTCACCAACCTATCTACCTGACACCTTCTCAGAGCAAGTACAAGGCGTTAAGTCTGGCTTCTTCTGTCCATGTCACGGCTCTAAGTTTGATATGGCTGGTCGAGTGTTCCAAGGTGTTCCTGCACCTCTGAACCTTGTGGTTCCTAAGCACATGTACTTGAGTGATACGAAGCTCATGATCGGTGTTGATGAGGGAGACGCATAATGCAAGCACTATTAGACTGGGTTGAAAAACGAATTCCCGCGATGAATGCTTACAAAAAGCATTTGTCTGAATACCCAATGCCTAAGAACTTCAACTTTTGGTACCTTTTCGGTTCTCTGGCAATGTTGGTACTGGTTAACCAAATCCTGACGGGTATTTGGCTAACGATGAACTACGTTCCTTCTGGTGACGGCGCGTTTGCTTCTATCGAATACATCATGCGTGATGTTGATTACGGTTGGTTGCTGCGCTACATGCACTCAACTGGCGCGTCAGCGTTTTTCGTCGTTGTTTACCTGCATATGTTCCGCGGTCTGATCTACGGTTCATACCAAAAGCCTCGCGAGCTACTTTGGATCTTCGGTATGTTGATCTTCTTGGTTCTGATGGCAGAAGCATTTATGGGCTACCTACTACCATGGGGCCAGATGTCCTACTGGGGTGCTCAGGTAATCATTTCTCTGTTTGGTGCGATTCCTGTTATTGGCGATGACCTAACGCTTTGGATCCGTGGTGACTACATCATCTCTGGTGCAACGTTGAACCGTTTCTTCGCACTACACGTTATTGCATTGCCTATCGTGCTACTTCTTCTTGTCGTGCTACACGTATTGGCGCTACACGAAGTTGGTTCTAACAACCCAGATGGTATCGAGACTAAGCTACCAAAAGGCTCAATGGGCGACGATTACGAAACGCAATTCAAGTTCCACGATTACTACACGAAGAAATACGACATCATCGACTCTATTCCTTTCCACCCTTACGGTACGGTTAAGGACTTGGTTGGTGTCGCTGGCTTCTTGTTCTTCTTCTGTTACGTGCTGTTCTTTAACCCAGAGATGGGTGGATACTTCCTTGAGCCGCCTAACTTTGAAGCTGCAAACCCGCTGAAGACACCTGAGCACATCGCTCCTGTATGGTACTTCACGCCGTTCTATGCAATCTTGCGTGCGGTTCCAGACAAACTATTGGGTGTAATCCTAATGGGTGCGTCAATCGCAGTACTGTTTGTTCTACCTTGGTTGGACCGTTGTAAAGTACGTTCATACCGTTACCGTAGCAAACTTCACCTGTTGAATATTGTTCAGTTCACTATCGCCTTTATCGCTCTGGGTATTTTGGGTGCACTGCCGGCAACGCCGCTGTACACAATTCTGTCTCAGATCTTTAGCTTGTGTTACTTCATGTTCTTTGTACTGCTGTTCTTCTACAGCAAAAATGAAGCAACCAAACCATTACCAGAGAGGGTGACATTCAAATGAAGAAGTGGATTGTAATTCTATTTGCTATGTTGCCATCTCTAGCGATGGCAGCGGGTGCCAACGTACCGCTAGACAAAGCGAACGTGGACCTATCGGATAAAGCTTCGCTGCAAAACGGTGCGAAGCTATTCATGAACTACTGTTTTGCTTGTCACTCAACGCAATACCAGCGTTACGAGCGAGTAGCGACAGACTTGGATATTCCTGCTGACCTAATGAAGGAAAACCTGATTTTTGACCCTGAAGCGAAAATCGGTGACCTAATGGTGAACGCGATGCCTGCGAAGCAAGCGGGCGATTGGTTTGGTGCTCCGCCACCGGATCTAACACTGGTTGCTCGAGTTCGTGGTGCAGACTGGCTGTACACTTACCTGCGCTCTTTCTATGTTGATCCATCTCGTCCATTCGGCGT
Organism: Vibrio sp. B181a; assembly: GCF_030248375.1. Classification (NCBI taxonomy): domain Bacteria; kingdom Pseudomonadati; phylum Pseudomonadota; class Gammaproteobacteria; order Vibrionales; family Vibrionaceae; genus Vibrio; species Vibrio sp. B181a. The sequence continues at coordinate 6,387 of NZ_JAHGAD010000015.1, read as the reverse complement.
GAACAACATTGTTTTCCCAAGTGTTGGTATGCCACACGTTCTTGAAGAGCTTCAAGGTATCCCGACGCCAGTTTACGGCACGAAAGTTGTGGACGGTGAAGAAGTACAAGTGGTTGTTGGTACTGAAACTAACGGTACGGGTGAGCTAAGCTCTGGCGAATACGACAAAGCCGTTGGTGACCTAGTGAACTTCCTAGTTTACTCAGGTGACCCAGTTCAACTTGAACGTCATGCGCTTGGTTGGTGGGTTATGGGCTTCCTAGTTCTATTAACTATCGTTGTCGTGATGCTCAAGAAAGAGTATTGGCGTGATGTGCATTAATTGTGCTATCATACCGTGCTAATTCCCAATTTTAATTGATGGATAATGGAGGCTTAGCCTCCATTATTTTTATTTGTAAGTGTACTGGAGGGCTCCATGGCTGTAGCTGCCAATAAACGTTCTGTGATGACTCTTTTCTCAAGTGCATCAGATTTGTATAGCCATCAGGTTCGCATCGTACTAGCTGAAAAAGGCGTAAGTGTTGAAGTTGAGCTTGTTGATGAAGCTAACCTTCCTGCTGAGCTTGTTGAATTAAACCCATACAAATCAGTGCCAACTCTTGTTGACCGTGAGCTAGCTCTTTACGATTCAAAAATCATCATGGAGTACCTGGACGAGCGTTTCCCTCATCCACCTCTAATGCCTGTTTACCCAGTTGCTCGTGGTAACAGCCGTCTGATGATGTACCGTATTGAACGCAACTGGTACTCACTCGCTGAAAAAGTTGTTAAGGGTAACGCTGAAGAATCAGAAAAAGCACGTACTAAACTACGTAATGATCTTCTGACTCTTGCACCAATCTTTGCTGAGTACGAGTACTTCATGAGTGAAGAGTTCAGCCTAATCGATTGTTACCTAGCTCCACTATTGTGGCGTCTGCCTCAACTAGGTATCGAGCTTGTAGGCCCTGGTTCAAAAGAGATCAAAGTTTACATGAACCGCGTATTTGAACGTGATTCATTCCTTGCATCTCTAACTGAAGCTGAACGTGAAATGCGCCTAGTTCGCTAAGCGGCTCAGATAACACGTTATGGATATTGCAAAAATGACTGCTCGCCGCCCGTACATGCTTCGCGCATTTTACGATTGGCTAGTAGACAACGACTTAACTCCGCACTTGGTTGTAGATGCAACTATGCCAGGTGTGCGTGTACCAGTTGAGTTTATTCAAGATGGTCAAATCATTCTGAATATTGCTCCACGTGCTGTTGGTCAACTTGAGTTGGGTAATGATGCGATTACCTTCCATGCCCGCTTTAGTGGTCGCCCACATTCAGTGATCGTGCCTGTGTACGCTGTACAAGCGATTTACGCACGTGAGAATGGCGCAGGCACCATGTTTGAACCGGAAGAAGCGTACACTCACATTGAAGAAGAAGGCATTGTTGAAGAAGAACAATCGCCGACTTTCACTACCGTGAGTGACGAATCAGAAAGCGTGGACTCGGAGTCTGAAGAGGAAGAAGCGCCTCGCCCGAAAGGCAGACCAAGCTTACGAGTTATCAAATAAAAAAAGCAGCGTGAATACGCTGCTTTTTTCTTACCTATTTTTTCGATTCAAGCAATGAAACGGCTAGCCACTGAAGTTGTTGCCGTCACCTGATGCCAATGGCTTAGTTTGCTTGTCCATCTATTTCTTTCACAGTGACTTCTTCTGTCACTGCCGTCTCAGAGTTCGCTGCTTCTGGCTCTTCTACTTCTAACGGCTTTTCATCGCCATACTGGAAGCCCTTGACGACCTGCTTCACGCCAGAAATATTACGTGCAATCTCTGTTGCTCTCTCGCTTTGTGCTGGTGTTACGTAACCAAATAGGAACACGTCGCTGTCTTCGGTGATGACTTTCACTTTCACACCGTTGAGCTCACTGTCCGTCAGCAGCGCAGACTTCACTTTGGTTGTGATCCAACTGTCGTTGCTGATTTGTGTGACGCTGAGAGGTTCTTTCTGTTTGATTTGGTTGTGAATGTTCTTCACACCTTTCACTTCACGAGCCTTGTTTTCAAACTCGTTAATCAAGTCTTGAGTAGGAGCTTGGCCCATTAGGACTACGGTGCCATTGTATGAGCTAGCAACGACGCGTGCTTTTCCTTTAAAAGGTGCTTTATTCCCGATCGCTGCGACTTCGAATTCAATGTTGTTGTCTTGCCAAATTTCTTTGGTGGTACGGGTATCCGTGACGATATTAGCCGTAGTGGCTGCACCTGCAATAAACAAACCTGCACAGCCGCTCATGCTGAGCGCGGCACATAAAATGACAAGACTACGTATCATAATTCTAAACTCTCAATTCAGTTATTCTTCGTGAGCTGGGAAAAGTACTTGGTCGATTAGATCACACAGGCAGTGAAGTGTCACCATGTGTACTTCGTGAATGCGCGCTGTGCGATGTGATGGGATTCGAATTTCAACATCATTCTCGCCAAGCAGGCCGGCCATCTCACCGCCATCCTTACCTGTTAGAGCAATGATGGTCATGTCACGTGTTACCGCCGCTTCCATTGCTTTGGTGACGTTCTTGCTGTTACCGCTGGTCGAAATTGCCAGAAGGATGTCACCAGGTTGGCCAAATGCGCGTACTTGCTTAGAGAAGATCTCTTGGTAGTGGTAATCGTTCGCTACCGCAGTCAATGTTGTGTTGTCTGCTGTTAAAGCCATTGCTGGTAGGCTAGGGCGTTCAGTTTCGAATCGGTTCAAAAGGCAAGAGACAAACTGTTGCGAGTTCGAGGCACTGCCACCGTTGCCACAGCATAGGATTTTATTGCCATTGAGTAGGCTCGACACCATTGCTTGAGCGGCGTGAGTGATGGCATCTGGCAGCGCTTCTGCTGCCGCAATTTGAATTTGAATACTTTCTGTAAAACTGTCTTTAATGCTGTCTAGCATCGTTTATCCTTCAGAGATTGCATTTTGTATCCAGTTGATGTCTCGACCACTGTCGTGAATGGCGACCACATCAAACCGATAATCGATATTGTACGCCGAGCGTTTTTGCTGGCTTAGCCAAATTTGGGCTGTTTTGACTAGTTTACGCATTTTTGCGCGGGTGACCATTTCTGCTGCTGAGCCAAAGCTATCATTCTTACGATATTTGACCTCAACAAAGACGATAGTTTCACCTTGTTGGAAGATTAAATCAATTTCGCCGACTTTAGTCAGAAAATTTTGATCTAAAAAGCGCAAACCCTGGCGCTTCAAATACTGCTTCGCCAGGGTTTCGTATTGATTACCAATTTGTCGCTTACTAAAGAGCCCCACGCTCAGCCCAGTCTAGCTCACGCTCAACAACACAATTGTTGTTGATGCTTAGCACACCAGTTTGACCACTAACCGAGTAACCTGGCAGAAGCTTCATTTGTGGTAGCTCACCGATCAGCTTGTATGCATCCATACCAAGCGCTTCAAGACGTTTTTCCATGTTGGATTGATCTGGCCATAGCTCATTCATTTCTGCCGCGATGGTTGGATCTGGGTTAATCAACATTGGAATGTCGCTGTATGCTACGCCAGAAAGATCTTCGTACGTTGCACCACCGCTGTTACTGCGTGAGTTAGAGAACAACTTCGGTGGTTTAGCATCAGGGTTAATCGCCACTTCAATAAATGGCTTGATTAGCGTTAGCTCAGAGCTACGAGCAACAATGTAAACCGCATCCACATCACGACGGCTACGTGGTGGGCTTTCTAATGAAATGCGCATCAGAGACTGCATTTGTGCGATACGCTGTTGGCTTTCTTGTAGGCCAAATACGTTGTTGATGTTCTTCTGTAGTTGGCGTTTGTCACCAAAATAGCTTGAAGCCACTTTGTTTGAGCTGTACTTGCGCCATTCTTCATTAAACGCTTCAACCACGCGCTGACCGTAAGCACCGTTCGGTGCCAAAATCATTGGGAATTGGTAGCCTTGATTGAACAAGTACTTTGCCGCTTGCGCCACTTCTTGCTCTGGAGACAGTGCTAAGTAACACATGTCAGTACCCGGTTGAACGTCTTCAGGAATGTTCAATGCAAGAGCTGGGATTTTTACGCCAGTTTCAGAACCATCCAAGGTCGCTTGTAGTTTCTCTACGTTTTCTTTTTGCAGAGGACCCACAACAAAATCGATGTTCTCGTTGATCAGGCGTTGCTTGATTTGATCCGCACTGTAAGCGTGGGTATCAATGACTGTTAAGGTTGCGCTCGGCTCGCGCATGTCATCGTTCATCATCGCAAAAATGAAGCCATCACGGATCAACTGAGCTTGCGGAGCAAACTTACCCGTTAGAGGCAACAGTAACGCCGTGTTGTTTGGCTTAACGATTTCTAACGACAAGATGTTTTGGATTTCAGCGGGTGTGTAAACGGCTGCTGGGTGTGAAGGGTTTTCACTTAGCCAGCGCTCAAGGGTGTTTTTCAGCTGAGGAATATTACTTGAAAGCGTCTTTGCATAAATAGCTAGCTGTAACCAGCCATCAAGCACATCTTCGTTTGGTTCGGTTTGCAGTGATGTCAGTTCGCTCTCTGAGTAGCTGCCAAAGTTCATCCAAATACGGCTAGAGATTTCACGTTGCTCGGCAGACGAAGCATATTGACCTTGTGCGACTAGCTGGCGGTTTGCTTCGAATGGTTGGTTCAAGCTTTGGTAAGCATCCGCACGCAGCTCATAATAGTCTTTCCACTGTTCGCTCGGTAGTTTCCACCAAGGTTTAAAGTTCAGTGTTTGTAGCAATTGAGAGTAATTGCCTTGCTTTTGCTGTATGGTCGCACGGGCTAATTGCCACTCGGCTTGTTGAACTTCGGTCAATTGTTGACGAGAAAGACGTTTGATCAGCAGTTCAGCTTGATCCAATTCGTTTGCTTGGATGGCTGCTTTGGTCGCCATGATCAACCAGTCGTTTTGCAAGCTGCCTTCGGTGCTATCCGCTTGAATCATGTAGTTCTGAACAGACTGTGTCGGCTCAAGTGTAATGTCTACGCTGTCTGGTTGTCGCGGGCCTGAAGAACAGGCTGCGAGCGTAATTGCCAGTGCAACAGGAGTGAGTAAGCGTGGTACACTGAGTCTCTTATGGTTCATCATTGCCGTGAGTTCTCTATAATTTTGTACAAAATTGTCTCTATATTAATCGTTGAAGTGATGGTAAACAAATGACAGATAAAAATAAGTTGCCGAATGAGGGGCCAACTCTCTACATCGTACCGACTCCAATCGGAAATTTAGCGGATATCACACAACGTGCTATCGAAGTTCTGTCGAATGTGGACATCATTGCCGCTGAGGATACTCGACATACGGGCAAATTACTGTCTCACTTCAATATTCAAACCAAAACTTTCGCGCTACACGATCATAATGAGCAGCAAAAGGCGCAAGTTTTAGTTGAAAAGCTACTATCAGGTCAGTCAATTGCATTGGTGTCTGACGCAGGTACGCCGCTAATAAGCGATCCAGGATACCACTTGGTAACAAAATGTCGTCAAGCGGGCGTAAGAGTTGTGCCTCTTCCTGGTGCGTGTGCGGTCATCACAGCGTTAAGTGCATCGGGCTTACCTTCTGATCGCTTCAGTTTTGAAGGCTTTCTACCACCGAAAAGCAAAGGCCGTAAAGATAAGTTCTTGGAAATTGCGTCAGTGGAACGCACTTGTATCTTCTATGAATCACCGCATCGCATTTTAGACTCTCTACAAGATATGTTAGACGTTCTTGGTCCAGAACGAGAAGTTGTCTTGGCGCGAGAGCTAACCAAAACCTTTGAAACCATTCAGGGAATGCCGTTAGGCGAACTGATTGAGTGGGTAAAAAGCGATGATAACCAACAGCGCGGTGAGATGGTTCTGCTTATCCACGGCCACCGCGATTCAACTGAAGATACGTTGCCAGATGAAGCAACCCGTACGCTGGGCATATTGACGAAAGAGCTGCCATTGAAGAAAGCTGCGGCACTTGCTGCAGAAATCTACAGCCTAAAGAAAAATGCACTGTATAAGTGGGGCTTAGAGAATCTGGGCTAGAAGTTTGTAGAGCGCTAACGCTTCGGGAACGCTTCGCTTCGAGAGTCGGGAATCGAGGAGCGCACGTTAGTCGTTTCTCACAAGAGACGTTAGCTCTAGATTTATCTAGATAAGATTAAGAATGGGAGTCGTTAACGCGACTCCCTTTTTGTTTATGAGCGCTGGTGCTTCGGGAAAGCTTTGCTTTGAAAGGTGGAAACCGGGAAGTGCGCTTTAGTCGTTTCGTGCAAGAGTTGTTAGTTTTGAGGTTTACATAGATAAGGCTAAGAAAGTGCGTTGCTAATACAGGCGTCCGTTCGTTTTTCAACTTTACTTTCAAAACTATCCCTCGGAGCATCATGTTCCCGATTCCCGATT